>PMBA01000243.1:0-1106 GCA_003152795.1 Acidobacteriaceae bacterium | reverse complement strand
CCGATTTCAAGGACACCATCTCCATAGCCGCCGACGGCACTGCCCTGGTCAGCGAAAAAATCACCCTCCAGTTCGTCGGCGAGTGGCACGGCATTCACCGCACCATTCCCGTCGAGTATCCCGGACCGCAGGGAACCAACTACACGCTCTTTCTCAATGTCATGAGCGTCACCGACGAAAACGGGAACAAGCTGAAATACGANNTCCGCTTCTTCGATAGTTCTGGAGACGGTTCCAGCGACAGTTACGCAGAGTTCTACTGGAACGTGACCGGCAACGACTGGCCCGTTCCCATCGACCATGCCTCGGCTTTCGTCACCTTGCCCGAAAGTGCCGCCGGAGGACTGCGCGCTCAGGCCTTCACCGGCGCCTACGGTTCCAAGGAAAGCGACGCTACCACCGAGATCAAAGGCGCCGACGTTCTTTTCGAAACCACGCGCCCGCTCCCCATGCGCGGCGGCGCCACCATCGACATTTATATTCCGCAGGGAGTGCTGAAGCCTCCATCCGCGTTAACCAAGTTGGGCTGGTTTCTGAGCAGCAATCCCGTCGTGTTCCTGCCGTTGTTTACCTTGGCCGTAATGTTTGCTCTCTGGTATTCCGTGGGACGCGACCCGGATCCCGGCGTCTCCGTGGCCCCGCAGTACGCGCCGCCCCCAGGCATGTCCCCCGCCGAAGCCGGAACTTTGATCGACGACACCATCCACCCCCGCGACATTACCAGCACCATCGTCGATCTCGCGGTACGCGGCTACATCAGAATTGAAGAAAAAGTCGATACCTTCCTGGTCTTTCACCACAAGGATTATCTGTTCCACCTTTTGAAACCGCGCGAGCAGTGGGGCCCCGACCTTACCCCGCACGAGCGCGTAATGCTGGAAAATATTTTTCTCGGTGGCGCTGAAACCCGCTTGTCCAGCCTGAAAAATCGTTTCTACACCGTGATTCCCGTGGTGCGCGAGGACATCATGTCCGCGCTCAAGAACAAAGGCATATACACGCTCGACCCTGAATCGGCAAATGGCTACAGCATCGTCGCCGGGGTCGTCATTGCAATCATCGTAATCGCCGTGCAAGTCCTGGGTTGGATGAACCTGTTCTATTCC
>PMBA01000316.1 GCA_003152795.1 Acidobacteriaceae bacterium | reverse complement strand
TGCCTGGAATTGGGGGCCTGGATGTTCTTTCTGGGCGGGGTTTCCAAGACAGTGACCGAGGGCAAGCAACTCTCTGAGCAGATTATCGCCTCCGGCAAGGCCTTCGAGCGCTTCCGCCATATGGTTGAGTTGCAGGGAGGGGACATCAGCGTAATCGACGACCCCACCCGCCTCCCGAGCACGGGTCACACGGTCGAGGTGCCGAGTCCAGGAGCGGGATACGTGACGGGAATTCTGTGCGAACAGGTGGGCACGGCCTGCGTGATCCTGGGCGGAGGGCGCGAACGCAAGGAAGATTCGGTCGATCCCGCGGTCGGCGTCGTGGTTCATAAGAAGATCGGCGACAAGGTTTCTGCGGGCGAGTCGCTCTGCACCATTCACTGTCATTCCGACGAACAGGCGGCGCGCGCGAAGACCTTGCTGGAACAGAGCTATCAGATTGCAGCCGCCGCGCCCATGCATAAAACATCTTTGATTCACCGCGCGATTTATAAAGGGGAACACTGATTCAAGAGGGGAAAAGATGGGACGTTTCACTGGCATTCTCGGTCTACTCACCATGTTGGGCCTGGCCTACGCTTTCTCCACCAACCGCCGCGCGATCAACAAAAAAACGGTTGTGTGGGGCCTTGGGCTGCAAGTGGTGTTCGCCATCTTCGTGCTGAAGATCGAGGTCGGGCGATTGCTCTTCCAGAAAGCCGGAGACGCGGTCAACCGCCTGCTCAGCTATGCCTTCGTTGGGTCAAAGTTTGTGTTTGGGGAACTGGGCGCGCAGGGCTCGTCGATGGGATTCTTTTTTGCCTTTCAGGTGCTGCCCACGGTCATTTTTATCGCGGCTTTTTTCGCCGTGCTCTATCACTACGGNNCAGACCGAAGCGCCGCTGACCATCCGCCCGTTTCTACCGGACCTGACGCGCTCGGAACTGATGACGGTGATGACCAGCGGCATGGCCCACGTCTCGGGCGGGATCATGGCCGCCTACATCGCTTTCGGCATCGAACCCAAACATCTGCTGAGCGCGGTGATTATGACCGCGCCGGGCACGATTCTGATGTCGAAGATGCTGGTGCCGGAGACTGAGGTTCCGAGGACCGCCGGCCGTGTGGTCATGAGTGACGAAGAAGAGGATGCGGAGAAGAAGGAGAACCTTCTGGGTGCGATTGCGCGCGGCACCACGGACGGCTTGGGCCTCGCGCTCAATATCGCGGCGATGCTGATTGCATTCCTCGCGCTGATCGCTCTTGCCAATGGAGTGCTCGGCGGGGTTCACAACTGGCTGGGAATCTCCTGGTTTCCCGCCAGCCTGCAGCAGATCTTCGGCGTGTTGTTTGCCCCCATCGCATGGGTTATCGGAATCCCATGGCGTGACTGTGCCGCCATCGGCAATCTGCTGGGTACGCGCATGGTGTTGAACGAACTTGTAGCGTTCTCCATGCTTGGACCGCAGCGAGCGGTGCTTGATCCGCGCTCGTTTACCATCGCGACGTTCGCGCTCTGCGGCTTCGCGAATCTGAGTTCGATCGGAATTCAATTGGGCGGCATCGGCGCGCTCGCTCCCAACAAACGTGGCGAACTGGCGCGTCTCGGCATTCGCGCCATGCTGGCGGGCACCATGGCGAACCTGATGTCGGCTTCGATTGCCGGCATGCTGCTGTAGGGACACCGCACTAATTGCGTGCCTTCAGTTGCGCGAGGACTTCATCGGCCGTCACTAAATGAACTCCTAGCCTCCGAAACTCTGCCAGAGTTTTCTCTCCAACCTCCGGCGCCAGGGTTTCAATTGCATCGCGAACCACGGCTACCCGTCGTTTCCGCTGCAGCAATCCTCTGACAGCGCAGTTCACGCAATACTCCGTCACCACGCCGAAGACGACAAATTCCGGTTCTCTTCCGAGTTGCTCCACCAAATCGTCCGCATGGAAAGTCTGGAAAACGTCCAGCGTTTGTTTTTCCAGCACGATCTGCTGGTACGGAGACAGATCTGCGGGCAGCGTTGCAGCGGCCACATTCTCGATGCGCGCGACCTTATCCGTCAGCGCTTCCGGCAGCAAGTCCGATCCGGCCGTACCTTTCAGACAGTGTGGAAGGAACTGGGCGAACTCGGGATCGTTCGGAGGATGAAAATCACCGCTCGAAACCAGGAAAACCTCGTTGCGTCGGGCCGCATCCGTCAGTTTGCGGATATTCGGTAGCAACTTCTCCGCCCCCGGAACGTATAGCTTGCCGCCGGGCAGCATGAAATCCGCTTGCACATCGACTTCCCAGAAAACAAAATCCTTGGATCGCATACCCCTCCGATGTATCGATGCTTGTAACACAAAGGGGCGCGGGCTGGCNNGACGCGGCAACCGTCTTCTGGTACTCCCGCGCTTTGTCCATTGCTTCCTGCTCGTTGACCGTCAGCAGGGTGTGGTCACGCATCACGAGTCGTCCAGCGATCATGACGGTCTGCACATCGCTAGCCTTCAATGCATAGGCGATCTGGGCGTAAACATCGTACATCGGTACGGCGTTTGGTTCATTCAGGCTGAGCACAATCAGGTCTGCCTTTTTCCCTTTTTCGAGCGAGCCGATCTCCTTCTCCATGTGCAAGGCCCGGGCTCCGTCGATCGTCGCCATTTCCACCACGGCCAGGGCATTCAGCGCCAACGGGTTCATTTTCGTAATTTTCGCCAGCTTGGCCGCCAAATCGATTTCTTCCATCAGGTCGAGGTCGTTGTTGCTGCCGGCTGGGCCGTCGGTCCCGAGGCCGACCGCGATTCCGGCGGCGCGCATCTCGGGCACGGGCGCAACGCCACTTGCAATCATCATGTTGCTTGACGGGTTGTGCACGCAGCCTACGTTGTGCTCCGCCAGAATCTTGCGGTCGGCATCGTCGACAAAGATGCAGTGCGCGGCAACGACATCGGGGCCAAGCACTCCGATTCGCTCCAGATATTGCACCGGCGAGGCCCCGTTCTGTTTCTCGCTGTCCTCCCACTCTTTTTTCATCTCGGCAACGTGAATCAGGATGGGCGCGTGATATTTTCGCGCCAGTGCGGAAGCATCTTGCAACGTTCTCTGCGAGCAGGTGTAGATCGAATGAGGCGCCACAGCGGCGTGAATGAGCGGGTCGCCTTGCCACTTCTGCAGAAAGCGCTCGGTGTACGCAAGCATCGCCGCTTCGTTCTTGTTATCGGGCGCGGGAAAATCGATCAATGTTTCGCCGAGCACTCCGCGCATACCCGCGGCCTTGGTTTCTTCCGCCACCGCGTCTTCGTAGTAGTACATGTCCGCGAAGGTGGTTACGCCCGAGCGAATCTGTTCGGCCGCTGCGAGCCGCGTGCCCCAGCGAACGAACGGCTCGGTAACGTTCTTCGCCTCCGCGGGAAAGATGTATTTGTAGAGCCAATCTGAGAGGGTGACGTCGTCGTGCAGGCCGCGGAACAAGGTCATTGGGACATGGGTATGGCCATTGATAAACCCGGGCAGCACCAGATTGTCTTTCGCAGCGATGGTTTGACGGCCCTGGTAACGCGCTTCAACTTCGGCGCGGGGACCGACGGCGACGATCGTGTCTGCTGTGACCGCGACTGCCCCGTCGTCGTAGATGTGCCGCTGGCCGTCCATGGTGACCACCATGCCGGTGATGATCGTATCGGCAGGTTCTTTTGTCGTCTGTCCATAAAGAAAAATAGAAGAGCACATGTAAGACGCATATATCAGCCAACCGAGGTTTCTATTGGTCATTCTTTCCCCTGTGAGGTCCCCGCCCCGTTAGAGTGCAGGATGACCGCTATTTGTATAGCAATCATTCCGATTTGTACAGCACTTGCCGAGTGCGCTGGCGGGGCTCGGAATCGGCTCTGCGCGTTGGCTCGCGTGGCACCACTCCCGACAATGATTCGCCTCACTATTGAATTGCTCCACAACTCGAGGTGTGTAATCCTGTTCAACGAAACCAGCTCCAATAACACCGGGAGATACTGATGCGAACGAAACTATTTCCTGTCCTAATCGTTCTTTCCTCGCTAACTGTCTGGGCCGGCGACAACATTACGTCCCTCAACGTCAAGGAGGGTCTGTGGGAAGTGACCTCGACTCATTCCATGACTGGCATGCCCGCGATTCCTCCGGAAACGCTCGCCAACATGCCGGCGGAGCAGCGCGCCCGGATCGAAGCGGCAATGAAGCAGAGCGGGATGGGTGGGCCAAGCACCGACGTGCGCAAAGAGTGCATCACGAAGGAGAAGTTGGACAAGCACTCGGCTTTCAGCAACAACCGTGGAGACTGTACCCGCACCGTTTTGAATTCCACGAGTAGCAAGCTGGAAATGAAGATTCACTGTGAAGGTAAGGATCAGAAGATGTCCACCGATGGGACGTTTGTGGTGGAGGCTGTGAGTTCCGATAGCGCCAAGGGTTCGTTCCATGCCGTCAGCAACGGCGGCGGTCGAACCATGAATATAGACTTCAGTTTCAGTTCCAAATACCTGGGCCCAGCCTGCGGAGACGTGAAGTAGGACTTCAATCATGCCTCGAACTCACAAGCGGCGGGCGGCAAGGTTCGCGGTGAAAGGCATACTGGCGATCGGGCTCATCGTCCAGCCGTTCCTGTCTCCATCATTCGCGCAGTCTGGCCAACTGACCACGGAAAAGCGCGCCCAGATGGAAACAACTATTTCCCGTTTTATGGCCGCCAACAGCATTCCCGGAGTTTCCGTGGCCATCGTGGAAAACGGCGCCCAGGAATGGTCGGCGGGATTCGGCACCGCGGATCTGGAAACGTTTGTTCCCGCAACCACACACACCCTGTATCGGTTGGCGTCCATCTCGAAATCGATTACCGCGACCGCGGCGCTGTTGCTCTGGCAGCAAGGGAAGCTCGATCTGGACGCTCCGGTGCAGAAATACTGTCCGGCTTTTCCGCAAAAGGAGACGCCCATCACGACCCGTGAACTTCTCGGCCACCTGGGTGGAATTCGCCATTACAAGTCCGACTCGCAGAACGATCCTGAGGTCGGCAACACCAAGCACTTTGCGAATCCGATCCAGGCCGGGCTCGATTTTTTCAAGGGCGATCCGCTCGTTGCCAAGCCGGGCACCGAGTTCCACTATTCCACCCAGGGATTCACACTGGTGGGCTGCGCTATCGAAGGCGCTTCCGGAGAGAACTATGTGGATTACGTCCGCGAGAATGTGCTGAGGCCTGCCGGTATGACGCATACAGTGGTCGATGACCGCATGGCGATCGTTCCGTTCCGCACGCGTTTTTACAGCAAAGATAGTTCTGGAGCTATCACCAATGCGGATTTTCTCGACTCGAGCTACAAGATACCGGGAGGCGGTTGGCTTTCATCCGCCGATGACATGGCTCAATTTGAAGTGGCCATGCTCAACGACCGCGTCGTTGCTCGCTCCACGCGCGATCTGATGTGGACTCCGCTGCGGCCCTCAGACGGCAAGGAAGATCGCTACGCTCTGGGCTGGGGCACGGGGAAGGACCTCGGTGTCCTCGACGTTGGCCACACCGGGGGCCAGCAGGGAACCAGCACTTCCTTCATGATGGTGCCGGAGCGCGGGGCGGGCGTCGTAGTCCTGATTAACCTTGATGGGGGCAACGCGTCGGACCTGGCAAACGAGTTGATGAAGATCGTGCTTGCACCGGCAGCGGCAAAATAGCGTCCGCGAAAAAAGCCCCGCCGGAGCGGGGCCAAAGTTCGTCGATGTGCGGTGGAGACGGGCCAAGCGCATCTTTTACAGAACTTAGTTCGGCATGACNNTTTTCGTCCTTCAGTTCGATGTGCTTGCCATCGTGCAGCGTGACCCAAAGTTTGCCGCCTTCTACGGTCGTCAACTCCGCCGTGCCTTTGCCCTCGCTGATCTTCTTCATCAGGTCGTGCGCGGCCAGTCGCCCCGGCACCACGTGATAAGTCAGAACCTTGGTCAAAGTCGCCTTGTTCTCCGGCTTCAACAGGGAGTCCACCGTGCCGGCTGGCAGTTTATTGAATGCTTCATTGGTTGGAGCGAACACGGTGAATGGCCCCGGCCCCTCCAATGTCTCCACCAATCCGGCCGCTTTCACGGCTGCCACAAGGGTGGTGTGATCCGCTGAATTTACAGCGTTCTCAACGATGTTCCTGGTGGGATACATCTCCTGCCCGCCGACCATCGGGTTCCTCATCCCCGCCACTGCCGATACAACCGCGAGCCCCATCAGGGTGAGGACAACCAGAATCTTGCTCTTCATAATCTCGAAATCCTTTCAGTTTTGAATTTAGATCCTCGGATTGGGTACGGTGCAGATTGCAATTTGGATTTCGAGATGATTTACACAGGGTCGGAACTGGTCCCAAGTTACGCCAACAAAAGGCAATCAGGCTTCACACCGGGGCAAAAAAAGCGCGCAGCCGGCAGGCTGCGCGCAGGAAAGACGCATTACGGGTTATCGGCCGGCAGCCATAGCCATCACTAGCGGCTGTGTCTGTTCGGCTCGGGCGACGTACATTTTGTACGACTGGTAGACGGCAAACAGCACCGCCATCAGAACCGCCAGGGTTCCAAGCCCGCTAACCGCGCTGAAGGCGGAGAAGATCGCGGTCAATCCCGCACCGATTACGTAGTTCGGGAACGACCACAGAAAGACCTTGTGCCAGAGGGCAAAAGGATTGCCACCTTCGGTCAGACTGATAATGCCTGCCACCGGAGCCGTNNAACATCTGGCTATGGTAGGCCAGATAGGCGAGGGCGGACGCGTTCAGCAGTGTGCATGCATTAAATACAAACTGGATTGGCTTCGTTTTGTTTCCGCCGGACGTGTAGGATTGCGCGATCGCCGCCGTTACCGCTAC
>PMBA01000249.1 GCA_003152795.1 Acidobacteriaceae bacterium | reverse complement strand
GTTTCGGGTTATTGCGTTCCGGAAATACTGAGCGGTTTTCGGGAATAAATCGCCTGTTAAGTGTCTCTCTATGGTAGAGCGAAGGCATCGCATTATAGAGGGACACGGAAGCATGAGCACGATCGACAGGACTCCCGTTCTTTTCAATGAAAGCGAGCTGTTGGAAGACGGCGATGATCGCAGACGGAAAGCCATCAACCGGGTTCTGTCTTTCGTGGATCAAGCAGGCGTGCGTGTCGTGTTCAATTGGTATGAGCCGTTGTTTCGCTTTTCTCTTTCCGACACGCTTACTCTTCGCTATGTGGCGGTTCATCTTCGCACCAGCAAATTGGCCACACAAGAAGAAATCGCTGAAGCCTTTGACCACTCGGTGGCGACCCAACGTCGCTGGGAGAATCGTTTCCAAGCGGACGGGATTGAAGGATTGAAGAGTGGAAAGTCCTCAGGACGCCCGTCGGGGATCCCACGAACGCTGGATGGAATTCTGCGTCAGTGGTTTGCCGAAGGGATCTCCAATCGCGAGATGGCTCAGCGTCTGAAGGTGGGTGCGGCCACGATTCACCGGAGCTTGGCTCGGTTGGGGCTGCAGCGCCGGCAGCCGATGCCTGCCGAGCTTCCGTGGCCCGATGACTTGGAGGAGGCCACGAGCCGGGCCGATGCGAGAGAGGCCGCGGTGGAGGTAGACGGGACAGCCCCCGCAGCGCAAGAGACGCGGGATTTGGGCCTTGAGGTGGCGGTCGGTGAAAACATCGAAAGCGAAGAGGGAGAATCGCCGCCAACTCAGCAGAGAATGGACCTCAGTGGCGAGTCAGAAGCGGGTGAGGAGCGAGGGCCGGTGTTCGGTGAGTTTCTGGAGGACGTACTGGCGAGCTACGAAGAGCAGGGCTTCACCATTGACCGAGATCCAGACGATCGTGCTGGAGATCGAGCGTTAGCGCGGGTGGGGCAACTCGAAGATGCGTTGCCGTTATTTGGAGACCGACCGTGCCTGCGTCAAGCGGGTGTGTTGCTGGCGATGCCGTTGCTGGTGGAGAGCAAATTGCTGGACGCGTTTTTCAGCATCTATCACTCGCTAGGTCCAGCGTTTTATGGTTTGCGGACCACCGTGGTGGTGCTGTTCATGGCGGCGTTGTTACGCATCAAACGTCCCGAGCATTTCAAGGAACACAACCCTCAGGAACTGGGGCATGTGATCGGCCTCGACCGAGCGCCGGAGGTGAAGACGGTGCGTCGCAAAGTGGACCAATTGGCCGCTCAAGGACAGGCCCGGGAGCTGATGCAGGCGCGGGCCCAGCAGCGTATCGAAGAGGATCCGGAGCGGGTGGCGTTTCTCTACGCGGATGGGCACGTGCGGGAGTATTATGGCCAGCATCCGCTGGCGAAGACCAAGAAGTCTCAGCATCCCGCAGCCCAGCGGGCAGCCACCGATAACTGGGTGCATGACGCGAACGGGGAGCCGCTGCTGGTCGTCACCAGTGAGATGAATGAAGGTCTCACGCAAGTGTTGGAACCGATCCTGACGGAGGTGAAACAGTTGGTTGGCGACCGCCGACCNNGTGATCTTTGACCGGGGCGGCTGGAGTCCCAAGTTGTTTGCGCGCCTGGACGAGTTGGGCTTTGACGTGATGACCTACCGGAAGGGAAAGATTTCGCCTTGGCCGCTTTCGCAGTTCGTCGAAGAGGAGCGTGTGGTGGAGGGGCGGCGTTANNTGGGGGTCCCCAGTATTTTTGGATGCGCGAGGTTCGTGTGCTTCGTGCGGACGGACGGCAAACCGCGATCCTGACGACCGCCAAAGACCTCCAGAAGCTCGAAGTGCCGTATCGCCAGTTCAATCGCTGGCGACAAGAGAACTACTTCAAGTATATGGCCGCGGAATATGAACTGGACGCGTTACTGGAATACGGAGTTCAGGACGTATCGGCAGAAGCGGATCGACCCAATCCTGAGCGACGGCCGTTGGAACGCGACTTGACGGATGCCCGGACACGGGTGCAACGGCTGCAATCGCAACTGGGGGCGGCCGTGGACCCCGATGGGCCGTCTCGTCAACGGACGTTGCGGGGCTTCAAAATTGCCCATGCGAAATTGCGGGCGGAGCTAGCCGAAGCGGAAGCTGATGTGGCGCGCCTGCGAGCGGAATTGGACGTTCTGCCCCGACGCGTTCCCGCCGCCGGTCTCAAGACCTTGAAGACGGAGAAGAAACTGATCGCGGACACGATCAAGATGACGGCGTACCAAGTGGAGACCCGGCTCTTGACGCTGCTGGGAGAGCATTACTGCCGCACGGACGACGAGGGGCGAACTCTCTTACAAGCCGCGTTTCAATCTACGGCTAACATCGAGGTCAGAAAGAACGAACTCTATGTGGAATTAGCGCCTCAATCGTCTCCTCATCGCACCAAAGCGATCGAGGCATTGTGCGCTACACTCAACACTTTGGATACAAAATTCCCCGGTACCTGCCTCCGCCTGCACCTGGCCGTTCAGCCTCACGAACCGCTCACAAAAGCATAGGGGGTATGTCAGGATTTCTGGCTCGCTCTTGCTACTGCTGGACGAACTGCGCACCCACGAGGATCCTGAAGCCGGGACGATTTGCGCCGCATGAACTTCGGCGTCGGGGCTTGCGACTGGTGATCCAGGACGCCGTGCTCGGCGCACCGTGTGTGCACCGCGTGACAGTCTGGCTGGCTCGTTGGCGGTGCCGCCACTGCTGCTACGTCTTTACCGATTACCCCGACTTTCGTACT
>PMBA01000298.1 GCA_003152795.1 Acidobacteriaceae bacterium | reverse complement strand
TGCGGTTAGTCCAGATCGTTTGCGCTCCAGAGGTTGGGGGTGATCTGGCGGAACTTCAGTTTCCATTGGCCGTCGATTCTAGCCCAGGTGTCGGCCATGTGGCGATAGCGGGGATGTGCTCCGGGGACGATCATATTGTAGGCGACCACAGCGGCGTCATCGTTCAGTTTGACGACGCGGAAATCGTAGGCGCGTGTTTCCCTGGGCACTCCCGGCTGCTTGGACTCGACAAGGTCACTCTTGTCGTAGAAGTCGCCATTGGTCTCGATGCCCTCGAAATCATCGGCGATGGCTCCGTCGACGGCGCTTTGGTTCCTGGACTGAGTGTCCTGCAGGAACTGCTTCTGGCGATCGATGAGTTGCTGGTCGAAGGCGGGAAGCGGCTTGGGAGCCGGGACTTGAGAAAGAGCCAGGGTTACGCCAACCAGAACCACGCCCAACACTAGAAGAATGCTTCGCATGAANNAAAAGCAAAAACATAAAGCTACTTTCGCAATATGCGCTGCGGCAACTCGGCGCGGGGAACGGTGACCTGTTCGCCGGAGGCCAGATGCTTGAGCGCGAATGCGCCCGCCGCCACTTCGTTTTCGCCGACGATGAGGATGTAGCGCGCTCCCATCCTGTCGGCGGCTTCGAAGGATTTCTTGAGGCGAAAGGACTCGTCGCCAAGATCGACCACCAGGTCGTGCCGGCGCAGTTCGCGAGCGACGCGGGCGGCTTCACGATTCATTCCAGCGCCCAGCGGCGCCACATAAACATCGGCCTTGCGCACGGCCGACTCCGCCGACGCGGTCGCTTCCAGTGAGAGGACGAGGCGGTCTTCACCGATGGCAAAGCCGATCCCCGGCGCCGGCGGGCCGCCGAGCGCTTCCGACAAACCGTCGTATCGTCCGCCACCAAGAATCGCATTCTGCGCCCCCAGCGCGCCATGAGTAAATTCAAAGGCGGTGTGGGTGTAATAATCCAGTCCGCGCACCAGACGTGGGTTTTCGGCGTAGGGGATCTGGACGGCGTTCAGGATCTGCTTTACGGCTTCGAAGTGGGCGCGGCTGTCTGCACTGAGGAACTGGTGGATGGTGGGGAGAGTTTCGATGATGGGTTGGTCGNNGCGCGGCGCTGGCAATCGGCGCACATTTTTTCTACCACGGGTGCCAGCGCCTGGCGGAGGGCTTCGTTGAAATTTGCCCGGTCGGCGGGGGAGCCGACGGAGTTCAGTTCGAGGGTCCAGTTGACGATGCCTACACGGTCGAGCAGGGTGGCGAGGAGTTCGAGGATTTCGGCGTCCCGGGCGGGAGACTGGCTGCCGGCGGCGGCGGGGCCGATGACTTCGGCTCCGATTTGGTAGAACTGGCGATAGCGGCCTTTTTGCGGACGCTCGCGGCGGAATTGCGGTCCGATATAGAAGAGCTTGTTGAGGCCGCGGTCCCAGAGTTTGTGCTCGATGTAGGCGCGGACGACGCCGGCGGTGTTTTCGGGGCGGAGGGTGAGCGACTGTCCTTTATCGCTTTCGGCACGCCCGCGATCTTCCCAGGTAAACATCTCCTTCATTACGACATCGGTCTCCTCGCCCACGCCTCGGGCGAAGAGTTCGGTGGACTCGAAGATGGGGGTGCGGATCTCGTGGAAGTTGTAGGCGCGGAAGACGTCGCGGACGGCGGCTTCGACGAAGTTCCAAAGCGCCGTGTCGGGCGGGAGAAGGTCGCGGGTTCCTCGGGGGGATTTGATCATGGGGCGATAGTCGTTGGTCGTTCGCTNNTGCCAAGCCCTGGCAGCCTTGTTTCAACTGCGGGACTTGATTAGTGTAACGTCGAATCGACGAGAATGCTCACGCCGTGGATACTACGTAGCAGAAGCGAGTAGCCATGCACCGCGTCCAGTTTATCGAACTCCATGAACAAGCGTGGTTCCCGTCGTCGGTTCGCGATGAAATTACGGATACGCTTCAGTTTGGGTTCAATCTGTTGAAGGCGTACGGGCCCATCGTTCCACTGCTGCAAGGCGCCCTTGATTCCGCGGGGAAACGATCGAATGGCGGCGGATCGATTGTGGACCTTTGTTCCGGGGGCGGCGGCCCGTGGTTGCATCTCTCTCGAAAGCTTAAACGGAATCCAGCGGCCCTTCAGATCTGGCTAACAGATAAATACCCGAACCTCGGGGCATTCCAAAATAGCCGAGCGGATGGCGAGAACCACATCAATTATTATCCGGGTTCGGTGGACGCGATGAACGTTCCTCGAGAATTGCAGGGGTTTCGAACGATGTTCACATCGTTCCATCATTTTGCGCCGGAAGAAGCCCGCGCCGTCCTGCAAAATGCGGTCGATGCCGGCGCAGGTATCGGCATATTTGAAATAACGAGGCGCGCTCCGTCAACGATTTTATTCATATTTGCGTGGGTTCTGCTGCTGTTTGTCTGCACGCCGTGGATCCGCCCGTTTCGCTGGTCCCGGCTGCTCTGGACCTATCTGGTTCCGATCATCCCGCTAGTCTTGCTGTTCGATGGAGTGGTGTCTTGCCTTCGGACATACCGGCCAGAAGAACTGGGTGAGCTGGTTGAGAAGCTGACCGGGAGCGAATACCGGTGGGAGATCGGGGAGGAGTCAACTGGGCTGGCGCCGATTACTTATTTGATTGGTTATCCGCGGGCGTCGTCCCTGGAATTGATCGGATAACAACCGGAAG
>PMBA01000326.1 GCA_003152795.1 Acidobacteriaceae bacterium | reverse complement strand
GAGTTTCGGCGCAACAAAAAACCCTCTCGACCATCCGAGAGGGTTTGCGAACTGGTTGGAGAAATTTTATGCGGCCGCGCGCACGACGTTGCCCGCCTGGAAGCCCTTCGGGCCTTTCAGCAGATCGAACTCGACGGTCTCACCCTCGTTCAGCGAGCGGTAGCCGTTCTCCTGGATGGCCGAGAAATGGACGAACACATCCTCGCCCGTGGAGCGCTGGATGAATCCGTATCCCTTCGCCCCGTTGAACCACTTCACAGTACCCTTCTCTCTCACAAAGAAACTCCTTTCGACTCTTCAAAGAATTATTCTTCCGCCTCTTGTCTGTTTGCCCTGGTGAACCACTCAAATACAAGACACCCCCTCAAAGGGACGGTAAGAACTTTTTCTGGCGTCGCCGCGCGGAAACGCACCGCACCAACAGAAACGGCTCCCCTGTATTCCGTCGGTCGGTTGCCCTCCGACGAAATACTGTGGAGCCGCGAAAACGAAGGCGCGATATCGAAATGCCGCACAGAAACGTCAATCCTGCTCGTTGCTCGCCAACCGGTTCGGCTGACGAAGCACCAGATAATAGCAGGAAGATCACGGTTGGCAAGAGCTAAGTTGCTGAAAACGAACATGACCCCGGATTGAATCAAAAGGCTCGCAACCTGCGAACCTCGACCGAACGCCGTAAGTATTTGATAATATTTGAGAAACCAGTGTCTTCGCTCACTCCCATCCAGCTTTCAGACAAACAGGGCGCGGCCGAGTATCACGCCGCTCCGGCCGAAGGCATGATGCGCTCCATGGCGCGCTACCTGCTCCGGACCGAAGTCCACACCTTTGCCTTCTCCGTTGCCGCCAACTCCATTCTGTCCTTCTTTCCGTTCCTGCTATTGCTCATGACCCTGATCCGCTACGTCTTTCATTCCCAGCTGATGTATGGCGTCGTGGAAAACCTGTTGCGCGACTACGTTCCGACCGGACAGGAATTCGTCATCCGGAACCTGAATGCGCTCGTCGGCGCGCACCATCGGGCGCAAGTGTTTTCCCTCGTCATGCTCCTCATTACTTCCACCGGAATCTTTCTGCCGCTCGAAGTTGCCCTCAACCGCGTCTGGGGATTTCGCAACAACCGCTCCTACCTGGGAAATCAGCTGATGTCGCTCGCACTGGTGTTTGCCTGCGGATCGCTCGCCCTCCTCTCGGTAGGATTGACCGCCGGAAACGTCGCCATCGTAAAGAGTGCGCTGCATGGCTACGGCGCCTGGTATGTGCAACTGGTGGACTTCGTCACCATGAAGATCTTTTCCATCCTCGCCAGCATCGCCATCTTCTTTCTCGTCTACTGGCTGTTGCCCAACGGCAAGGTTTCGGCCAAGGCAGTTCTGCCAGCGGCAATACTCATGGGTTTGCTCTCCGAGGCGCTGAAGTACGCTTATATCTTCGCCCTGCCCCACCTCAATTTCGCGGAAGTGTATGGCCCGTTCGCCATCTCGGTCAGCCTCATGTTCTGGGCCTTCCTGTCGGGAATGCTGCTCCTCACCGGAGCTCACCTGTCGGCGCGAAGAATACTGCGGAACTTGTAACCGCCAGCTGCTATTCTCCCTGCGGAGAAGAATCGTGACGTCCCAGCAAGCAAGCTCGGAGATCTGGAAGACAACGCCAATCTCGTCTTCGGTGTACTTCTTCGCGGGAGTCTTCTGCCTGTTCGGCGCGCTGATTCTGGTCGGTACAAGCGCGGACCTTCAATCGCAATCTGTCGGCGACGTGATTCGGACCATCGTTCTTGCGGGCGTGTCGGCGATGATATGGGCTTACGTGGCGACGGTGCGCAAATACTGGCTATTCGCCGTTTTGTTTCCGCTGCAGTTTTTCGCGAATTACCTTCTCAGGCGCTATGGACCCGCTCATCACTCTCTCGAAGGGAACCTTCCGGAACTGACACACAAGCTCGTGCGCGACGCCTGGGTCGAGTCGGCTCTGCTGGTCGCTGCCTACACCCTGTTCATTCTCTTTTTCGGGCGCGAAGGCAACCGCTTCTTCCGGACACAAACCGAAGTACGGCTCGCGGGCGAAATCCACGGAATCCTGGTCCCTCAAAGACACGAAAACATCGGCCCTTTCGAGATATTTGGCAGTTCCGTACCCAGCAGCGAAGTTGGAGGAGACCTGTTTGACATCGTCGAGAACAACGGCGCCTGGCACGCCTATGTGGCGGACGTTTCTGGCCACGGAGTGCCCGCAGGCATGCTGATGGCGATGATCAAGAGCGCCGCGTCCATGCAGCTGACGAAAACTCAACGCCCGGACGATCTGCTCCGGGACCTGAACGACGTTTTGCAGCCGGTGACATCGCCCGCGAACTATCTCACGTTCGCCTGCGTCAGCGGCAATACGAGCACAGACCTCAGTTTTGCGCTCGCGGGACACCTGCCAATTCTTCACTATCAGGATCGAACCAGGACAATCATCGAACACTCCGACGGCAATGTTCCCATCGGAATGTTCAGGAACCAGAGCTTCGCCGTGTCCAGGCTAACGCTTGCGCCTGGCGACCTGCTCGCCCTCATCACCGATGGCTTTACCGAGGTGTTCGATTCCCGGGAACAAGAGATGGGAATGGAGGACTTCAAGTCAGCTCTGGCAACCTGCGCAGAAAAGGCCCTCCCCGATATCTATCGCGAACTCCGCGCCCGCACGCTGAAGTTCGGCAAGCAGACCGACGATCAAACGATGCTGCTGATCCGCCTGGGCGTTCCTGCCCGGATGCAGAGCTACACTAATCGCGCTAGTGCACCGTCACCGTCAGGTTCACCGGCTTGAGTCCTGTCGTTGACGCCGTAATGGTCACCTTCCCCGTTTTCGAACCGGTCGTGTACTGCGCTGTGGCAGTTCCGCTCGGATCGGAGACGACAGGATTGGCAGCGAAAGTCCCGCCCGCGCCGTTATCCGTAAGGTTTACGGTCACTCCTGGCACGCCATAACCGTGAGCATCCACCAACTTCAGCACCAAAGGAGCCGTCAGCGGCGTATTCGGCGGTGCCGTCTGGTTATTCCCGGAGGCGATGCTCATCCGTACCGGAGCGCCCACCGTGCTTGTTTCACTGAACGTAACGCTGCTATAGCCCTTACTGGTGCAAGTGATCGTGATCGCGCGTGGCTTGAGGGGAAGTTGGTAAGTGAACGTCGCCTTCCCGGTCACGTCCGTCGTCTGCGTGGCGCTCGGGGTAAACACACCACCCACGCCTCCGTCGACGCATTTCACAGGGACGCCGGCCAGAGGATTGGAAGCGTAAGCATCGACAGCCAACACAGTCAACGGCACGGGCAAGACCGCTTTCTCCGGACCTGCCTGGTTATTGCCCGTCGCCGCCGAAAGCGACGGCAGCAACCCATACACCTCCAGTGCAGCGGTTCCCCCGACGTACACTTTGCCGTTCGAAACAGTCGGAGTTACGAATCGTGCGACGGCAACCAATTTGTCCCGTGCGCTCAGCGCTTGTGTGCTGTCGTAGAACTCATGCGCGAGGTTGGTTGGATCGAAAGCAAACAGGGCCGGGTTGGTGTGCCGGATCGCCCAAAGAATTCCGTTGCTGTTTCCATTCGCAGTGATCGAGGTCGAAGCTGGACCGGCGCCGCCAAACAGGACGGTTGTTTGGGAAACGGGCAGCTGCGTAAGGAGACCGCTAACCAAAGAAAACTGCTTGATGTAGTCGTCGTCTCCGGCCAAATAGAGGCTGCTGTTCCAGTAGGAAGGTACGCCGTTGAGTTCACTCGCCACGGCACCGGGAATCGACTGAATGACGCTGTCGGTATCCGCGTCGAACTGCCCCTCGTTATCCCGGTTGATCAGGTAGAGAGTGCCTTGCTTCCCTCCCGCCACGACTTCGTGAGGATAAAGGCCGGGCTGATCCGGCAGAACCACGGGGCCCGACGAACCCAGATCCAGATCCTCTTGCGCAAGTTGCAACTGGTTGTAAGGCGTGAAGAAATCCAGCACGCCGAAAACACTCCCATTCCATCCCATCTTGAGCAAGCTGTCGCCAAAATCGTCGGCACCGGTAGGCCCGTCATACGTCCCGTTCGCGGTCGCAACGTAGATGTTGCCATTCTCGTCCGCTGCCGGGCCACTTCCGCCTTGCCAGATCGAAGCGCGGGTCCCATCGGGAGTGACCAGGAAAGCGGACTCCTGTTGCAGCGTTTGCGAGTTGTAGGCAAAGAGCCAGCCGTTGTAGGCGTATACGTCGCAACCGTTACCGCCAAACCCGATATAGAGCACACCGTTTTGCAACAGCAGCGCCGGACGCTGCATTTGAAAGACTGGATTGAAGGTTCCGGATCCGTTACCCGAGGGCGCCGTTCCAGTAATGATTACCGGCCCTCCCAGTAGTTCGTTGCCGGTGGTGATATCCAGGGCGTGCAGGCTGAAATTGCGCACCGCACTGGCCCCTGTCCCGGTCACAGTCTTCGCCACAACGTAAAGCGTGGTCTTGCCGGGATCGATCACGGGCGTCCCCATGACCCCAATCTCCGTGTAGTGCGTCCCGGTACAACCGTAGTCGGCGATCGGATCGGGTGTGGCGCCGTCGTTCAGGCTCACCGACCAGAGCGGAGAAGCGTTGTTACCCTGCACGCTATCGCCATCAAACGCATAGACAGTATTGTGCTGGGTCGCGATGTAAACCACGTTGTGCACCTTGCCATCGTTCATCAGAACATTGCTGGCATAGAGCGGTTGCCCGACGATGATGCCGTCAACTCCCTGGGTAAAGAGCTTTCCGAAACTGTTGACGTTCACGTTCGCCGGCGTCAGCTGAGTCTCATTCGCATTCAAGCCCGAGCGCGTGTTGTCGTTATGCTGGGTCAAAACATCGTTCTGACCCCAGGCCAGAGTAAGTCCCAGGCAGAGGACGAAACAAAAAGCGCCGACCGCCGTAATTGGCTGTGGGCGGCGCATCCTTCCTCGACGACGATTCAAGGTTTCAGCATTCTGATTTTGCAACCCGGAAGAGACTATTCGGCTAGTCATGATATTCCCCCACAGCACGGAGATCGTTTTCGAACTCGCTCTCGTGAGCAACCTTATCGAGGTACGCGCACGTTTTCGCAAGCTAATGAGTGCCGCACGCCAAACGGCAGATTCAATGGGGAAGGAGGAATTGCGAACTACTCATTTTTCCACATCGGCACGCTGTCGGCAACCGCCAATTCGTGCTTTTTTGGCTGCGAAGGTAACCTCTAGAGTCTGTTACCAATGGGGAAGTCCGGCAACTATGGTCTATAGTTGCCATCGAGTGGCGGACTGAGGAAAGGTCTTTTCCACGAAACCGAACACCCGGTTTGGTTGCACCCGGAAGATGGGTTCTCCCATGCTCCGCGGGTCTATTTTGTATTTCTTCTTGTAGGCGGTCGCGACGCGGTCCAGCGCCGCTGCATCCTCCGCCGGAATCGCCAGTCCCTCAACGATCACCGCCTCTTCGCCATCGTCGTTTGTAATTGTGCACGCGGGGTTGGCGGCGAGGTTTTGACCTTTGCGAGACGTGCGCCCGGTGGAGAAGAAAAACGCGTCATCGCACCACACTCCCCACACCGGCATCACATGCGGGCGCTCCTGGCCTGAGGGAAGACCCGAGTGAATCGTGGCCACCCAGAACGTCCGGCAGTGGTTCATTTTTCTTGCCACCCAGGCCCACGGCAGCAGGCCCTTACCGTCCTTGGCTCCAACAATGCCGTAACCGGGCGCAAACGGACGGCTTGCCTTAGGCTGCGACTTTGCTGTCATGACCTTCCCGGCCGCCGGTCGCGCCGACAACGTTTTCGCAGCACGCTTCAACATAAAGGTTGGAGCCTCCAAACTACTTCTTCAACTCCTGCACCGCCCGGTACGCCTGATCGATGGCGCAGTCGGTGTATGCATACGCGTCCGCATCCGAGTTCGCGATTGCCAACCGCCCGAACGGTTTCCGCGCCACCTCACACGGGGTCTCTCCGCCCTTCAGCCAGAACTCGTCGGCCAGCGAATTGTATTCATACGAGTAGCCGTGCGGCCATCGGTTGACCGTAATCTCGAGGATGTCGCGCGCGGGATCGAATCCGCCCGGCCCCAGTATCCGCGCCAGTTGCTCGCGGATGTTGCGCTCGTAAGTTTCAAACGTCGTGGTATAGAGCTGGATGCGCCCCAGCTTATGCTGCTCACGCGCCGGCCGTCCCGGCTTGCAGGCCGCCTTCATCATGTGCACCACGATGGGCTCGTCTGGCTTTTTGGTGCATTCATAGCCGCCGATGCTGACCGGTAGATCCAGGTTCACGCTGGTGTGGTACATGCCGGGCGCGTAAATAGCGCTCGTGCCCAGCTTCTGGAAGGCGTTCCAGTTGCGCACCAGAACGTTGTTGTAGAGTAGCGGAACTTTCTGCGCCGAAGCCAGCGCTTCTTTCTGCGCGTCCGGCAATTCCGGCGCGATGTACGGAATCACCACATGCCAGCACGCCAGAATGCAGTTCGCGGCGCGCACAGTCCGGAGCTGCTTCCCGGTAACATAACTGACTTCCACTTCTTTCGCCGACGCCGTATCACCCCGGTGGTTCACCTTGACCACCGTGCTGTTCAGCCGGATGCGCGTCGCGGAAGACGGCTCGTCGAGCTTTGCGTAATCGGCCTTCGCCAGCACAACATCGGTGGCCGAGTTTCCGGGAATTGCCGCTGGAATCAGCTTGCGCACCAGCAGTCGCGCGATCGTAGCGTTGCCGTCGGGAAAGTGAAAGAAGTATTTCTCCGCTTCGTCACTGCGAATGGCGTCGCGGTTCATCCCTTTGCCCGGCGTGGGATCCAGTTTCAGGCCGGTGAAGCCCGGCATTTCCAGACCCCAGGCGTCTTGTGCCGGGACCGCATCAATACCAACGCCGAACAGCGGGTGCGGGAACGCCTGGAACAATTTCACGATTTCGCCGCTCACTCCGACCGTATCGGTGAGGTATTTCGCATAACTCACGCGGGCCAGGCGCGCTTTCTTTTCATCGGAGCTAAGACCGGGAAAATAATCTTTCTCCTCCGTGAGCAGACGCTGAAGATCTTCCTTGGCTTGTGCCGAAAGCGGAGCTTCTTTCAGAAAGTCCCGGAAGACCGATTCACCAGCTTCATCGTTGATGCCGCTTTCATCTCCTCCGGTATGCACCCCGTTCACAACCAGCTTGTCGGTCCCAAACGTTTCCTTGTCGAAGAAAATCCGCGGCTTCAGACCGAGCGAACGATACAGATCCTTGTTGACGTATTTGTGATACGAAGGCACGTCAATCCCCAGTTCTTCGACCAGAGCCTTGGAGACTGCGCTGTACGGCGACGGGCTTTCAATGGAATACGTGCCGCCGAACCCCAAAATCGTACGCCCGCCCGTGCGGAATTCGTTGCGCTTGGCGTGTCCACCAAAGTCGTCGTGGTTGTCGAGTATCAGGACGCGCGCCTTGTCGCCCGCGGCCTTGCGGAAATAGTGTGCCGCGGCCAGGCCGCTGATGCCTCCGCCCACGATCACCAGATCGTAGGACTCGCCCGTGTCCACGGCCTTGGGAACATCGTCCCAGAAAGCGCCATCACGGAGTCGATGCATGGCTTCAAACGACCCGGGATGACTGCCGCGCAGGCCGCTCTTGCCGGGGGGATAGTAACCGGAAACGTTCTGCGTCTCCAGATCGGCAGCAGCGGCGGCCCACATTTCAGGCGGGATGATCGCGGGAACGACCGCCGCTCCCGCCGCGAGTGCGACACCGTTCAGAAAATCCCGGCGCGTGATTTTCGCGCCCATCCCCAGTACTCGGTCCCGTTCTTTAGACACATATTCTCCCGACACAAAGCCCTCTGGCGAGGCAGTGTACCACTCTCGCGCGGGTTGATGGAGCAACCTGCGCCCCTCTACTTCACATGGGCGCCGCTCGGAATGGAACGGTCCTTTTGATATTGATACGACACTACTGATGCGACACTACAGAACTCCAGGCAACTACCCGATCTTGTTTGTCGTATCGGGCGCCTGGAAGGCGGTCTTGTGACTACCGTCGCAGAAGGGCCGGTTGGCAGTGGCGCCACAGCGGCAAAGGGAAAACGCCGTCTTGCCCGTCAAGTCGTACTTGTTTCCGTCGGCGTCCACCATTTCGACCACACCGTTGGGATCGTCTACACGCAAAGGACCGTTATTGCGCACCGTAATCGTGACTTGCGCCATGAAACCTCCGATGAAATTGACCAGCTTTCAGGCTATCGCAGAGAAGACAAAGTTGCCAGCACTGAGTCATTGAATCATCGCGTACTGGGTACTGGGTACTGACTACCGACTACCGCCACCGGTCCACTGCTTCCCACCACAGCATTTTCATCCACTCATCCAGAGTGGTTTTTGCCCACTCGCGATTGGTCCACCAGGCTTCGCCGAATTGCGCCGGATTGCGGGCTGCCGCCACGTTGATCTGGTATTGCGGCAGGTGATGGCGAAAGATCATCAAGGCGCGACGGGTGTGAAATTCAGAGGTCACGATCAGCACCCGATGAGCGCCCATCGCCTGCAAGCACCGGCTGACGTCGTCGGCTTCCGCCTTGGTCGAGAACCCTTTGATCGGGCACACCGAGACGCGGCCGGCTTCCTCCAGGCCGTTCACGTATTTCTGCGCAATGTCGATGAGTTGCGTGTCGTAGATCAGATTTCGTGTCTCGGCATCCATGAACACGCGCGGCGCCACCCCCTGGTGCAGCAACTGCAGAGCGCGAGCCGGACGAAAGTTGGTCTCCCCCGCCAAAACCACGATGGCATCGGATTTTTCCGGTTCATCCACCACCAGAAAGCGGGCCGCCTGGGTGGAGACGGCAGCAAGAATACCGACAACCAACAGGAAATACACTATCGGTAGCCGTGAGAATCTCATCCGAGGCGCAGGTTGCCGCACACCGCATGTTACTAAGGAAACCTTCGTGCGGGCGAATTCAATTACCGGAGTAATCGAGAGCGCAATCCGCCCCGCCACAAATCGCACGAAAAACGTATGATAACCGCAGCGTCTGCGGGTCGAGCGCGATCTCCGATGCTAGAATTATTTCAGCCATTATGACTACACAACTGACCGCCTCTGCCCTCTTTACCGATTTGCAAAGCCGCATCGATGGCCGCACAGCTCGGATCGGAATCATCGGCCTCGGCTACGTCGGATTGCCACTGGCCCTGCTCTACAGCGAGCAGAAGTTTGCCGTCACCGGCTTCGATATCGATCAGCGAAAAATCGACACTCTCGACAGCGGCGGCACCTACATTTTCCGCATCACGCCCGAGGAGATCGCCGCCGCCAAAGCGAGCGGTTTCAAGGCCACCGCCAACTACTCGCAAATCACCGCCATGGATGCGATCATCATCTGCGTCCCGACCCCGCTCAACGAGTATCACGAGCCCGACCTTAGCTATATCACCAACACCGCCCACGCCGTGGCGCCCTATCTGCGCGCCGGTCAGATCGTCATTCTCGAGAGCACCACCTACCCCGGCACTACCGAGGAAGTCCTGATTCCGATTCTCGAGAAGGAGAACAAGGGAGGCTTGAGAGCATCCCGCAAGGGGGCAGCCGGCGACAACGAGATCTGGGTCGCATTCTCGCCCGAACGCGAGGATCCCGGCAACACTCAAGTCGCTCGTCACGATATTCCCAAAGTGATTGGCGGGCTCGATTCCCAGGCCAGCGAGATCGCAGCCGCGCTCTACGGGTGCATCTTCCGCCGCACCGTTCCCGTCTCCTCGCCCGCAGCCGCCGAGATGACCAAACTGCTGGAGAACATCTACCGCTGCGTCAACATCGCGCTCGTCAACGAACTCAAGATGCTCTGCCTGCGCATGGATCTCAACATCTGGGAGATCATCGACGCCGCCGCTACCAAGCCCTTCGGCTTCCACCCGTTTTATCCCGGGCCGGGTCTTGGCGGACACTGCATTCCGGTGGATCCCTTCTATCTATCTTGGAAGGCGAAGGAGTTCGACTTCCGGACCCGCTTCATCGAACTGGCCGGCGAAATCAACGTGGCCATGCCCTACAACGTAATCGCCTCCACCATCTCCGCGATGAACCGTCAGAAAAAGGCCATCAATGGATCCAAGGTTCTGATTCTGGGAGTGGCCTATAAAAAAGATATTGACGACCTGCGCGAGTCGCCCGCTCTTACGATCATCGAACTGCTGCAAAAAGAGGGTGCCGTGGTCAGCTATAACGACCCTTACTTTCCGTTCGTCGGCCGCGGCCGCAAGTACGACCTGCAGATGAAGTGTTCCACGCTCGACAATCTCGGCCAGTACGATTGCGTGCTCATCGTCACCGATCACAGCGACTACGACTACAAGAAGATTGTCAACGAAGCCAAACTGGTGGTGGATTCGCGGAACGCCACTCGCGGCATCAAGAGCGACAAGATCGTGCACTGCTAATCGTGTAGCGCGGGATGGAAAACCGACCCTTGGGGCGGCATGTCACTCATGCCGCCTTTCTTGTGTCCAAGCGCGGCGGTCGTAACATGCGGCCGTGTGCTAGTATTTCGCGTTGAGCCAGAGCAGCGTTAGCATTGCAGGTTGCGTCCATACGGTGTGCCAATGAAAGATACGCTCGGAATCTTGCTCGCCGGAGGCGCAGGCGAGCGCCTCTACCCGCTCACCCGCGACCGCGCCAAACCCGCCGTGACTTTCGGCGGCATCTACCGCATCATCGACGTCACGCTCTCCAACTGCGTCAACTCTGGCCTGCGCCGCGTTTTCATCCTCACCCAATACAAGGCGCTCTCGCTCAATCGCCAGATCCGCGAAGGCTGGAACATTTTCGGCCGTGAAATCGGCGAGTTCATCGAGATCCTGCCCCCCATGCAGCGGGTCAGTCAAAACTGGTACATGGGGACGGCCGACGCGGTTTATCAGAACATCTATTCCATCGGCTCCGAGCAGCCCAAGTACGTGATCATCCTCTCCGGCGACCACATCTACAAAATGAATTATGAGCGCATGCTCAAGCACCACCGGGACGCGGGCGCCGACGTCACCGTCGCCACCCTGGTGACCGACCCAGCCGATTGCCGCCACTTCGGCGTCGTCGATATCGACCACGATCATCGCATCACCGCCTTCCTGGAAAAACCGCAACAGACGGAACTGCGATCACCCTACGATCCCACCAAGATTTCCGCATCGATGGGCATCTATATCTTCAACACCGACGTGCTCATTCCCGTGCTCCTCAAAGACGCCGAGGATCCCGATTCCAGTCATGACTTCGGCAAGAACATTCTGCCCAAAATGCTGGACGACTATCGCGTCTTCGCGTTCAATTTTGTCGACGAAAACAAGAAAGAGGCGCTCTACTGGCGCGACGTGGGCACCCTCGAGGCGTATTACGAAGCCAACATGGACTTGGTTTCGGTCTCTCCCGTCTTCAACCTTTACGATGAGGCCTGGCCCATCCGCACCCACCAGCGGCAGTATCCTCCGGCGAAGTTCGTGTTTGCTGAACCCGAGCGCATGGGCCACGCCCTCGATTCGCTGGTTTCTTCCGGCTGCATCATTTCCGGCGGGTCCGTCCAGAATTGCGTGCTCTCTCCCGATGTGCGCGTCAACTCCTACAGCGAAATCGAGAACAGCATTTTGTTTTCGCACGTGAACGTGGGCCGCAGTTGCCGGATTCGCAAAGCCATCATCGACCGCGACGTGCACATCCCCGAAGGCACCACCGTCGGCTACGACACGGAAGCCGACCGCGAACGCTACTTTGTCACCGACAGCGGCATCACCATCGTCACGCGGGATTACTCCCTGTTTGAAAACCCCGTGAGCGTCGACTACTTCACCAGTGAGTAGAGCGGCCATGTCTCAGCCGCAAGGTCCCAGGTCGCAAACCCGGCTCGTTCCGCAGTCCCTAGTGCTTCACTAAATCCTCTGCCAGCAAATGCGCCTTCTCTGCCAGCGTGTTCGCTCTCCGCACATCGCCTTCCTTCAAGGCCGAGCGCGCCCCCTCCATGTAGTTGCGGATCTGCCCTTCCGTCTCCTGCTGTCGCGCGTCCAGCGTTCGTCCCGCGAGCTGTTTCAGTTGGTCGTCGGCGGAGCCCAGCAACTGTTCCGCGTTCTGGCGCTGGCGGGTGGCTTCTGCGGGAGTGATGCCGGGCGCAATCTGCGCCGCAGGTTCGCTCGCTCCTCCTTCGCGAATCACAACCTTCCGCGGCGCGCCATCCGGCGCTGGCACGGCACGCTTACGGCGCTTTCTGGTCCCGGTCGCCGAGCCTGCCGGGAGCTTCTTCTTTGCCACGCTCTCCGGTGCTTTCAGCCTCCCAATCGGCGTGGTCGCTTCCGAAACCTGCCCTGCCGGCGCCTTCTCCTCACCCGACTTCCCTGTCGGCGCTTCGTCCGCTGGAGCGTTCACTGCCCGAGTTGCAGGCGCGGCAGGAGTTTGTCCAGCGGCATTCGAAGCCCCTGCCGCATCCTGCTGGCAAGCCATTCCAGCAGCGGGAAAACTCAGTCCAAGCGCAATCGCAAGTCCACAGGCAAGTCGCATAAACGTGTCAAAGGAATTGTTTCCCACCCATACAAAGAACGCAAGAGCGGGGCGTTTCCGCTATCCAGAAAGTTAGCTCCACAAAAGGACAAACACCAAGAAAAACCGGGGAGGCTTTTCCGCCTCCCCGGTTCGTTTTTCCTCGGTTGAACTGGACTTACTCGCTGCTGCCGGCGTCGGCGCTGATGGGTTCGCTCTCCGGTTGCAGGACGACGCCGTCAAACGGTGTCGCGCCTACAAAGCGTCCGTCAATCACGCTGACCCGGCGCAGCGGGAAACCGCTATCCGGACCGCGCTGCCACGAACGTCCGCCATCGCGGCTTTCGAAAATCACACCGGTCGCGTCGCTCGTGGCCAGCAGGCGCTTGAGCGTGGGATCGAAGCTGACAGAAGTGATGTCCTTGCCCGGGAGTCCCTTGACGACATGTTCCCAGGTCGCGCCACCGTCTCCACTGCGAAACGCGCCTTCACGCGAGGCGATCATGATCTGCCGGTCGGAAGCAATGGCCGCGCTGCGGATGCTGACCACATACGATGGCAGGGCCGCCTGTTTCCACGTCGCGCCGCTGTCATTCGAGACCAGAACGCTGGAATGTGTAGCCGCGACCTCCGTGGAACCCTCGGCTCGCACCGAGACGAAATCCTGCTGTCCCAGAATCTGCCCGCCCTTCCATGTCTTGCCCTGGTCGCTACTCGAGTAGATGCCGGCGGTGGTGGCTGCCAGCCAGCGTCCGGAACCGAGTTCCAGATCGTTGACCCGCGCGTCCAGTTGCGACTTCTCCAAGGTTGTTTTGGTCGCCGCTTTGCGTGCTCCTTTGCGCGGAATTTTCAGAGTCGCCTCGACCACGACGACGTTCATGGGACGCCATTCGCCGCCGTTGCGCTCCAACCCGTAGATACCGTGGTTGGTGCCGGCAACCAACATTCCGTTGGGCGCCTGATTGAGCGCGAAAACATCCTTTCCGCCGAGGCCCGCCGCTCTCTGCAGCCAATGCTGTCCAGCATCATGGGAGTAGAACAAGCCGCCGTATTCACGGTCGTTGACCACGCCAACGTAGAGCGTGCTGGCATTTTTGTTATCCGCCAGGATGGCGGATACGTAGCGATGCGCGTAACCGTGGTTGGAGGTGGTCCAGTTGTTGGCACCATCGGTCGACGCCATCACGCCGCTGCGGTCGGTAGCCAGCAGCACGCGCTTGGAATCCCGCGGATCGATCATCACATCATTGACCACCACCTCGGGATTACTCACCCGCTTCCACACCTTGCCCAAGTCGGTCGACTTCCAGAGGCCTTCGGTGGTTCCGGCGTAAACGATCTTTTCATTCGTCGGATCCTGCTTGAGCACCCGGGTGCGCCGCGCCGAAAACGGGATACCCTGAATCTTCGAAAACAGGTTGCCCGCGGTTTCACTCTTGTAGATCCCCGAGCAGGCGCTCGCGAAAACAACTGCGGGATTGTCATGGTCCACGATGACCGAGAACACGTCCGAGTCATCGATCATGCCCTTGTTAATATGCTGCCAATTGGCGCCGCCGTCCGGAGTCTTCCACGCCAGGTGCCAGGTTCCGGCATATACGGTGTTGGGATCCTTGGGATCGACCGCAATCGATTCAACGTTCTTGATGTCGGCGGAGTTCGCGGGTGACAGTCGCTCCCAGCTATCGCCGCCATCGTTGCTGCGGTAGACGCCATCGAGCGCGCCCGCGACCAGAACCTTGGAATTGCCCTTGTACATGGCCAGGGCGCGGATCGACTTACCGTGCATCGCGGGCAATGTTTCCCAGCTGCGCCCGCCGTCGCTGGTGCGGAAGACTTCGCCGATCTGCTGGCTCGACACGCTCCAGGCCGACACATAAATACGGTTCGAATCCTGCGGGTCGATGGAGATATGGTCGAGCACATAGTCGTCGCCACCCAGCCGAGCCAGGCGCGACCAGTTGTGTCCGGCATCATCCGAAGCAAACATTTGGCCGGTGCTGGTGCCGAGCAGAATGTGATCCGGATTGTGCGCGTCGTAAGCCAGGCTGCGCGCATCGCCGCCATCCGGACCTAACACCTGCCACGGTCCGGCGGCCAGCAGTGCCGTACTCAAGAAACTGATAGCGAGAACCAACAAGCTCGTGCGGAGAACGTTCCGTTTCACTGTGAATTCCATGCGCGTAGATTGACCCCCGGCGAACGATATTCGCCCTGCGTTCCAAATTAGACAAGGCTAGCACGGTTGGGACAAGGTTACTGAAGGGCAAAAAAATAGAAAGGCCGGCAGGGTGAACCCCACCGGCCTTTCGTGCTCTTCCTGGCTGGTTATTCGGCCTTCTTCGCCGCTTTCTTCTTGGCGACCGGCTTCGGATGATCCGGAACCGCTTTCACCTTTGTTTCATCAACCGGGGTCGTACTGTCGGCTCCGGGGAAGGTCGCGCCCGCCGGAACAATCCACTGTTCCGTAGTGGCCGTGCCTGCGTTTCCGGTACGGGCCTGAATGCGGCTCGCATCGATGTTCTGTTTCGCCTCGCCTCCCGAGATGTACGCCTTCACGTTGAGCGCGCGCTCGGCCGCAAGGTTCTTCCGCTTTTCCTTCGGCTCGGAGTTTCCGACTACGACCAGCTTGGCATCTGGATCCTGCTGCAACTTCAGTGCAACATCGTCCAGTTCGGCTTTGCAGGTGTTATCGACCCGCCACGGCTTCTTGAGGTTCGGGTAAGCGCACTCGTTCACCTTGCTCGCCGCTGGTGGTGGCGGCGGTGGTGGCGGCGGATTGTTTACCGTCACCGTGCTCGAGCTCGAGGACGTCAATCCGCGAGAGTCGGTACAGGTTGCGCTGACTGTGATCGGACCGGAAGCAGCGCCGGTGGTGGTTAGGGTTGCGGAATTGCCGCTGCCCGCGATGCTGCCCGCGCTCGAGGTCCAGCCGCCAACCGTCACGGTCGCGTTGTCGGGACTGGTGCACGAGCAGGTAATGGTGGAAGCCGTTCCGGCATCGACCGCGGCCGGACTTGCCGAGCAGGAAACCTGCGGCGGATTCAGCGGCTTCACCGTGAAGTTCGCGGTGCAACTGGCCACCCCGTTCTTCTTGTTCTTGGAATCGGTAACCGTGGCAGTGACCGAATAGCTGCCGGCGTTGACACCGTTCGTGTCAATGCTGGCCCCAGTGTCCTTGCCTTCGATCTTGCCCCCATTGCTCGCCCAAGTGTAGGTCAGCGTGTGCTTCGGGTTGAAGTTACTGGCGGTGACGGTGGCATGCACCGGTTCGCCAACCAGCACTTCGGCGGGTTGCACCGAGCAGGCCGCTGCTACTGGAAGTTCCGGGGCTCCGCCAAAGTTGAACACCAGGCCGGAGCGCAGCAGGGCGCCGTCGTAGCTTGGACGGCGCAACGAGGCCTGCTCAAGCGGCACGACGTCGCCGAAGTTCTGGTGCGCCCACTGAAAGTCGGCTTCAAACAGCCGCAGCGTGACTCGCTTCCAGATCTTCAGATCCATACCGCCGCCCAGAATCGCGGCGAAGCCGTTGCGCGCATCGTAACCATGGGGCGAGAGGCGTTCGAATCCGATCAGCGTATGCGCGAAAAAGTTCACGCCATCGCCGCGCCAGGTCACCTTCGGCCCAACCGTGAGTGTATTGATGAGGTTGTAGCTATCCCAATTGACGCCCCAATTGCCTTCGAAAGCCAGATACTTGGTGTAGTTGTAAGCCACACTGCTGCCGAAACCCTTTTCCAGCGACGGTAATTTCACGGCCAGCGGCGGTGTGCTTTGATCGGGGACGTTGCCGCCCGGGTTTAACCACTGATAGCCAAGGAACAACTCCACCTTGGGCACCACGTCGTCCGACTGCACCGCCGGCGTCTTGGGTGCAGCAGTTTGTGCGTTCAACAAACACGGCAACGCGATCAGAACGATGGCGAGGGCGAGCGCGGCGTTCGCGCTTCTCCGACAAGCTTCTTGACAAAGTGACATTGAGTTCCTCCAAATCAATCCTAACAAGCTAACTAAGTAGAACTGGAATCAAATGCGGCCTGACGGCACGCACGAAAAGGCCTGCACCTGGGAAACATAGAATTCTACAGCAAACTGACACTTTTGCAAAAGAGGCGGAATTAGTTAACGGGCATTTTCATAGTGATCGTGGTCGCGATTCTATTTTTGGGAGTAGGTCGCGCGCTTATGATCTCAAATTGATATCGCCACATTCGGACCGGGTTGCGAGGCGGCCCGCTTCCCTGAATAATGCTGATTGGGCCGGAAACGAGATTATGACACAGGAACGTGTACTGATTGTTGAAGACGAGGANNCCTGCCTTCGCTCCGTCCATCGTGATCACTGACGTAAAGATGCCCCGCATGGGCGGCATGGAACTGGTGGAGCGACTGGCCGACATGGCGCAGTCCATCGCGGTCGTGATGGTCACGGCCCAGAAAGCCACCGACACCGCCTTTCATGCCGGCCGGCTCGGCGTCCAGGACTACATCGAGAAGCCGATCGACTTCCGGCGGTTGCGTTCCATCCTCACCAACATCGGCGAAATTCTGAACACCCGCACCGAAAATGAGTCCCTTCGCCGCCGCTTGCGCGATAAAGGAGCGCTGGGTCTGCTGGTCGGCGCCTCCGCTGAAATGCAGGAGATTTTTCGGCTGATCGAGTTGGTAGCTCCCAGCACAGCTTCGGTTTTGATCACCGGGGCGAGCGGAACTGGCAAGGAGTTGGTAGCACGCACCATCCACGATCTGAGTCCCCGCCGAAACAAGCCTTTCGTCCCCATTAACTGCGCGGCTATTCCCGAGACGCTGATCGAGAGCGAAATTTTTGGCCACGAAAAAGGCGCATTCACGGGCGCGCTGGAGCGCCGCACCGGCTGCTTCGAACTGGCCGAAGGCGGGACCCTGCTGCTCGACGAGATTGGAGAGATGCCCGTCGGCACCCAAGCCAAGCTGCTGCGCGTGCTCGAAGACCACAAACTGCGGCGGCTCGGCAGCAAGGTTGAGACTTCGGTGGATGTGCGGGTACTCGCCGCCACCAACAAAGTTCCCGACGACGCTGTGGCCAATGGCGAACTGCGTGAAGATCTTTACTACCGGCTCAACGTCTTCAATATTCATATGCCGGCGCTGCGCGAGCATAAAGAAGATATCCGCGAGTTAGTCAAGAGCCTGCTCGCCGACATGAACCTGAAGCACGGGCGCAAAGTGGCGGACGTGAGCGAGGCCGTGCTCAATATTTTCCAGACTTACTCGTGGCCGGGCAATGTGCGCGAATTGCGTAACACTCTGGAACGCGCCGTGATCGTCTGCGAAAGCGGGCTGGTGGAAACCAAGCACCTGCCGCCGGGATTCGGTCAGAGTGTGCGGCCGGTGGTAAACGATCCCGACGCCGTGCATTTGGGCGTGGGCACGACCGTCGGAGAAGCGGAGAAGTTGCTCATCCTTAAAACTCTGCAGGCCACCAACAACAACAAGACGCGAGCCGCCGAGATCCTCGGCATCAGCTTGAAGACGCTGCATAACAAGCTGAAAGAATACGGCCGCCCGCAGGATACGCTGATGGCGGAGGAGGAATGACAAAAGAAGGTTTCAAGACTTCAGGGAAAGGCGAGACGTAGAGCGGTTTGACCTTGAAACTTTGAAACCCTGAAGCCTTGAAACCCGCATTTCCCTAGATGACTCGCAAATTCATCATCGTGTTCGTGATCACGACGCTGTTTACCGCGCTCGTCGTCGGCTTTTCCTGGATTTACCTCTCGCAATTGCTGCGCCAGCGCTTGCTCTGGGCCGATGAAACCGCCTCCCAGCTCACCAATCAACTGGAGTACGCCGCCTCCAAAGCAGTGCCCGATCTGACCAGCACGCGGGTTGACACCAGCAATCCCAAGGCGATGCGCACCGCCATCACGAATTATCTGCAGACCGATACCAACCTGAACGATATGCTGGAAGCGGTGGTGGGGAACTCCCGCATCATCTACGATGCCGCCATCATTGATCCGAACGGACTGGCCATTCTCGATACCAACCCGGCTATGAATGGCCGACCCGTGCCGGAGCGGGCCCGTTTGGCAGTGTTGCGCGATGCCGGCTTTCGCCACCAATTGCGGTTACTCTACGGCCCGGCCAGCGTTTATGACGTGAGCATCGCGCTGGAACTGGACGGGCAGGAGTTTGGCAGCGTTCGCGTGGGTGTCGCTACGGTTTTTCTGCGCAACGAACTGACGCCGAAACTGCAGCAGGCAGCTTTCTTTTCGGTGGTCGCGATTTTCTGTTCGCTGGTTTTGGCCGCCGTGGTTTCCAATGTCGCGCTCGGACCTTTGAAGGCCATCGCCCGCAGCCTCGACAGTGCCAGCGCTGGAGATCTGTTGCCCGCCGAAGAATCCGGTTCGGAAGACGAAGTTGGCCTGGTATCGCTGAAAATCGCTCACCTCGGACGCCAGATCCACGACACCAACCAGATCTTTTCCGCTCTGAAAGACAACGTCGAGCAGGTCATGACCAAACTTCAGGACGGGCTCATGCTGTTCACCCGCGATTCGCGAGTGGTGCTGGTAAGCGCTTCGGCGGAGAAGTTTCTCGGACGCCCGCGGCGCGAAATTCTCGGACGTACCGCGGAAGAAATTTTTTCCGATGGATCGGTCCTGGGCGCGGTCGTACTGCCTGCCTTCCAGAAGCAGCGTCCCCTGGTGCAGTACGAATTCGAAGCCGCCGATGGCCGTCGGGTGCAGGTGTCCCTCGATTTCATTCAGGAAAAGGGGACCCCGATCGGCGCCCTGCTCACCATGCGCGATGCCGAATCGGTGCGCCGCATCGAGGACGAGATCGAAATTTCGCGCCGCCTTTCCGCCAGCGGACGCCTCACCAGAGGCGTCGCCCACGAAGTCAAGAACCCCATCAATGCCATCGTGCTGCACCTGCAGTTGCTGCAAAACAAGTTGCAGCAGGACGATCCCGACACCCGCCGCCACATGGACATTATCGGCAACGAAATCCACCGTCTCGACCGCGTCGTGCAAATCCTGGTGGACTTTACCCGTCCCCGCGATTTGCGGATGGAGGACGTCGACTTGCGCAAGATTCTGGAGAGTGTCTCGGTGCTGGCCGCGCCCGATGCCGCGCGTCACGGCGTGCGCGTCGTGCTTGAACTGCCTCACCACGAACTGCCCAGCCATGATCTGACCAGCGATGATCTGACCGATCAGGATCTGCCCGACCAGAATGACGCTCTCATGGTGCGCGTCGATTCCGATCTGATGAAGCAGGCGATTCTGAACCTGGTGCTCAACGGCGTACAGTCCATGACCGGAGGAGGAACCCTCACGCTCAAAGCGCGCCGCGATGCCGAAATGGTTCTCGCCGAAGTGATGGACCAGGGCAGCGGCATTCCGCCCGAAGCGCAGGAGAAAATTTTCGAACTCTACTTCACCACCAAGGGCGACCAGGGCGGCAGTGGAATCGGTCTCGCGCAAACCTACCAGATCATGCAGTGGCACTATGGCTCGGTCGAGTTCGATACCATCGTCGGAGCCGGCACTACCTTCCGCCTGCGCCTTCCGGCCACGGTGGCGAAGCCTGACCGGCGGGAAGAACTGACCGCCTGAGAACCGCCACCGAACGGGCGCTGGCGCGCGCCGTCACCTCCCGAAAGTAACCATTTCGGAAGGAACACCCGTGAACGACTGCCAGGACAACCGCTAAACTAAAAAGGCCTGACATTTCATGAAGAGATTTGTGGCAATTTTCCTCTTTTGCGCCGCGCCGCTCGTTGGCCAGAGCAACCGGGGCGAATTGCGCCTTAGAGTAACCGACCCGGCCGGTCTGGGAGTGAAGACAGCGGTTCAGATCGTCAGCCAGGCGAATCGGTATCGTAATACTTTGGCGACCACCGATCAGGGCAGCCTGAATGTGCAGCGCCTGCCTTACGGCATCTACCAGCTCGAAATCAGGCAACCTGGTTTTGCGGACATTACCGAATCTGTCGATATCCATTCCTCGATTCCAACCGAATACACCATCCGGCTCAAACTCTCTTCGGTGAATGAGTCGGTCACTGTCATTGCGCCCAATACATTGATTGATCCGGATCAAGCTGGCGCCGTCAGTCAGATCGGCTCGGACCTTATCCAGAACCGCCTCAGCTCGATCCCGGGCCGCTCCCTGCAGGATCTGGTCAATTCGCAGCCCGGCTGGCTCTACGAGGGCAATGCCGTCCTGCATCCACGCGGCTCGGAATATCAGACACAGTTTGTGGTCGATGGCATCCCCTTAACCGACAATCGCTCGCCCAGTTTTGGACCTGCGATTGACGCGGACGACGTGCAATCCTTAAGCATCTATACCGCGGGGATTCCCGCGGAATATGGCAGAAAAATGGGAGGCGTGGTCGAGGTGAACACGCTGCAGGATTCACAGCCTGGGTTCCACGGTCAGGTAGTGCTTTCCGGCGGCAGCTTTTCGACCGCCGGCGCGGCCGCCCAGGGGCAGTATGCCTGGAGCAAGAATACGTTCGGCGCCAGCGCCAGCGGGAGCATGACCGACCATTATCTGAATCCCGTGGTTCCGCAAAACTACACGAACACCGGTACGCTGGGAGATTTTTCGGTGAATTGTGAGCGTGACTTGTCCCCGAAAGACCGCTTGCGCTTCATCCTGCGCCACGAGTTGTCGCGCTACGATATTCCCAACGAACAGGTACAGCAGGGCAACGGACAGCTCCAGACGGCGGATAACATTGAAACCATGGGAATCGCTTCCTACCAGCACACATTTTCATCCAATGCGGCGGCCGATTTTCGAGCCATGGTCCGCGACAACGCNNGAAGCGTACTTCCGGGAAACCACAACCATCAATCGCGGCCGAAACGAATGGAAACTCGGATTCGAATCCGACAACACTTTTCTGAACGAAAACTTCAGATACCACATCACCGATCCAACCCAATTCAACCCTGACACTCCGATTGACTTTAGCTTTCTTGCCAACCGTCCCGATGTCGAGCAGTCCGCATTTGTGCAGGACCAGATCGGTCTCAAAAACTGGACCATCAGTGCCGGGTTGCGCTGGGACCACTATCAGCTTCTGTTAAACCGGCATGGGGTGCAGCCGCGCTTCTCGATTTCACGCTATTTCCCATCGTCCGATCTCCTCCTGCATTTCTCCTATGACAGAGTGTTTCAGACGCCATCGTTCGAGAACATTCTACTTTCGAGTTCAACCGCGGTTGAGTCCATCGACCCACAGAATTTCCTGCGACTCCCGGTCGAACCTTCCGAAGGCAATTACTACGAAGCGGGCTTGACCAAGGTGTTCCACGGAAGGGTCAAGCTGGACGCCAACTATTTTCGGCGAGTCGTTTCCAACTATGCGGATGACGACCAGATCTCGAACACGGCCATCAGCTTCCCGATTGCGTTCCGCAAGTCCACCATCTACGGCGCGGAAGCAAAACTCGATCTTCCCGACTGGCATCGCTTTTCGGGTTTTCTGAGCTATTCCTACACCGTCGGCAATGTCTGGTTTCCGGTAACGGGCGGTCTATTCCTGGGGGGTGACGCTCAAGGATTGCCGGCCACCGGCCATTTTCCAGACTCGCAGGACCAGCGCAACACGCTTCGCGGACGCCTCCGCTACCAGGTCAAACCACGCTTCTGGATCGCTGGTGGAATTCAGTACGACACCGGACTGCCCTTCGAATTCGATGGCGACCCCTCCGAAGTGCTTGCCGAATATGGCCAGCAGGTATTGGATCGCCTTAACTTTGCCCGCGGACGCATCGATCCTTCCTTCCAGCTCAACGCCTCGGCGGGCGCCGAGGTCTACAAGTCGGACCGGATCAACATGCAGGTTCAGATCGACGGGCAAAATCTTACCAACATCCTGGACGTCCTCGACTTTGGCGGTCTCTTCTCCAGCAATGCCATCGGGCCGTCGCGCAGCGTTGCCCTGCGCCTGACAACCAGGTTCTAGATTCGGACGAGGCACCGCCAGGTTGGCCGATGCCCCGCCCGGTTCTCGTTCATCGCCCTTTCCATAGCTGCTCAATGAGGGCTCGTTTCAATGAGCGCTCGGGCTTTCCCCGCCGGTGGACGATTTTTCACGAGGACGATCTGATCCGAGAACGATTTACTTCTTTCCAGGCTCCCGGTTCGCTGGCTGCTGTCTCTGCTGCAAGTGCTGTTGCTGCTGTTCGTGTCTTTGCTGCAATTGTTGCGTCTGCTGCTGGTGGTGCTGCTCCACCTGCTGCTTCTTCGTGTCATTGGCCTTCTGTTGATCCAGTCGCTGATGTTCCTGCTCCTGCTTCTGCTGGAGCTTGTCCCGTTCCTGCTGCTGTTTCGTGAATACTTTGTCCTGCTGCTGCTGGTACTTCTGGTCCCGCTTCGCGTCGCCTGTGTTCGGAGCGCTGGGCCGGGTCACGGGCGCAAGGTCGTGAGGATGGATGGGCGTGGTCGGGCGGGCGATGTTGCTCTCCGGACGCGGCTGACTTCCGCCACGGTTGGCTGGGGTGTAAGGAGCCCCTGCCTCTTTGGCCGGCACCACACCCCGGTCCTTGAAGTCTCCCGGCCTCGGTGTCGCTGCCACCCCTGGCTTGCCCATATTCGTCGACGCGCGTTGCTGCGGGTTGTTCCGCGCTTCCTGCATATGTTGAGTTTGAGCCGCTACCGGCGCCACGTGCCGGTCACGCGCCGCCCCCTCTTCTTGCGGATTCGGACGCCGGTTGATTCCACCGTTGCCGCCGTTGTAGCTGACCCGGTTCACGTCGTTGTGGATCACGGTAGTGTTGTAAACGTTGTGAATTTCCGTGATGTTCACGTTGTTTACCGATCGGTTGTAGAAAAAATGTCCGCCGTCCCAGCGTCCGCCTTCATATCCATCGCCAAAATAACCGAAACCGTAATTGATTCCGCCATAGAAACCGATATGCGGCCCCCAATATCCATCATAGAAAACAAACCTGTCGCCGCCCCAACCCCAATAAGCTGGTGTCCACAGAAAACCAATCTCCGGCGCCATCACCCACGTGCCCGGCACCCAGTAGTAATCGCTGATGTCGTAGTCATAGGCCCAGTACCCCGGCGTCCAAATGTAACCGTCGCCCGGACAAACAGGCTGCTCATAAACGGGTAGCGGAGGCGGGCCGATCGTGATGGCCACGCCAATTTGCGCGAACGATGCTGCTGACATCGACAGCACGACGAGTGCGAACAAAAGCGTGCGTATAAAACGGATTTGCATGGTGATTCCTCTGGCCCGTCATCCCTCGTTTACCCGATGCTGCTCTACTGCCGCGGGTTTCGTGGATTGAGAGGCGAGATTGCCGGCCCGAAGCGTTTGAGGCCAACTTTGAAACGTCTGTCCCGTAGAAGTTGATCTCACGTCCCGGCCTGACAGATCATCATACTGCTTATTGCCGGTCAGTATGATTGCAGGTCTACGGTCTGAGCAAGACGGAAGTTGAGACGGCGATCGGTGCCGAACACAATATCCTTGTCTCTATCTTTTGGACTAACGCCAGAAGCCGCGCCGGTCGCCGGGCTGCGCTCCTCGCGGAAACCACCTTTGGCGAAAATGCTGGACGTCTCGATCGCAATCGACCTCCCCCCGACGTTCAAACTCACCAGTACGATTCGCAGATAGCCGGGTTCGAGTGGGCTTTCGAGCGAGTTTCCGGACGATCGCCCGGCGCCCCTGGCCTCAAGCACCTGGCCTTTCGCGGGCGTTCCGCTTCCGAGTAAAGTCTGGCCGTCGATCACGACCGGCTCATCGATGATGGCGTTGAAGGTGTCTCCCGCATGGGACGACGCGCTCGAAAGCGCGCTCTGCAGCCGAATCGGGATGGGCGTTCCCTCGGGTAGCTTCGTGGTCGATGGAATCAACGACTGGCTGGGCGACACGCCGGTCGTGCGCGGTTGCCGATCGAACGGCAGCTTCTGTGAATCAACCGCATTCGAAGCACTCTCACCAGGGGGACGGCCGCAGGCGCAGAGGACGGTCAGCGTCAGCAGGATGATCGCCCGGCGATTGGGATCGGACGGCATGTTTACCCCCATCAGAATATCAATTATNNCGCGGTTCGTACTACACTCTTTCCTGAATCAGGCTAGCGCGGCCCATTCGCGGAAAATTGGACTGCTTTTCCCCAGTTTGGAATCCCAGTCGTCGCCATGGGCTGGCGCTACCGGGTATCCCTTGCGGTTTCTCCGGGCCGCAAACAGTGCCAGCAATCGGTCGGGCAACCAAAGGAATATCGAGGAAGGGTGCCGTCATGAACGTCATGGCTCAATTTCCGGGGGCACGCGATTACGATCGCGAGCCGCGCTTGCAGGCGATGTTTGAAGGTTCCGCGATTGGCATCGGGATTTGCCAGCTCGATGGTCAGATTCTGGAAGCGAATCCCGCTCTCGCCAGAATGCTCGGCTACAGCCAGCAGGAACTGACCGACGCGCACGCGGGCGCGCTCTACTTGGACCTTCGCCGCGGGCTCTATCCGGAAATCGGCCGCGAACTTCATCACGGCGACTTTTCGTCCGACGAACGATGGCTGGGCGAATTGATGCGCGGCGAGCGCAGCTCCTTCGAAATCGAAAAGCGCTACCGGCGAAACGATGGTTCCGAGCTCTGCGGACATCTGACCGTATCCCTCGGCCGCGACGCGCGAATGCAGCCCGCCTTTCTGATCGCGATGCTGGCGGACGCGACCGAGCGCAAGCGCGTGGAAGAACATCTCCGCGAGGCCGAAAAAATGGAAGTCATCGGACGGCTGGCGGGAGGAATCGCTCACGACTTCAACAATCTGCTGACCGGCATCCTGTTGTACTGCGATCTGCTGAGCGCTGGATTGCAGAACGGCGGCCCGAAAAACGCACTCCTGGCGAACGGTGAATTGGAGAGCGCTGGATCGGAGGGCGGTGGAGCGGAGTCGAGCGAACTCTGCCAGCACGTTGAAGAAGTGCGCATGGCGGGCGAACAAGGGGCGGCCTTGACGCATCAACTGCTGGCCATCGCGCGCAAGCAAGCGGCGGAGCCGCGCCCGGTTCGGATCAATGAAATTGTCGCTTCCATGGAGAACCTGTTGCGGCGATTGATCGGCGAACCGATTGAACTGGTGATTTTGCTCGACCCGGTGCTCAACTCGGACGCCGGACTTGTGCTGGCCGATCCGGCGCAACTGCGGCAGATCCTGATGAACCTTGCGCTGAACGCGCGCGACGCCATGCCGCAGGGCGGCGCGATCAGGCTGAGCACGCGGGCGGCCGAGATTCCCGGGAATNNCAGCGCATCGTCAGCGAAGCGGGCGGAATAATCGAGGTGGAGAGCGAACCGGGCCGCGGCACCTGCATCGAAGTGTTTTTCCCGGCGGTCGAAGTTTCCCGCCAGCGCTCTTCGATCGCGGAGTTCCCGACACAGGCGAGCGAACCGGTGGCTCCCCCGGCCAAAGTCGTTCTTGAGACCGGCCGCAAAACTATTTTGCTGGTGGACGACCATCCCGCCGCGCGCAAATCGATGCACCGCGTCCTGCTGGATGCCGGTCACTTGATTCTAGCGGCGTCCAGCGGGAAAGAAGCGCTGAATCTTTTCGCGGAACACTCCGGCGCCGTCGACCTCCTGATCGCCGACTGCACTATGCCCGGCATGAATGGCCAGGAACTGGCGGAAACACTGGTCCGGCAAAAACCGGGCCTGAAGGTCGTGTTGATTTCCGGATACCAGGACGTGCCCGTGGAATCGGCAGTGGGCACGGTCGAATTGATTCGCAAGCCTTTTTCCCGAAGGGCTCTAATCGAACGCGTAGTGGAAGTTCTGCGAAGCCCATGACCGTGCGTCTGCTTCCCGTAGCGGCGCGGCTTTCCGCGTCTGCGGATACCCGGCTAGCCCCGTATCAACCTTCAATACAACTTTCACCAGTGGAGAATCGCCATGTTCAATGCATCGACCGCCGCCGTCCTCAACAACCACAGCCATGCCCCGCAAATCGAGGGAGCGAACTTCTTGAACCTTCTGATCGTGGACGACGACCGCACCATCCGCGAGGCTTGCCGCGAGGTGGCGCAATCGCTCGGATTCAACACGCAGGTGGCGGAATCCGCCGAACAGGCCTACCGGTTGCTGGACAACTCGAGCACAGATGCCGTGCTGCTGGACTTGCGCCTGCCCGGCGCCGGCGGCCTCGAAGCCCTGCACGCGATCAGGAAGCATCGAGCGGACGCGCTGGTGATTGTCGTAACCGGGTATGGAACCGTGCAATCGGCAGTGCAGGCGATGAAGGATGGCGCCTACGACTACGTGACCAAACCCTTCAGCATGGAAGAACTGCGGCTCTTGCTCGAGCGCGTGGCGGGGCACCTGCGGCTCAAGACGGAGAACCGCGTGCTGCGGGAATCCATCAAATCGCGGCAGGGGTTCGGAAACATTATCGGGCGTGCGCCGGAGATGGAGAAGCTCTACCGCATCATCGCGAAAGCCGGACAGAGTTCGCATCCGGTGCTGATTCTGGGGGAAAGTGGAACGGGCAAGGAGTTGGTCGCCAAGTCGATTCACCTGGCCGGCATCTTCCGCAACAAGCCCTTCATTCCGGTCGACTGCGGATCGCTGGTGCCGACGCTGATCGAAAGCGAACTGTTCGGGCACGTGCGCGGCGCCTTTACGGGTGCGACGAATCCGAAGGACGGACTGCTGGCAATCGCCGAAGGGGGCACGGTATTTCTCGACGAGATTGGCGAGCTGCCGGTGGACTTGCAGGCGAAGCTGCTGCGGGCGATTCAGGAGAAGGAGATTCGTCCCGTGGGCAGCGTGAAGCGGGTCCCCATCAATGTGCGCATACTGGCCGCGACCAATCGCGACCTCGAACGTGCGGTGGCGGAGGGCACATTCCGGCGCGATCTTTTTTTCCGCCTGAATGTGCTGACCCTGCGGATCCCAGCGCTGCGCGAACGCCGACAGGACATCCCCCTCCTGGTGGCGCATTGCCTGGAACACATCGGGCGCGACGCGGGCATTGAGAAGACAATTGCCGACGAAGCGCTCAAGGCCTTGCTGAATTATGATTGGCCGGGCAACGTAAGAGAGTTGGAGAATGCCCTGGAGCGCGCATGTGCGCTCAGCAGCGCGCACGAGATTCAGCTGCGCGATCTTCCCACCCAGATCTACGGCGCGCCCATCGAGTTGATGGCGATGAGCGCGCCGTCCAATGGCATCGTGCCCATGGCGGAGTTGGAGAAACAGACCATCCTGAATGCGCTGACGCAGGTCAACGGAGACAAGATGCTGGCGGCGCGACTGCTCGGCATTGGCAAGACGACCCTGTACCGCAAGCTGAAAGAATACGAGTCGCAAAACTGAATTTGTAGTTTGAAATTTGTGATTGGTAATTGAGAATCGGGTGGCTCCCTCGGATGCGGCTCCCATGGTCAAAATTACAAATTGCCAATTACAAATTGCCCCAGTCCCAAAACTGAGCTGCGGGCCAAGCGCCGGTGCCAGAACGGAACGTCGCAGCGGGAGCCCGAGCGCATAACTCATTCATTTCCAGGCTAAGTCAATTGGCCCGGCACTTGCGAAGGATTCAGCATGATCCTTCTTGTGACGCCGAGCGAGCGGGCATCGGAGTGCGCCGCGGCACTGCATGAGGCGACGGGCGAGAAGATTGCAGTTGCGGACAAGCTGGCCCGTGCCTCCACACTTTTGCGGGCGGAATGTTACCTGGCCGTTGTGCTCGATCAGTACCTGCTCGAAACTGAACCGGATGAGGCGGAAACCACGCTCCAGCACTTGGGTACGGCCATTCCGGTGCACGTCAATCTGGCGATCACCGGGATGGACCGTCTGGTGCGGGAAGTGCAGGCGGCGGTGCAGCGCCGCCGGCGCGAGGAACGGACGGCCCGGCACGCGGCAATCGCGGGGCTGCGAAGCGACCTGAATGGGACGGTCACGGCGCTGCTCTTGTCGATGGACCTGGCGCTGGCAATTTCCGGGATGCCAGCCGCAGCGACCGAAAAGCTACAGTCGGTTCACGAATTGGTGAAGAAACTCCGAAGCCAATTGGAAAGCGTGGCACCGGCGGGACAGTCTGAGCCCGCCACCGGCCCCTGACCTCACTCGATTCAGTCTTCGAATGTACGACTGCCGCTTCCATGCCACCAACTTCATCCGAGGTTCGCTAACCACTTCCGGCGGTGCCGCCGATGGAGAAAAGATCGGATTCCGGACCCTGCTTGGAATCTCCCTCTACAACTGTTCGCCTTGGCCCTTCGTAACCTGCCTCTTTGCTGACAACTGTAAACATCTTTGCCGATAACTCCCCCATGAGGCTAGACCTGGGATGACGGAGTTCTTCAAACTGTTGTTTTCTTCCGATTTCATGCCTCACGGTTTCTGCTACCTATGGGATCCGCGTCTGGTGTGGCTGCATGTTATCGCAGACGGCGTAATCGCACTTTCGTATTACTGCATTCCCGTTATCCTCATCTATTTCATTCGCAAGAACCGCGGCGTGATTTTCAACCGGATTTTCTGGATGTTCGGGGCGTTCATTTTGGCTTGCGGCACCAGCCACGTGATGGAAGTCTGGAACGTCTGGCACGGCAGTTACCTGATCTCGGGAGTGGTCAAGGCGATCACAGCGGTGGTTTCCGTGTTGACCGCAGCGATGCTCATCCCGTTGGCCCCGAGGATGATTTCGCTGCCCGGCCGCATGTACTTGGATGAAGTAAATCGCAAACTGGAACGGGAAATTGCCGAGCGCAAGCGGGTGGAGGAAGCGCCGCAGGAAGGCCTTGTCGCCAGCCTGGTCAAGCGGCTGAGTGTCTTCGCCTCCACCGCCGCTGGGTTTGCCGTGGTGGCCGGGCTGGCAGCCTTGGCAGGATGGAAACTTCACCTTGCCGCTCTCGACACCTGGGTAGCCACGCCGGTAAGGATTGTGCCCAACGCCGCTGCCTGCCTGGTTCTGCTCGGCGTCTCCCTGTGGTTGCAGCGAAATGGGGACAACCAATCGCCCGGGTGGCACAGCGCGAGGAACCGGAGACTTGGCGCCAAGGCCGCGGCGGCCATCGTCTGCCTGGTGGGCCTGCTAAGTTTGGCGGAACACGTTTTTGGCTGGGATTTACACATTGATCGGTTGCTGGCCGTCGTTCCGCCCGCCGAGGCGATTGCGGGAGCGCGGCCGGGCTTGATGGCCCTCATCGCAGCCTTGGATTTCCTAGCTGTCGGTACCGCGCTCCTGCTGCTGGACTGGAAGACGCGACGCGGCCATTGGCCGGCCCAGCTTCTTGCTTTTGGAGCGGCGCTCGGCGCCATCTTTGGAATCTTCGCCCTGGGTCTACAGCCCCGAGCGTCCGGCATTACCATGGCTTTGCCAGCCGCCGTGACCTGCTTGGTCCTGGCGTGTGGGCTGGTGTCCTCGCGGCCGACCTGGGCCATCGGCGGGCTTCTGACCAGCCAGAACGCGGGAGCGAGGTTGTTGCGAAGCGCAATTCCCGCCGCCCTGCTGATCCTCGGTCTCATCGGCTGGTCGGTGTCGAAGGCCACGCTTACGGAGGCTAACTTCACCTGGGTGGAAGCGAGCGTGCTGGCGATATTGTGCGGCACCGCACTGGTTGCCTTCCTCACCTGGATCGCCTTCATCGTCGATCGCAGCGATGTTCTAAACGCCGAACTGGAGCGGCGGTTGGCCGAGCGCACGGCGGCTCTGCAATCCGAGATCGCCGAACGGACCTTGGCGCAAGAGGCGTTGAAGGAGAGCCTGGCCACCAGCGAGGCTGCCCTTCAGGAACTGGCCGAGCAAAAATTTGCTCTGGATCAGCACGCCATCGTGGCGGTAACCGACCTGCAGGGGACGATCACTTATGTCAACGATCGGTTCAGCGCCATCAGTCAATATTCCAAAGAGCAGGCAATTGGTCAGAATTACCACATCCTCAATTCCGGCTACCATCCGAAAGAGTATTTCCAGAAGATGTACGACACCATCGGGAAGGGCCGGGTCTGGCACGGCGAGATTCGAAACCGGGCCAAGGACGGCTCGACCTACTGGGTGGATGCGACCATCGTTCCGCTCCTCGACTCCGAGGGTAAGCCGCGCCAGTACATCACCATCCGCACCGACATCACCGAACGGAAACAGTCGGAAGAAATGCGCGAACGCCTGGCGGCCGTGGTCGAGTCCTCCGATGACGCCATTATCAGCAAGACTCTGAATGGAACCGTGACCGCTTGGAACTCAGGCGCCGAGAAGCTGTTCGGCTACTCGTCCGC
>PMBA01000096.1 GCA_003152795.1 Acidobacteriaceae bacterium | reverse complement strand
AGATGCAGTGGCTTAGATTAAGATTCTGCCACTACCGCCTAATCGAATTCTAGGGAGCATGGGCTGGGGTGTCAAGGAATGGACAGAGTGAAGCTATACGAACGGGAAAGTTCACCCCCGATCCCAGGGGTAAAGCGGGCCGGGGCGTACTAAGGCGTACTAAGCGGACGGCAGCAAGAATGTTTGGAAGTTACATTCGGGACTCGATCTCAACTCTGATTCTCTGGCCAAGCGTGGTGCGAAGGATCTTGCGAATAGCGGACGCTGGTTCTACGTATCCCGCAGCCGAAATGCCTTCGCAATGTACCTCAGTATGGGCGTAGTTATCTTCCAGCGGGGTGTGTCTAGGTGACACATTGTACCGGGGATTGTCGGGCGGCAACCGAGGGGGTATCTCCTGTACTCGGAACGAAACAACGCCCCAATTTGCAAACTCGTCGGACTCCGAGAAGAGTACGTCTTTGGGTTCGCTGTATTTTTCGCGATTTACTGATGGAGCATTCTTGAATGACAACCCAACTCCGGTAAACGATCCGCCAACGATGTGTTCGCTTTTATACCGGCGAAACAACTTTTCGGAACCCTCAAACACCGGGTCCTCGGGCCGACCGTTTCTTTTCATTCTTGTTGGACGGCTATGCACTGATGTGATTTCTGATTTGGTCCAAACCCGCCCTAATTGAGTCGTCACTGCCGTCCACAGTGATAAGAACCGGCGTTTCCATCCCCACATAGCGCACTCCGAGAATTGTCCCGTCGTTTAAGGCTTCGATATCCGCATAACGATCCGTTCTCTTAAAACAAAGGCCAATTCCGCCTTCGGCTGAAGGGACAACATTCATTGCCTCTAGATCAGAGGCTTTCATAAACTTCAGAATCCGCAAAGCATTATCGAAAGCAATTTGGTTCGGGGACGGCGCACCATAACTATCCCAATTGCTCTTCAGTGTTGCTAGGTCGTAGAGTTTCGAATACGTTCTTTGGAATAAACAGGTTCGGTGCCAAAACACGCTGCTCATCACGAAATCATTCAATTCGCCTTCACTACTGCTCCTTAGGGAACGCCCTGCCCTACCCACAGCGTTGGATTCTGGGAGGTATGTGAACTTATAGTTACGTTGCATTTCAGTTGACGCTACCAAGGCCATTAGCTTATGAGCTCCCGCGTTTTATCCGTAATGGACGCTTCAAAATAGAGGTTCTTGCGCTCTCGTAGCCTCTCGAAAAATGCCCACAATTCCTCTTCATTGCTGACCGGTGGATTGTCAACGTACAAATCGAAATCCACAATAATCGGTACGATGTCCGGTTCTGCCTGCAGTGCATTTCGCTCGTTTATCACAAGAATGCCCTCTAGGTCGGGCTGATGCATGGGCAAACTCATAGAAAACGGTCCAAAGTCTCGAAGTTCCCGCGGCAACTTCTGCGAGACTTGCGGGAAAATGTTCAGATACTCCTCCGGCTCAACGCTAGGGCCGGGCAGTTTGAACAGATTGATATAACGCACAGCGACTCTGACAATCTTTTGGGCGCCTACAGCCTGACGATAAATATCCCAAAGGCGTCTCGCCTCCGAGGACAGGCGTTCCCAGGTTTCATATGGTTCCAAGCGGCTAAAGGTAATGCCGTCCATGCGGAACTGAACGACCTGGTTGTTCCCTTGATTGCGAAATAAGAGAGCCCAAGGCTTCTGATGCGAGGCGGCCTGCACTTCTTGTCCAAACTGAAACCTAAACTCACCCAGCGTTCTGGTTTCTTCGTTTGGATAATCGCCCAAATGCCTTTTAAGCGCCTGCAAATCCTCAAATCGAAGCTGAGACGCCTCGGTTCTGATGTCAATCAGCGCTTCCGTTATCGGTGCTCTGTTGTAGTGTGGCATTAGGCAAGACTGGACAGCATCCCTCTCAAATCTTAGCAAGGAAGCGTCCTGATCACCAAGCATACACCGGTGTTTCGGGTGGCGAATGATCTTCCCGTCAATGATCCGGTATGATTTTGGCGTTAGATGGGGGAGTCAAAGGCATTTACCACGGCGGGGCACCGAGGGGCACGGGGGAAATCGGCGACTCATAGAGGTCGATCGGTCTGACGCACTACACTAGTAAATAGCCAGGAATCGAGGCGCAGAGNNATGACGAGCAAGCCACATATCGCGGTAGTTGGCGCAGGCGCGTTCGGCGGATGGACCGCTCTCTATCTCCTTCGCGCCGGAGCGCGGGTCACGCTGCTCGATGCCTGGGGTGCGGGAAATTCGCGGGCATCTTCGGGAGGCGAGACGCGGGTCATCCGCGGCGCTTATGGGCCCGATCAGCCTTATACGAAACTGGCGGCGCGCGCTCTCGATCTCTGGAAGGAGCACGAAGCACAGTGGAAGCGCAGGTTCTTTTTCCCCATCGGAGTGCTGTGGCTGGCCGGAGGCGAGGGCGCATTCGAGCGCGGCTCGCTTCCCTTCCTGCAAGATGCCGGAATCCCCTTCGAGGAGCTTGCGGTGAAAGAGCTCGTCCGCCGCTGGCCGCAGATCAATTTCGAGAACGTCGCGTGGGGCATCTACGAACCGCAGAGCGGATATCTGCTGGCTCGCACTTCAGCCCAGGCGGTGGTTGACCGGTTCGTGGCCGAAGGCGGAGAGTATCGGCAAGCAATGGTTGCGGCGCAGGATCTCGAGAGCGGCGAGTGGAAAGCCTTGCAGTTATCAGAAGGCGCGACCATCGCCGCCGACCGTTACGTCTTTGCCTGTGGTCCGTGGCTGGGAAAGCTGTTCCCGCGCGCGGTCGGCCGGCATTTTGTTTCGACCAAACAGGACGTGTTCTTCTTTGGCACTCCCGCGGGCGATCCGCGCTACAACGAGGGGAACGTGCCGGTGTGGGCCGATCACAGCGACCACTTCATGTACGGAATCCCTGGAAACCAGGGACGCGGCTTCAAGCTTGCGGATGACACGCGCGGGCCGGAGTTCGATCCAACGTCAGGGCAGCGCCTGGTGAGCGAGGATCGGCTGACCGAGGCGCGCCGTTATCTCGCGTACCGTTTTCCGGGGATGAAAGATGCGCCGCTGGTCGAAACCCGCGTCTGCCAGTACGAAAATACATCCGACCACAACTTCATCGTCGACCGGCATCCGGGCAATGCGAATGTGTGGATCGTCGGCGGCGGCTCGGGCCACGGATTCAAACATGGTCCCGCGCTCGGCGAGAAGGTGGCGAAGCTTGTGCTGAAAGATGAAACGGCAGATGCAGCGTACTGTTTGTCGCGATTTGGAAAGGAAAGCGCAGGCGTAATCAGAGAGTCGTGATTCCCCAGCCGGGGGTGCCCCAGAACCTGCCCTGAGCTTGTCGAAGGGTCTCGCGCTTTTCGAGACCTGGGATTCCACAAACGTGTCACGCTTGGGATGTTGTTCGAAGAGCGGGTGAACAGCTGCCCGTAGCTACGGTCGTTTCCTCGGCAACACCCGGAACTGCCGTTTCCCTTCGATGCGATAAGTCGCGAAGTCCGCGTGATCGACCGTGAGAATGACGGAAAG
>PMBA01000049.1 GCA_003152795.1 Acidobacteriaceae bacterium | reverse complement strand
TGATGATCGACTTCGCGCTGGAAGCGGAGCGGACCGAAGGAAAAACCCCGGAGGAGTCCATATATGAAGGCGCGCTCATCCGGTTCCGGCCCATCATGATGACGACCATGGCGGCCCTGATGGGAACGCTCCCTATTGCGATTGGTTTTGGCGCGGGCGCGGACTCGCGGCGAGGTCTGGGGCTGGCGGTAGTGGGTGGCCTGCTCTTTTCGCAGGTCGTGACGCTCTACATCACGCCGGTTTACTACGTGTACCTCGACCTGCTACAGACAAAACTCCGGAGCCGGACAGGTGGGCGAAAACCTCAAGCCCGTACCGACGACAGGCTCAACGAGGTTGCTTTGGCGGGACGGGACGACTAGGTGTTCCGCTCGAACCGGGCAAAGGAAAATTCGACTTACCAGGTGTAGACTGAGGCTGACCGGAGCCGCATGCCGCGGATATTAGCCGGTTGTTCTTCGCTAGTGCGATGTGCGTTAAGTAGAGTGTCGCGAGTCCGAGTTTTCCTCTCTTACTGCACAATCGAATGGAGTCCACCCATGAGGAAACAAAAAGGGTTTTCACTGATTGAGTTGCTGATTGTTGTGGCGATCATCCTCATCATCGCTTCGATGGCGATCCCGAACCTGCTGCGGGCCCGGATGTCGGCCAATGAAGCGTCCGCGGTCGGAGCGGTACGAACCCTGAACACAGCTCAGATTTCTTATAACTCTGCGTATCCCACGGTGGGTTATGCCGCTACATTGGGCGCCATGGGAGGGACGGCGTGCGCTCCGCCGAGCTCGACCGGCGCCTGCCTGATTGACACTCAGCTTGCTTCCGGCACTAAAAACGGCTACACGTTCACACTGTCGGGAGTGACCGGCACTCCGGCGGCGACCTATGCGGTGATTGCCGCGCCCTCGGTTCCCAACCAAACCGGTGTGCGCTATTTCTGTTCATTCGCCGACGCCGTGGTGCGCGGCGCGGTATCCGTGATAACCACCTGCGATACCAGCATCACGCCGCTGCAGTGAAGGCGGCGTAATTTCACCTGGTCGCTTCGCAGCGCCCAGAAGTGTGCAATTTTGAACAGACAGCAATTTATGCGAGTTGCTAAATTTGACGCCTGACAAGGTGCTCTTTGACGGGAAGGGCCTTGTCGCGTTCCTGAGCGAACGACCCCGACTATTCCCTCTGGTGCAGTCTCGTATCTCTCCGATGCGATGACTGCACCACACTTTTCTGGACCATGGTTGGGTCATCACATTTCAGCATCGGCAACATTTGCTGTGTCTCGGTGGCGCTACCCATGGCTGGCTGCGTTGCCAAAGGCTGCGAGGAGTACGATTGAGAAGAATGTTTGCAGAATGCCCGGACTCAGACCCTCCGGATTGGTCAATCGCTGCCGAGGTTTTTCTTCGACAGGAGCCAGTCGAGGAAGAAGAGGATGAGGAAGAAGAAGACGGAGACGACAGCAAACAAGGTGACGACGAAAGCTTCACCACCGACGACGGCTACTCGGAGTGAGAGAGCCATTTCATTGGGTGAAGGATGACGCGTGAACTCTTCGCCAAGACGGTTGAGGAGGCGATTGACTCGCTGCCGAAAGAGTTTCGCAGTCGCATTCGTAACGTTGCGGTTCTGGTCGAGGATATGCCGCCGAACCAGCAATCCGCAGCGCAGTCGGGGCAGCAAAGGCGGCTGCTTCTGGGTGTCTTTCAGGGCGTGCCCACGACCCGGAAGAGCATATTTGACCTGCCGACAGGACCCGATCACATCGTGCTTTATCAGAAAAATATCGAAGCAGTCTGCTCCAGCGAAGCCGAAGTCCGAGAACAAATCCGGCTGACGGTCATCCACGAACTCGGGCACTACTTCGGGCTGGATGAGGACCAACTGAAAGATGTTTAGCTAATCCCCGGGGACTGACCCGGGAGCGGAATTCGACAACGATGCCAGGGCGGAGTCAAATCACTTGGTTTATGGTGCGTGCCTCAAAGCGAGGAGGGTGCAATGGTAGACCGGAGCGCGGGACGTAAGGCAGCCCCTGCTCGGAAGCTGAAGAAGGAACAGGCTCCGTCTGCGCCAACGACTCCGCCAATCGTTACACCGCCGGAGCTTGGCGATCCCAACGTTCCGTCCCGCCTGGAAATGGGCATATCGGAGCTTCAGGGTCTGCACAGTTTGTTGCTCTCTGGCGATCTGGACCCGCGTGTCCTGGGCGACTTCCGGGATGCGTTGAATCGAGTCAGGACTGCCGCCTGGGCTGCGCAGCAATACGTCGCCCGCAAGGAGATCGATCAGGACTCAACCAGTGTTCTCTCGTTCCTGGCGGGAGAACGGATCCGTGTCGCCTACCAGCTTTGCCAGGCTCTGGCCGATGACTTGAAAAGAACCGATATCGACTTTCAACGAGGCAGCCTGGTTCAGCTACAAGAGGTCACGAAGGCGCTGAGCGAGCAATTAGACGACATCATCGACAGACTCGGGTGACGGTGTTCCCGAGGTTCCGAGGCAGGCGTCGAATTGTGGTTCAAGGCAGACCCTCTCAGCCATCTGCTTCCGTCCATCTTATTCACACTGATGGAGATCTACCCCAAAGTACCAAACTCGGGTTAACTGGCGGTACAGGTCCGCGGCGGGGCCAGGTATTGCGTTGGAGCCATACCTCATGAAAACGCACAGGAGTCTAGCCCAGCAGTGCCGCCACGTAGCCCATCCGAGCCATTCCCACGACACAGACCAGGAGGTAGGGTGGTGGTGAGCAGACTTCGGGGGAGGGCTGTTCAAACGGGCGTCCGATGACTCTAA
>PMBA01000362.1 GCA_003152795.1 Acidobacteriaceae bacterium | reverse complement strand
AGAGCAACGAATGAACCTCATTGAATTACAACGTGCATTACGACAACTCCGGCGCGGCGGTACAGCCGCCGTGTTGGAAACCAGACTGCGCCAGGCGCAGGCCGAAGCCATGGCGCCGAGCGATCTGATCTCCTGTCTGGTGAGCGACGAGCTTACCCGCCGCAGCGAGAGACTCTTGGAGCGCCGGCGCAAACAGGCCGCCTTCCGAGATCCGCATAAGACTCTGGCCAACTTCGACTTCACCTTCAACCCGAAGATGAATCGAAGCCTGGTGTTCGACCTGGTGACCTGTGTCTTCATCGGCAAGCGAGAGGACGCACTGTTCCTCGGCCCGGGCGGCACGGGTAAATCTCATCTGGCTCAAGCCATCGGCCAAGCCGCCATCCAACAGAACTATCGCGTGATGTATCGGGAGACGCACGTGCTGCTGGAANNGTGCCGCTGCTCATCATCGACGATTTCGGCATGCGCAAGTTGCCCCTGACGGCCGCCGAGGATTTGCTGGAGATCATCATGCGGCGCTACGAGCGCACGAGCACGCTGCTCACTTCAAACCGGTTATGCGGTGCACCGCATAACCGGTTTAATGCGGAGTCCATTTTTATGCGGAGCGATCGGCCGTAGCAGGTGGGCGAAGCCCGTCAGGCCTGCTGAGCCGTTCACGCCGTGATCTCGGGACTTCGCATAATCATGACGTCCTAAAAGGAGGATGTCATGTTNNCGGGCTATGCAGAGATAACGGCTCGGAGGCACATTCGAGCGGCCGAACACTTGATCCATTGGCTTGGGCGGAAAGGCAGAACGGTCGCGGCATTGGACGAACGAACGATTGAGGAGTTTGTCCATCATCTAAATCGATGCCGGTGCCCACGGTATGGCCGCACGCACAGGAGGGACATCCGGAAGGGTGCGCGTCTGTTCCTCCGCTATGCCCGGTTTGCTGATATCGTCACGACCCGAATCGTGAAGGAGGTCATTGTGGATCCGGCACTGCTGGTCTCATTCTGTGACTGGATGCGGCAGCAGCGCGGGACATGCGATGCCACTCTTTACGGCTACCGCATCCCCGTTCGTGATTTGCTGAAGAAGTTGGGAGAAGATCCCGGCACGTTTGATGCGCAGAACCTGCGGCAGTTTATCCTGGATACCAGTCAACGTTGCGGATGGGCATCGGCGAAGAAGTGCACCACGGCTGTCCGCATGTTTTTGCGCTTTCTGATCGCCGACGGCAAGTGCGCCGCCGGTTTGGAGGGATCCATCCCCGTTCTCGCACATTGGCGGCTTTGGTCCTTGCCGCGGTATTTGCAGCCCGAGGAAGTCGAACGGGTGATTGCTTCGTGTGATCCGGCTACGCCGGCCGGCAAACGGGATCGCGCCATTCTACTTTTGCTCGCTCGCTTGGGGCTTCGGGCGGGCGATGTCGTGCAACTTCGGCTGGGCGACCTTGATTGGAAGGAAGCTGCGATCTCCGTTTCAGGGAAGGGCCGACGGCAGACACTGATGCCGTTGACGCAGGAGATTGGCGATGCGATCGCCAGCTACATAAAGGACGGTCGTCCTCAGACCGCCGTGGATGCGCTATTTATTCGATCCCGGGCGCCTTTTCGAGCTCTCGCGAATCACTGTGCAGTCTCGATGATCGCCGCCCAGGCCATGCACCGGGCTGGTGTCGTTTGCCCGAGCCGTGGTGCCGCTCATGTTCTCCGCCATTCGGTAGCAAGCTCTATGCTCCGGCAAGGCGCGTCGTTGCAGGAGATCGCGGGCGTTCTCCGGCACCGTTCCACCGCGACCACGGAGATCTACGCCAAGGTGGACGTAATCACTCTGCGGCAGATTGCGCAGCCATGGCCGGAGGTGAAATCATGCTGACCCAGTCCGTGCAGTCGTACATCGCGGTACGCCGCGCCACGGGATTCGCGTTTCGGTCCGAAGGCAGCCTGTTGCAGAGCTTCGCCGCGTTCTCCGATGCTGCGGGCAAGCGCTACGTCAGCGCTGAAACCGCCATCGAGTGGGCTGGATCCGCGCCGTCGCTCTGTCATCGAGCGCGCCGACTTGGACAGGTGATTCGATTTGCGCGGTACATTCGTGCGGAAGATGCACGCCACGAAATTCCGCCCACAGTCTTTGGCAGTGAGAGCCGGCCGCGACCGGTGCCCTACATTTTTTCCGCGGAGGAAATCAAGCGTATTCTCCAGACCGCCTCTGGGTTGGGTAAACGCAACGCCTTTCGCGGGCACACCTACAACACTTTCTTCGCCCTGCTGGCGTGCACCGGGCTCCGCGTGTCGGAAGCAATCCATCTCTGTTTTCAGGACATCACCGCAGATGGCTTGGTGATCCGCTGTTCAAAGTTCCGCAAAAGCCGGCTCGTTCCGCTTCACGAGACCACACAGGCCNNGCCTGGAACAGTACCTCCTGCGGAGGCGCGCCTATACCCCACTGGATGATCACGTGTTCGTTTCTTTGCGGAGGCGCCCGTTGCTGCTGCATGACGCCGAAACCGCATTTCACGACATCGTCGAGAAGATCGGCCTCCCTCGTGGAGCGGGGCTTCCACGCCCCACAATCCATTCCCTTCGCCACACATTCGCAGTAAGGGCGTTGGAAACCTGCCCTGATGGCCGGGATCGAATCACAAAGCACATGTTGGCGTTGTCTACGTATCTCGGCCACAGCAAGGTCGCCGACACGTACTGGTATCTGGAGGCAACGCCGGATCTGATGAGAAACATCGCGGATTCGTGCCAAAGCTTCTTCGCTGGTGGCCGGCCATGATCTTTCTCGCCCCACACATCGCGGCCTTCCTCCAGCAGCGCCTGCCCATCGAGCGGCGTGCCAGCCCCAACACCTGCGACTCCTATGCGCATGCCTTCAGGCTTCTGTTCGAATACGCCAGCGTTTGCCTCAAACTCCCGCCCTCACAACTGCAACTGGAACAATTGGATGCTCCGCTCATCGTGAACTTCCTGAACCATCTGGAAACAAGTCGTGGCAATGGCGCTGGTTCCAGAAACATCCGGCTCGCAGCCATCAAATCTTTCATGCACTACATGGAATATCGCGTGCCGTCGGCGCTGGAGCAGATCCAACGGATTCTGGCCATCCCTGCGAAAAAGACGGACACCCGGCTTGTCAGGCACCTCACTGCTCAGGAGATGCAATCGATCCTGGATGCCCCTGACCCAACTGTCCGGGACGGCATCCGCGACCGAGCGATGCTTCATCTTTGCTTCGCGGGTGGACTGCGGGTCTCTGAACTGGTGGGACTCCGGATCGAAGATATGATGCTGCAACCGCAAGCCAGCGTTCTGATTCACGGCAAAGGCCGAAAAGANNTTCCCCAATGCTCGCAATGATGCCATGACTCGCGCCGGTTTCGAGTACATCCTGAGTAAGCATGTCCATACCGCTGAGACGCGCTGTTCAACGCTCTCATCAAAACATGTTTCACCACATGTCCTGAGGCACACCTGTGCTCTGACCATCCTGCAAGCCACCAAGGATCTCCGGAAGGTGTCTCTCTGGCTTGGGCATTCCAGTATGCAAACGACGGAGATTTACACTCGCGCCGACCCGTCCGTGAAGCTCGAAGCCCTCGAATCGGTGATCGCTCCGAAACTGCGGACTGGCCGCTTCAAGGCAACGGACAAACTGATTGAGATGCTAAAGGCTGCTCCTAATATGCGGAGCAAAAAAACGGCAAAATGACGGCGGGCACCTTCCATCGAGCGCGGAGTCCGCATAAAAATGGACTCCGCATTAAACCGGTTATGCGGTGCACCGCATAACCGGTTTGAAGTGAGCAGCGTGCTCGT
>PMBA01000388.1 GCA_003152795.1 Acidobacteriaceae bacterium | reverse complement strand
ATGGAGTTGCTGATTGAGCGGCTGGCCAAGGCGGGGAGCAACAGCGAATTTTTGGCTAAGATGAGCCAGTTGTAGGTTGTGCAGGTGGGGGGACGGGCGACCTCGCCCGTCCAAGCCCAAGTAAGAACAGCCCCCTGACGCTTCGTGCCGGGCCCAGCCGAAGCGGAGCCTAGAAAACTGTCCAGACGACAGAAATCAGAATCGCCTCAAAACGGCGCATTCAGGACTTCTGGGTGCTTCCTCAGATAATCTAGAGCTACGTAGTCCTGGTCATCTTCGGCAATCCCAATGCCGCGTTCAACAACTGCGTAAGGGACCGCATTCTCGTCAAGCAATTTGGTAAAGCTGTCATTCTCGATGTGAAGGTCGCCGCAAACAAAGATCACTTCTCGAGCGCGGCACTCTTCCACGTTCAGGCGTTCCAGCCAAAACTTCTCACGTATGGGGAAATATCGACCTATCTCAATCGCACAGGCGTCTCGGCGACGCTCCGCTTGGCCCCACTTACTCTGCATGGAGATATCAATTTCGATGCACCTACGGCTTTTGTAGCCGATGGCCCTTCGCTGGTCCGTTGTTGGGTCGCAGAACCTGTGTTCTATGGATTCACCGGCGACTTCTTTTCGCGATGGAAACCTTACCGGGCTCCAGAGATTCTTCGTTATATTCTTCTGCGATTAGAGTGGGGCCAACTTCGCGAATTGTCTTTAGCAAACAGTTCTTGAACGCCTGCTGCCCTTCATTCAGGTCACAACCCGGCGACCGAGTCTGTACTCGATGATCCAAAGCAATAATATGCAGCATCAGGAATTTCTGTCAGGGGACCCCGTTTGGCGGGTGGGCCATTCTAACGGAAAAGTATAACGCGGGTGTGTCTTTGAACATTGGCCGAAATAACCGGGGGTGCGCCACTTCCCGCGCTTTTCGGGAAGTGGCCTGCCGATCCGCCGACACCGAATGGAGTTACTCTACGCAGAAATGAGGCCGGAGTTCGCTGTCGGAAATGTAACGCGACGCCTGCCTGTAGATTGCCCCTAGTGTTCCGCGGTCTAGCTCTTGTGGTTGGGGATGGTCAATGTCTGCTGCCCGCCTCCGGCTTCAATCCGCCGCAGCTTGATATGGCTACCCCGCTGCGAGGCCATCTTGAATCCGAAGATCGACAAAACTCTGACGACCTCCGCACCGGAGAGGACCTTAAGTCTCGGCATGCACCAGCGGCTCAAGTTCGAAGCTGGCCAAGATGGAAGGATTGTCAGCCAAACCGAAGTCGGCGGGGTTTTCACCTTCCAACTGGAGGGCAATCGCTTCTCTCAGATTTTGCGCGAGTTCGTCCAGCGTTTTTCCCTGAGTAACGACGGGCAAGTCGATGCATTCGGCGACGAAGTGAGTCTCGCCTTTGAAGATGTGAACTTGGATAATTTTCTTCATCTTGCCTGATGGTAACGCCTTGCCGCTGGACAAGCAATTGAAACTGGGTTCCCTTGCCTCTCGCAGCACAATACCCCCATGAGGCATTACACGCTGCCGCGAAACGCCTGGAACAGTTACTTTCGGTTTGAAGAACGCCCATCAGCCTCTCTGCAGGCGGTGGGAACCGTGCTAAACAGAGGATAGCGTTCGCACAATGCGGACGGCTATGCAGGAGCACGGTTTATGTTGAAGTATGTTGTAATTGTGATTCTGTCGCTTACCCTGTTTGCCATACCCGCGAATTCCCAGTCGAAAACAACGCCAGTCATCGCAACCGGAGTGCAGAAGATCGCGGCCGAGCGCGAAGCGATGAACAACGCGTTGTCCACGGACCCGCACCTGCGGCTGCAACAGGAAATGATCGCACGGGCGGTTGCCGAGCGGCAGTCGCAGTTACGGGTAGACACTGAAAAGCTGCTGGCTCTTACCACGGCACTCAAGCAGCACGTGGAAAAGAGCAGCGGGAATGTGCTCTCCATGGACGTGATCAAGACAGCGCAGGAAATCCAAAAGCTGGCCAAGAGCGTTCAGGACAAGATGCGCAACGCTTATTGAAGCGGATTCAGGTTTGTCGCGACGCGTTCCCGTCATGAATCAATCGCTGGGAAAATCCTATGCCATGGGAAGTCTCCATCTATAGCGGTTTTCATGATGGTGTAGAGTGCGTGCCCTGAGCGGCTAAAGCCGGATTCAAGGCAATGCACTTACCGCAGCGGTGAACCGCTGCGCCACCCAAAATCAAGTGCAAAACCCGGTTCTTCCGCAGGCTGTGAAGCCTTGCCCTACCCGTTCCCGGCTCCCTCTACAACTGTGGAGACTGCCGTGGAAGTCCATGAATTGTATAATGTTATGTATATTACATTATTACATGGTAATATTGAAATTTGATGCGGGGAGATAACGTCATGGGAAATATAGCGACCCAAACCGCACTGAAGGTAGCGGACGAAGTTTGGATAGCAACTGCCTTACTGCATCGCGATCATCCCGAAGCGGCCGACTTCGCGGTCGAGGAGATTGTCCGACGTGCGGAGCGGGAAGGGCTGCACAAACCTCTTCGGCGGGGGGTGTACGTTCACGTCATTCAACACTGCGTTGCGAACAGGCCTCCGAATCCGGGCCGGTATCGGATGCTGCTGGAAACTGGCCCGGGGCGCCGGCGACTCTTCCGCAAGGGCGATTCCTACCATCCGGACCGAGAGGGCGCGAAGATCACGCCCGAGCGTGAAGATCTCCCGTATGGCTACAACGGCCTGCTGAGTTGGTACCACGAGTGGTCTTTGGCCGCGAACAACAATGCTTTGAAGGAAGACCCGCTGCTTTCGTTGCGGGGCTCGGGCAAAGGTCTTTGGGCGGACGAGCACGCGGACGATTATGTGCGCCGCCTGCGTGAGGGCTGGGAATGAGTCGCGTTTTTTGGGACACCAACCTGTTCATTTATCTGTTCGAAGACTACGGAGTGCTCTCCAAGGCCGTGGCACAGCTTCGTTCCAGGATGCTCGACCGAGGCGATCAACTGCTGACTTCCACACTCACACTGGGCGAGATACTGGTGAAACCCACGGAGCGGGGCGACGCTGAACTTTACAGGAAGTACGAACAGGCAATTACAAGTGCGGCGACAATGATTCCCTTCGATGTGAAAGCGGCCAAGGTGTATGCGGCGATGCGAGCGGAAGGGTCGAAGCAGTCGCTGAGGGCGCCCGACGCCATTCAGTTGGCCTGCGCCGCCAGTGCGAAGGTGGATCTTTTTATCACCAATGACGAACGGCTCCAGGGCAAGCACGTCGACGGTATTCAGTTCATCGTGCCCCTGGGAAGAACGCCGGTCTGAATATTGCCGCGATCCAAATCACCCGCTTCCTGCTAAACGCGGGACGGGCGAGGGCGCCCGTCCCCACGCGAGCTACTTGGAACTGATACGCATCCCGTAGAACGAGCGGTACACGAAGAATACGGAGACGGCGAAGAAGGCGAGAGCCAGAACATGCGTAAAGTTGGTGCC
>PMBA01000321.1 GCA_003152795.1 Acidobacteriaceae bacterium | reverse complement strand
TCGGCGAAAGACATCGACACGGGACTGGCGAACGACCCGGAGCTGCAGGCGCAGATGATGAACGTCATGGGCACCGTGTATCAGAGCCTGGGGCTCACCTCAAAGGCCGAGCCTCTGCTCCGGCGCGCCCTGGAAATTCGGCAGCGTATTCTCGGTCACAGGAACCCCGATACGCTGCAATCGCAGCAGGATCTCTCCGGCGCAGTGCTGGCGGAAAGTCACTACCCAGAGGCGGAGAAGTTGTGCCGGGAGACCATGGAGACTCGCCGCCAGGTACTTGGCCCCGAGCATCGTGACACCGTGGATTCCATGGTGCAGTTGGCCAGGATTCTTGGGTTTGAATCGCGATACCCCGAAGCGGAAAAGTTGAATCGCGACGCGCTCGAAGTGGCGAGGCGAAAGTGGCCGCAAGACCGGTTGACGGCGACGGCGCTGTCGCTCCTGGCCGACACTCTCACTCATGAAGACAAGTACCCGGAGGCAGAGAAGACAGCCCGAGAGGCGCTCGAAATGGATCGGCGAACGCTTGGTTCCGATCATCCCTCAGTGCTCAGGGATATGTTCAATCTCGGCGGTATTCTGACCGAAGAGCAACATTACGCCGACGCAGAAGAAATGCATAAGGAGTTGATTGAATCCGCCCGGCGAGTGCTGGGGCCGCAACATCCCGGCACACTGGTTGCGATGAGTGCCCTGGCGATGATCCTGGACAAGGAAAAGCGTTTCGCCGAAGCCGAGAAGTTGAACCGCCAGGTGTTCGAAGCGCAACGGCAAACTCTGGGCCCGGAAAATGCCAGCACCTTGCTCACCTTGGGTAATTTGGGTTATGTCCTGATCGAAGAAAAAAATTACTCGGAAGCGGAAAAGGTTCTGCGGGAAGCGCTGGCGGGCCTGCGCCGCGTTCTCGGCCCCTCGCATGATGTCACCGCAGCCGCAGCCAACAAGTTGGCTCTCGTCCTTGCTCTAGAGGACAAGCGGGATGAGGCCTTCGTAGACTTGCGGGTTTACGCGGAGACCTTTAGTTCCGTCGACGATATCGAGCGCCTGGAAAAAGACGAAGATTACCAATTTCTGCGTGCAGATCCGCGCTTCGATGCGCTCCTGTCCGCCGCACGCCAGCGTATCACCGCGGCGCAGATGCAGCCGGCGACAAGATAGACCGCGCGTCCTTCATCCCGCCAAGGGGACAGTAGAGAACCTCACACCTGAAATTCGTAGGAACGAATCGGGGCGAGCGGCGTGCGGAAAACGCTGCCTTTGAAGCCTAACGTCGCCCACACTCGTGTCGTGCCCGAGTGACGAGCAACCCTGAAGTAATCCCAAGGTAGGAGTTGCCGACAATCCAGCAAATGGCAGGTCAATCCGTCTACGACTGGTTAGGCCAGCTATAGCTTCGGATGCCTTTTGTGCCATTCCGTTTCGCGCTCGTAGGCATGCGCCAGCGCCAGAACGGTCGACTCCGCTAACGGCGCGCCGACAAGTTGGAGACCAATAGGCAGACCGGCGGTCGTAAAACCGGAAGGGAGGGAGAGCGCTGGCAGCGCCAAGACAGCAAACGAAGCTGTGTTGCGGGGATTCTCAAGGCATCGGGTTAGCGCCCTGTGCGATGGTTACCGGTGGGCTCAAAAGGGTGGGCAGGACCAGGAGGTCCACGTTGGCAAACACCTTGCGGACTTCCCTCCGCAACACATCGAGTTGGCGGCGCGCTTCAAGATACGTGGATGCCTTCATTTCAGTGGAGTTCTCGCCCTGCACGCCCGCGTTGTTCGGCGCTGGCTTCAAGGCGGAAGCGAGCTTTCCCGGGGTCGCTGCCAGCAAGTTGTGCGGCTCGACGCCAACCTCGCTTTTCAGCTTGTCCAGCCTTTTGTGCACGCCGCATCGCGAGCCACGTATCCGCAGTGCCACGACAGGATGAACTCGTAAGGATCCATGGGCCAGCACGGCTCCTGCTTGCCGTAGAATCTCTCCAGCTTGTCGAGCACTTCGAGTGTGGTAAGTTCAACTTGTCGCATGGGCGATACGTTTCACCAGTAATATAGTCACATCATCTTCGTTGAACTCAGGGTCCACTAGGGATTTCAGATTTGACATCGTTGTTCCCGCACCTTCGGCCAGAGCATCACGCAAAAGGTTTTCAGGGTTGTCCCCGGAAATCGAGTCGGTCAGTCCGTCTGTGAACACGAGGAGGGCACCACCAGCAGGAACAACAGCGGTACCAGTTTCATACTCCGCGTTGGGAAATAGTCCCAGCGGCATGCCAGTCGCTTCGAGCGATGTGGTTGATCCGGAACCAGACACAATCGGGGCGTTGTGGCCCGCATTCACAAATGTCAATTCTCCCGACTCGCGGCTGAGGACGATAAACATCGCCGTCACAAAACGGTCAGCCGGAGTGTACCGGCTCAGGTGCTGGTTAATCTGTCTGGCAAACATCAGCGGATTCGCTTCGACACTCGCGATGCTCCGAACCAGGGCCTGTATGTTTGCCGCCAGCAGGGCGGCCGCCATCCCTTTCCCCGAGACGTCGGCCACCACAAATAGCGTTCGGCTACCTGGAAGTTCAATCACATCAAAGTAGTCGCCACCGACCTCTCGAAAAGGCTTGTAGAACATTCCCACCTCGTAGCCTGGCAACTCCGGCAATGCTTGGGGGATGAGCGTCTGTTGGATCTGCCGGGCTGCAGTCTGGTCGGATTCAAGTTGCGTCTTGCGGACAAACTCCGAGGTCAACATCCCATTCATAAGACTGTGGCCTAAGTAGTAAAGCAGAAGGACCGTGGGATAGAGAATGAACCCTTTCGGCCATATCCAAGGCCAAATCAAGGATCGCGAGAATCCGGCATAGATTGCGTATCCCTGGATCAAAATCCCGGCCCAGGTGATGAGGCGTTTGGACTTCGGCATCTCGCGCGTCCAGTCATAGGAGGCATATTGGAGCGC
>PMBA01000233.1 GCA_003152795.1 Acidobacteriaceae bacterium | reverse complement strand
CCCAAAGGCAAAACCTGAGGTTGATCTTCATGGTTTCAGAATATGTTATAGTCTCGGGCCATGAAGGCGAAATATGCGTTGACTGTTTGCATTCTGTGGGCAGTGATCCTGTCGGTACCGCTGGTTTTTGCTCAATCGGTCCATCGTGAGATCGCGATTGAGGACGAACGCGAAGCCGCGCCCCGCTTCCACGCCAAGACGCTCGAAGGCGANNTGGTGTCCATACTGCAAGAGCGAGGAATCGCTGGTGAACGACATCACCAGGGAATTTGGCGACAAGGGCCTGGTAGTGCTCGCGGTTGACGTGGGCGAATCCAAGAAAGTCGTGCAGCAGTACCTGAAGGACCATCCCCGAAAATGTCACATCGTGATGACCGGCGACACCAATCTCGCAGCCATGTATGCGGCCAACCGATATCCTATCTACGTGGTCGTGGATCGCGACGGCAAGATCGTCGATACGCAACGCGGATCGGGCGGAGAGCGGCGTCTTCGCAGGTCGCTGGCGCGCGCCGGTCTGGAATCCGATGGAGAGAAAAAAGACACCGAGTAATTTTGGGAAAATGCAAAAGGCCGCCCGGGGGCGGCCTTTTGCCAATGCAGCGAAGGCAGTCTAGGTGCTGATGGCGGGGCTCGGCGGCGGTTGCGGGATGGCCGCCGCTGCGGTCGCGGCCGCGGCTTCGTTCAGGATGCGATGGTGAATGGTGAACAGCGCCAGTTCCAGCCGATCCGAAACGCCGATCTTGTCATAGACGTTGCGCAGGTAGTTCTTGATCACCTGCTCGGTTGTACCCAACTGAGTGGCGATTTCCTTGTTCTTGTAGCCTTGAACGATGAGCGCCACGATGCGCAGTTCCTTGGCCGTCAAGCGGTCGCGGACGCGCAGGCCGACCATATCGTTCTCGGTCAACTCGCTCGGCACCGCCATATCCTGGACCCAGCTTTCGCCACGCGCGATCTTGCGGACACAGTCGACCAGCGCCGGGCTGGTCACGTTGCGATAGACGACGCCATGGGCGCCCGCCGCCATGTAGCGTTGGGCGCTCTCGCCGGTGTCGGCGAGGACGACGACGCGGGTCTTGTTCTTGTTGGCAGCGGAGAGGACGGAGTTGAAGTCGGAGTGAAAACCTCCGGCAATGATCAGCACCGCGGCGCGAAACTTGTCCAGCGCCATGAACATCTGTTCGGCAGTTTGCGCCTGGGCCACAATGCGCATTTCGTCTTCTACGGCCAGCACCTTGGCAATGCCGGCGCGAAAAATCGCCTGATTGTCGGCCAGAATAAGCTTCAGCATGGATCGCGCTCCCGGTTAACTGTTGCGAATGAATTCGTAGGAATCGATTACGCAAGCGACGCCCCGATTGTCCCCGGACTCGGCGCTGGCATTGGGCTCGTCGGTCCGCACTACGCGGCCGCGGCACTGAATCACAACATTGTCCTTGCCCCCCGTCACTTCCGGGGGCAGGGTGATCTCAAACTCCACGGGTGAGCCGACCTCGAGCGCAGCATCGGCGCGGATGTACACGCCAGCCGCGCTCAGATTGCCGGTTATGCCGCTGGTGTCAATCGCGGTATCTTCCTTGTGAATCTTGATCGGCAACTGCAGGGGAAACCTTTTCCCGGTACGTGCTTCGGTCACGACTCCTCCTCTGCTGTCGCTCTGCGCTTAACCAAGGCAGAAAACCAAGGCAGAAAACCACCAAATTCCCAGCCCAAAGCCTGACGAGCAGCTATCGGCGTTATATCACACGGAATACCCCAAAAGAAGCCCAGATTACCGAAGTAATATCAGTAGGAACTAGGTACCTCCCCCGGGCCCACCGGCAAATGCCACCCGACTGCGGGTGCAATCAGGGCCCGGACTCCCTCACTTTTGCCGGCGCCCTCGCCTCACAGCCGGAGGGCGAGAATATTCGGGGTCCCGCACTCATTTGCTCCAGGGGCGCACACGTCGCACAAAAACGTCGCACAAAAAATAAAGAGCCACCCGATGCCGGATGGCTCTGTCTGCAATCTTCCGAATCTATTTCTTCATCTCGTCCTTCTTCATCTCGTCTTTCTTGCCCATCCCCTCCTCCTTCGCCATGTGGTAGCCAGCCTTGGTGGCGTCGGCCTCGGTCATGTACTGGCCGTGTTTCGTCTTGCCGTACCAGGGATCGCCTTCTTTGTGGAATACCTTGGTCGAGGTATTCGCCCACACCTTGCCGCCACCGCCGCCCGGGGCCTGAGTAAGGGTGGAGGGGTCCACCGCTTCCGCTTTTGCCTTCTTCGCCGCCTTCTTGTCGGCTTTGGATGTATCCGCAGCGCTCGCCGGCGCGGCTTGCGCCAGACACATGCTGGAAGCCACGGCCAGCAACACGGCCAGGGTGAACAATTTCAGTTTCGCCATTTTCAAGATTCCTCTCCTTAATCGTCAATTTTGGATTCCGAGCCTGAGACTTCCAGCCTCGAAACCTTCACGGGAGAGGATTATACAGAGGCGTTACGCCCCGGCAGGATTCTTTTGTTGAGATGGGATAGTGTGAGGGCCAGGAATATGCGAAAGTTGAGCAGCATCGGGCGGTCTGGGGGATGGAGCGCGCGTGGTCATCTTGCTGATGGGAGTGTCGGGCTCGGGGAAGACGACGGTCGGGCAGTCGCTGGCATCGCAACCCGGATGGCAGTTTGTAGATGGCGACGATTTCCATGCCGCGGCCAACGTGGAGAAAATGCGCAACGGGATTCCGCTGACCGACGCCGACCGCGCGCCTTGGCTTGAGACTCTGCGGGCACTCGTCGCCGGTTGGGTCGCTTCGGGAAGCAACGTGGTGCTGGCTTGCTCGGCGTTGAAGCAGTCCTATCGAGAGAGACTGCAGATCGCATCGGAAGTGCAGGTCGTCTATCTGAAAGGATCGCGGCAATTGCTGCAGCAGCGGTTGCGCGCGCGGGCTGGACATTTCATGACGGAACGGATGCTGGAGAGCCAACTGGCGGC
>PMBA01000148.1:45808-45965 GCA_003152795.1 Acidobacteriaceae bacterium | reverse complement strand
GATCGAGGTGGGCGGAGAGCACGACGAATTCATCCTTCAGACCGGGATCGCTGCCCGGGAGTCTAGCGACGAGGTTGGCCGAGTCTATTTTTGTGATATCAACTTTCGTTTTCGCGGCGAGCGAAACCGCGAGAGGAAAGTGCGGCAGCGGCTTGCG
>PMBA01000148.1:45582-45759 GCA_003152795.1 Acidobacteriaceae bacterium | reverse complement strand
CTCGGGATAGTCGAGATCCATGGTGGAATGAGCGCGGTTGAGCGCGATTCGGGACCATGGAATGTCCATGGACGCCGGGTTCATCAGCGAAACGATGCCGAGGGCGCCTGCGGCGCGCAACACTTTCCAGCGTTCGGCGGCAGTCTGGTAATGCGAAGCGAGCGCGCCCGGAATCTC
>PMBA01000148.1:13903-45555 GCA_003152795.1 Acidobacteriaceae bacterium | reverse complement strand
TCGACCTCGGGCGCGGGCATGACGCGGGTGCCGATGATGGCATCTTCGCCGAGCGTGAGCGGTTCGCGTTTGCCGTCGCGGATCAGGGTAAGGCTGCAATCCTTTTCGACGATCTGCCGGGAGACGAATTTGAGGGGCTGGTAGAAGCCGTTTACGCCGGCGGGCTCCGCGCCCGCGGTCCTGAGCTGCTCGACGGCGTAAGCTTGCGCGTCGCGCTCGCCCCGGCTGCCGGTGTCGCGGCCTTCGAGNNAGAACTTTGACGTGATTCCACCAGGTCTGACCGTCAAAATGAGGAGCGGTCTGGGCCGCGGCGGAGACCGCGAAGAACAGCGCTAGCAGTAAAGTCGATGACTTGATTTTCATGATGTCCCTCGCAGGGCGAAGGCCTCTAGGATAGCAGGAAGCGGCGGGCAGGGAAGTCACGGAGGAGTTTGTGTTGTAATCGAAAGCCGTCCCTTGCGGGACGCGGTTTGTTCCACTTCTGCATTCCCGGCACTGACGAATCTGGGCGAGAACTCAGGTCTTCCCAGCGCCGAAGCGCTGGGCTAGCCTCGGTCGTCCCTCCGGGACTGAACCTCAGAATGCGTAACGCAGGGATTCGGTCACCGAGTTCGCGTGGAAATAGCGTGGCGCCGTGGGCCCGACAAATGAACCTTCGACAATCGAACCCTCGTTGTACTGGTAATAATTCCAGCCCATATTAAAAGCCAGCCTATGGCCCAAATCCACGCTCAGGTTGGCCACCGGCTGCTGGTACTTGTACTGCGAGGTGCCGAGAGGCTGCAGAATGTTGAACTGCGGGATGCTACCCTCAACACTGGTGATGCTGTAGCCGAGGTTGGCCGTCACGCGCTTCTCGGGCTTGAACCTGATGGTGGCCATTCCGAAATTAGTGTGGTCGGTGTAGTACGAGTTGGCCAGCAGGGGATTGGCCGGCTCATTGGTCGTACAAAAAGTGCCAGCGCCGGTGGTGGCGCCGGTCACGAAGGGAAGGAGCACCCCGGTTGGTGGCGTGTCGTTGAAGCAGATGAGGGCATTCTGGAGCACGCTGTTGTAGTTGTACGCCAAGTCCAGGCCGAAGCGCTCACGAGGCGCGATCGAGGCGGTGAGTCCATAATTCCGATTGTGTCCCTTGTAATTGGTGGATGCGTCGGCGTTGGTATCCTGGAGTATGTTGATGGACCCGCCCAGGACCGCCCATGGCCGCGGTGTGTAGGTGGTCTGGAAGCGATAGCGTGATTCCTTGCGCGGAGCCATGCGAACAACTACGTTGTCGTAATTGGTGTGCTCCAGATCAAAATTCAATCGCAAGGCATGGGTGGGCCGCGCCCAGAACCCGAGCAGCGCCGTGTACTCGTGAACCACGAAATGGTCCAAATCTCCGGGGAGATAGTCATTGAAGTGGTTGAAGACGCGATCGCCATAGCGGAGACCGATGCGGGCTCCCACTTTTTTCGAAATGTCCCAGGCTAAGTCGGTCTGATTCCTCCTCCAGGTCTGGTTGAAGGACGACTGGGTCAGGGTGGGCGTTCCCCCCGGGGTGATTGGGGTAGTGAGCGGCGTACTCAGCAGCGTGCATGGTGGCGTCGCACAGCTATAATCGAACTCAGTGAAATTGCCGTTCTCCGGAATGCGGTAGGCCCAGAAATAAAATTTCTCGATCAGGCGCAGATGTTGGGTCAGGCGCAGCGTGGCCTGGGCATCGAGTACGTTGGAAATTCGTTTCGCGCTGGCTGTGCCAGTGCCGTTGAAGGCGAGGGTGTTGGTACGCGAGATCAGACCGGCAAAATTCTCGTCCAATGGCGTGCTCGTGTCGGCGGAACTGTAGGAATAAGATGCGACCAGGTCGAACCGCTGGATGTTGTTGCTGCGCAAACTGAGCCGCTCCGTGGGTGTGTTGGTACGAATCCGCTGGTTCCGCGAATAGCTGAAGTAGGCGCTGCAGGTGTTGTTTTGCAGGACTCCGCCGACAATTAGACCGGCTGAGGTTGGTGGCTTGCAGGGTACGTTGTTCGCAGTGTCGATCGAAAGGCCCAACTCAACCGGATTTCCGTTGGACAGCAGCGCCGGCGCAAAGGAAGCCAGTCCAAAGTCCGTGTCTCCCTTGTAGTAATTGAAGAATTGGTCGTAGCTGATAACCGTTCGCGGCGCGGCCTTCCAATCCACCCCGAAGTGGTAGGAGTTCATGGTTGTGTTCCAGTCCTGGAGGAGCAGGGCGTCGGTGCCCTCGTGGACGCTGCTGTAGGAGGGGCCGGTCATGTTGTTATGCGAAAACCCCAGGCGAAAGCTGAAGCGGGATTGCGGCAACAGCGTGAGGTCGATGTCGCTCATGCGCCGCGTGGTATCGAACATGTGGGGCGAGTTGAGCGCCGGAATCGACGGGTTAGAGGTCGGGGGATTCAGGGGATTCGCCAGCAAGTCGTAGTCGGAGAAACTCTGATCGCGACGGAAACTGCCCATGAGGTTGTACCACTTGCTCTTGTCTGCCCGAAGCCGCAAGGCGTTGTTGGGATCGCCTCCCCATCCAAAGCTGTTGATGTAGAGATCGTCGAACAGCACGCCCTGGTGGTCCAGCGATTGCATGGAGAGCGACTGGTCGAGAAATCGCGGGCCGGTGTGCTGATTTACCAATGTGTCATACATGTCGCCACTGCCGGTTACGTCGCTGGACCTGTAGCCAACCTCGACCGACGAGTGAATCAGGTAGCCCCCGCTGGTAACGCCTTCTGGCTCGGCGGACGGATTCGGGGCGGGGCTGGGGGTTTGCGCGAACAGCGTTCCCGGTGACGACACCATCAAACCGCAAAGCAGGACCACGAGGACGATGGCGAATCCGGAGTTGGCGGCTGCCAAGCTGCGGTCGACTGGGCAGCCGAGGGCGGCTGTGCCTGCGCGGACGGGCGAGGGCGCCCGTCTCTCCACCAGGGCGACGGGTTCGGTTACAGAAGAGCCGAGCAAAGACTGCAGATCGAGTTTTCCTGGCGATGGCATCGGTTCTCCCTCACTTGAAAAAGACGTTGCTGAAATTGGAGCCATGAATCTGCGTGTGACACATGGTGCAAGCCTGATACTTCGCGGATTGATTGTGTGCGGGCCCGCTTGGCCCCGGAGTCGGGAAGGTATGGCACTGCAGGCAGAGCATGTTCACCAGGCTCACTTTGAGCAGCCGGGGATTGGTGGAACCATGAGGCGTGTGGCAGCTGCCGCAGCCCTCGGTCTTCACCGGAACATGCTCGTAGACGAAGGGTCCCTGCTTATCGACATGGCACTTGTAGCAAACGGCGTCGCCGCTGGGCAGAGCCCGCACCTGACGAATGGTTGCGGTCCCGTGAGGGTTATGACAATCGTTGCATTGCACCAGACCTTCGTTGACCCGGTGGTGATACGGTTTAGCAAAATCCGCCTTCGCCGCGGTATGGCATCCGTAGCACAATTGGGGCTGCTTCTCGGCCAGCAGGTGCTGTTCTTCCCTGGCGTGATGGGGAGAGTGGCAATCGAGACAGCCGACATCGCTGCTGGCGTGGGCGGATTCCGCAAAATGCGACTGCTCATGCCCTTCGCCGTGGCAACTCAGACAGCGGGCGCTGGTCTCCTGCCGTGACGCATCCTTGAACGTGAATATTTTGGTTTTGTCGCCGCCGCCGGCCACGTGGTCCGCTCCAGGACCATGGCAGCCCTCGCAACCTTGATGGGAGGGGCCACCCTCTTTATTGAGCGTGGTCTTCCAATGCGGTGTTTTCTCCCATGCGTTGTAGAGATCCTCGTGACAGGTCTTGCAGGTCTCCGCTCCCACGTACTGGGAGACTCCCTTGGGGCCTTCCGAGGCAGGCCCACTGGCCGGAGGCCGGCTGGTGGATTGGGCGCTCTTGTCGGCAACCTGCTGTGTCTGGCCCGCAGCGAGGACAACAAGAACGAAAAAAGACAGGAGCGACAGCAGAAACACTCGAGCGGTCCTGGAACTTGCTGGCATTAACATTCGCATGCCCCCCTCGACAACCGCACTTGGTTGTGGATGTGTGAAAAAGGAACTTTATTGACCGCAAGGTTCATGTCGTCCGGCTTCATCTCATTCACCAGTCCGATCACGCCTCTTCGCCAGAGCTTTACCGCGCCATACGCTATTCGCGAGGCCGCTGATCGAAGCGCTGGGTCCGAGTTTGCCCCTTCAGAACGCCGCACTCATCACCTATCGGCAGGACCCTGCCAGGCATTACCGCGATTTCCTGAATTTGCTCGAAAACTCGATGATCCTAGCCCGATTCGCAGTACCCCGGCTGTGCAATATTGACCGCTTTCTCCAAAAGCCAACAGCAAGAGGGGCGCGTCCAACCGGGTTGGGGCAAGGATGCGATGCAAGTCAGCCTCCAGCGTTACTGCGGGCAATCTGGGCTGGTGATGCGTGCGGGGCCGGGTGCTGTTTGGCCGCAGCGTGAACTGCCTGTTCACTAACAAGCCGATGGTATGGAAGAAGGCTGGCGGATGTCTGTGACGATTGAACTGAAAAATTGTGATGAAATCAGACTTTGTCGTGTAACGTCAGAAAGGCTTTGAGCAGAACGCGTGGATCGTAACGCCCTTGATAAACAGGCGGTGGAGTCCGCTTCAGACCGAGCAGCGCGTACACTGCCGTTTGCGCCGAGCGGATCGAATATTCGACTGTGAACACCACGTCTTCCGGGAGTTCGCAGAATTGTCCGATGAAGGCAAGGTTCTTCGAGCCTTCCGGCACCACCTGAGGACGGTCACCCTTGGACCGGCGCAGGAACTGGCTGGTGATGAAGGGCATCATGCACGGAATGCAGGTGCAGGTTTCAAGTATCTTATTGGCGTCGATCTCGATCCGTAAGTGGCCGAGGACCTCCGTCATGATCTCGCGGCCGGCGCATGCCGACATTGGTTTCTTCACGAAGTCACCCAGTTTGTCGACGAAAAGGCCATACCCCCAGAACACTTGAACATCCGCGGGCTGCCCGATGAAATGGGGCTGGTGAGGCAACACGATCGAAGCCAACCAACTGGATTCGGGAAAAGTAATCAGGCCGCCTTCTCCCGGAACGTTGCCGGTGAGATCCACGATGAGCCGGAAGAAGTTGGCGTCGTGAAGAGTTGTGGTGAAAGACAACCACTTCGATTCCTCGATATGGCCGGTGAAGTTCGCCGGGTGGCCGAACTGCGGTTGGCCAGCGGCTATTTTCTCCCAGAGAGTCCAGGAACCGCCGTCGGACTTACCCTTGAGGACCGCTGCGGAATCCATCGAGCCCAGACTGGAAGCGTCGGTCATGGATCCCAGGGTGACGATCACTTTGTCTTTCTCGCCCACCTTGATCTCGTCCCGATGGCCGTCCCGATCGCAGACAATGCGCTCCACTGTGTAGCCCCCGGAATCATGGCGGAGGCCAAGATCGGTGACACGAGCATTGCATTCGAACTTCACACCCCGTTCTTTCAGCCACTTCTCCAGTGGTCGAACCATCGAGTCGTACTGGTTGTAGACGGTTCGCATGATTCCACCCAGCGTGTTGAAGCCCGACACCATATGAGTGAAGCGCACCAGGTAGCGCTTGAACTCGACCGCGCTATGCCAGGGTTGAAAGGCGAACGTCGTGCACCACATGAACCAGAAATCGGTTGCAAAGAAGGAGGCGTCGAACTGGTCCGAAATGCTGCTTCGCCCCAGCATCCCCTCCGGTTCAAGCTCCAGGCGTTCGAGGGTCAGGATATGCTTTTCGCTGAGTCCAAACCTGGGAGCGTCGACCCGGTGTCCGTCCCGAAAGAGACGCGATTTGGAGGAGGTCTTCATGGTTTCATTCCAATCGAAAATCTCCTCGGTCACGGTCTTGCTTTCGTCGAGTGTAGGGATTGATGAAAAGAGGTCGAAGGTGCAAACATACTTGCTCTCGATCATTCGGCCGCCGCGCATGATATAGCCATCGGCTGGGGTTCCGGCGGCGTCGAGACTGCCGCCGAGGATTGCCGATTCTTCAAGGATCATGATGTTGTGGCCCGGGACGTCTCCGTCGCGAATAAGGAAGGCCGCGGCCGCAAGCGAGGCGATGCCAGCTCCAACCAGGTAAATGATTGCATTATCATCCGAGATTCTTTCAGTCATAGCGGTTCCTTCGGTGTAATTGCACAGTTAAGAGTGTGACGCGAGAGTCTGGCGCGGTACTGTATCGAATTGCACAGATGGGCTGCCAACATGGACGTGCGGCCTGGCTTGGTGGAGATTGCAAAATAACGGTGGACGCGCGCCGGACGGAGTTCCATGATGAGAGCACTCACCATCAGCGGCTCCAACTTCGGGAGACAAGAAAGTGAAAGCTGCGATCTTTCAATCCGGGCGCAAAGAGCCTGCGCCGTTTCTTCGCATCGAGGACGGTCCCCGTCCTCAGTGTGCAGCCGGTCAGGTACTGCTTCGGGTGGTGGCGTGCGGGGTCTGTCGGACGGACCTGCACATCGTGGAAGGGGATCTGCCGCCGCTCCGGCGACAACTCATACCTGGTCATCAAATCGTGGGCGAGGTGGCGGAAGGCGCAACCGCGGAGTTACCTCTGGGAACGCGGGTCGGTGTCTCCTGGATGGGCGAGGTCGATGGCGATTGCTGGTACTGCCGTCACAAAATGGAGAACCTGTGTGACCGGCCCACCTTTACGGGATACACGGTGGACGGAGGCTATGCCGAGTACGTCCTGGCGCACCCGGACTTCGTCTTTCCGCTGCCGGCTGGTTTGGATGATGTACATGTGGCTCCGCTCTTGTGCGCCGGGATCATTGGCTTTCGCAGCTTACGGGTTGCGGGGGTGGAGCATGGCGAGCGGGTTGGGCTTTTCGGTTTTGGGAGCTCCGCGAGTTTAGCGATTCCCATCCTGCAATCCTGGAAATGCGAAGTCTATGTTGTGACCAGGGGCGAATCCCACCGGAAACGGGCGGCCGCGCTCGGCGCCACCTGGGTTGGCAACGAGGATGAGAAGCCGCCCGTGATGCTCGACCGCGCCATCACGTTTGCTCCCAGTGGAAAGGTTGTAGTAAGTGCCCTCGCCAGCTTGCGTAAAGGTGGAGTAGTGGCCATCAATGCCATTCATCTTGACCGCATGCCCGAGTTTGACTACGACAAACTTCTTTGGGGCGAGCGCCAGATACGCAGTGTGGCGAATATGACGCGGCAGGATGCGCGTGACTTTTTGAGGATCGCTCAGGCTCTTAACATTCACCCGCAAGTCGCAGTATTTCCGCTCGAAGATGCGAATCAGGCACTGCTGTCAGTAAAAGACGAAACCGGGCCTGGATCGGCAGTGATTGTTCCCTGAATCGAAGCCAGGGACCAGTCGCGGGTGTTTTGCTTTATCCTCGTTAAAGGCTGGCTATGAACATGTCGCTGCAAATAATGTCGCTGTTTATTATTGCCCTTCCCATTGCGTCAATTGCGTGGACCATTACCCACGAAGAAGTCTTTCGCGAGCTCCATGACGTTTGCGTGGCCAAAAGCACTACGTGCCGGCGCATTTACGAGCGCAAGTTCTTCTATCTTTTTACCTGCGAGTACTGTTTCAGCCATTATGTCGCCGCAGGGTTTCTGGTCATCACCCGCTACAAGCTCCTGTTTCCGGATTGGCGGGGATACCTGATTGCCGGTTTCTCGCTGGTCTTTGTGGCCAACATCTATATGAGCCTCTTCGGCAGGATTCGGCTGGACCTGAGGAAGGAACGCGTCGAAATCAGTTCACAAGAAGCATCTTTGCCGCACAGCAAGTAGGCGGGGTGGCATGAGCCTGCTTGCAGCCATCGTTTGCCGCGAGTTGAAGAGAGGGGACGGCGACGCATTGAGGCAGGGGAATCACTTGCGCTCCGGGTAAAGATGAATCAGGGCTGGGCGCAGCCCCGTTCTAGCTCTTGCTGACGGTTGCGGCCTTGGTGGCCAGTTCTTCGCTGAGCTTGTAGGCGTTCATGGAGTGCTCGTGCGCCTGTTTGGTAAGTTCGTGAGCGCTGAGGTGATCTCCCTTGCCGTGGGCAACGGCGGCGGCGGCATGGGCGTGGGCGGCAAAGTTGTGGAGTTCTGCGATTCGATTATGCGGGCTCTGCGGCATGGTGTCCTCCTGCCAGTTGTAGCGGTTATCTGGGGCGAACCGGCTTTACACACCGTGCTCGTCGTCGTTCAAGTATTCGGGAGGCACGTCGTCCTCCGGTACCTGGCGCGTCTTGACCTCGGATACATCCGGATCTCTGGCGTTCTCCACACCCTCGACGGCTTCGGCTTCGAACGCGTTTCCCTCTTCCACTAATTCCTTCACACTCTCGGAATCCGCGTCGGCTACATCCGATAATCCCTGAAGGTCGCCAGACTGCCCTGCCGATTCCGGTCCAAGTTCATCCTGGTGGCGTTTGTCTTTTGCAAGCATATTTTTCACTCCGGTCGTTGAAACGCGTTATCCCGCTCCTTAAGCTATACCGCCACCGCTTCGGTTGCATGCAACGTGCAGTACGCAGGATGCGTGGTTTCGATGATGTCCTTCGCCTTGGCCACTTCCGCCGTAGTCCCGTGGGCGATCAGCAGGAATTGATCGGTTTGCAGCGCGGTTTCGTACTTCACAATGCTGTCCCTGGGAATACCGATGCTGTAAAGCCCGGCGCCCAGCGCGCTCAGCCCGCCAACCACCACGGCACCTTCCAACGCTGCCACAATCCACGCCACCAGCGGCCCCGCCACCAAGATGGGTCCAAGCCCGGGAATTGCGAAAAAAGCGGAACCGAACAGCAGTCCCCAAAAGCCTCCCCAGAATGCGCCAGTCTTGCCCCAATACTTCATTCGGTCGCCGGTGTTGTAGTAGCCGACCACGTGCTCATCGGTGTGGTAGCCTTTGCCCACGATCGACAATGTGCGCATGTCGACTCCGGCGCGCTGCAGTTCTTTCACCGCAAGATCCGCTTGCGTATGCGTGGGGTAAATCGCGACAACTGAATTTTCTACGGACATTTTCGAGTCTCCTCGGCAGACGTACTTCTTGCTCAAATCATCAAGCCAAGTCCCAATCCGAACTATGACAGCGTACTGCCAGGAAGACTGTTCTGTATTGCACAGACTCGATGTTCCCGAAATGAGAGAGTTTTCGTGCAGAAACATTTTCGAACGCGAGCCGTCAGCAGGTTCCGTCCGGAAATCGAGCCTTACCATCCGCGCAACCGCAGAGTGACACACCGGGCAAGCGAAGGATAGTGGGGCGAGAGGAAACGCAATGCATAATATCTCCCCCATTCGTTCGCTGCTGTTCGCACTCGTAGTGCTGGCCATGTCGGCAGCGGCGTTCGCGCAAATCGGCATATCGATCAGCTTCGCCCCGCCTGAACTGCCCGTCTACGAGCAGCCTCTTTGTCCCGGCGATGGTTATCTCTGGACACCAGGGTACTGGGCTTACGCCGGCGACCTCGACGACTATTACTGGGTGCCGGGGACCTGGGTGATGGCTCCGGAACCGGGTCTGCTGTGGACTCCAGCCTATTGGGGTTGGGGCGGCGGCGGATATGTCTTCAATGAAGGCTACTGGGGTCCGCAGGTAGGTTTCTATGGCGGGATCAGTTACGGGTACGGCTACTTCGGCGAGGGCTACCAGGGTGGACGTTGGGACAACGGACACTTTTTCTACAACCGTTCGGTGAGCAACGTGAACGTCACTGAAATTCACAACGTTTACAACACCACGGTGATCCAAAGCACCACGGTGAACCGGGTCAGCTTCAATGGTGGCACTGGCGGGATCAGTGCGCGTCCAACCGCTCAAGATGAGGTTGCGGCACGCGCGAAACATACGCCGCCGGTAGCCGTTCAAACTCAACATGCGCAGGCGGCCCGCACGGACCCGCAGCAGCGGGCTTCGGTGAACCAAGGCAAACCAGCAGTCGCTGCCACTCCGAAGCCTGGAGCATTCACCGACCGCGCCGTCGTACCGGCCAAAGCGGCAGGGGCGCCTTATACTCCCCCAGCCAATCGTGCCGCAACTAAGCCAGCAGTCAACACGCCGGCGGCGCGTCCAGAGAACAACGCCGCTCGCCCAGCGGAGCCGGTGACTCGGCCAGAAACGAAAAGCCCGGCGGCAGCGCAGCCGGCCAGTCGGCCAGAAACGAATCGTCCGGCGGCAGCGGAGCCGGCGACTCGGCCAGAAACGAACCGTCCGATGACAGCGGAGCCGAACAGTAAGCCGGAGCCCAACCGGACCGAGCCTGCTCCACGGGCGCAGACTCCTCCAGCGAGCACGCGTGCGGAGCCCCAGCGAGCCACTCCTCCTCCTCGTGCTCCTGCGGAAACGAAGCGTGCAGCGCCAGAACCACCGCGCGCGCAGCCCGCAGCGCGAGTGCCGGAAGAGAAGAAGCAACCGGAAGAGAGGAAGCCCCCGGAAGAAAAGCCGAAGCAGTAACGGCAGGGTCCGAGACTGGGATGTAGTACTCTGTGGGCTCCCCAAGTGTCGGGGAGACAGTCCGACGGATGTCACCGTGTCCCAGGGAGGGCGTGGTGGATGAGGCGGCACTGTCGCAACTCACCGCTTCCGGTTCAATTCGTTCGTCCCCTGGAGAGACGCGGCTTGCCGTGTCTTCGATGACGAAGCAAGCAGCGTCTCTAGCAGCGGAAGAACTTCCTCCATCGCCAGCGGTGTTCCGATACCAAACCTCTCTGTGCCAAGTAGTACCGTTTGGATTCGCCTCCGCACTTTCGCGCTGATCCACGGCGTGATCCGGATTTGTTTCGTATCGCCCGTTTCAATCTCGCTCATTGCGCCAAGCCTGGCGGCCGAAATTTGACACCGGCGCTACTACCACCTACGATTTGCAAGATCATGCAGAGATTAAGAAGCCACCATCAAGCGCAGGCGCGTAACGCCGGCATGGCATTAAGGTACGTCGCAGTTCTGTCCACCCTGCTGGTCGGCGCATTTGTTGCGCTGGCAGCGCCCCCGGCAGTTCCCACTGCAGATCCGCATCGCTACCTGGATGACATTAAGGCGCTGACCACGCCGGCAATGGAGGGACGTGGCGCCGGTTCGAAGGGGTTGACCCGCGCCCAGCACCTGATCGAGAAGCGGTATAAGAACCTCGGTCTTGAACCCGCGGGCACGAACTCCTATTTGCAGCCTTTCACGGTGATCACGGGCGCGCACTTGAAAGGAAAGAACAATTTCGCGGTGCTGACGGCGAACCAGAAGCGGGAGTTGAAAGCGAAACAGGATTTCGTCCCGTTCAGTTTTTCCGCCTCGGGATCGGTCCGCGGCCCTCTGGTGTTTGCCGGCTACGGGGTTTCAGCCGACGAGTTCCAGTACGACGACTATGCCGGGATCGACGTCAAAGACAAGATCGTCGTTGTTTTGCGTTATGAGCCTCCTGGGTTCGGCGTGAAGGGCGGCAATCATGGCATGACGCAGCATTCCCAACTGGTGACCAAAGCGATCAACGCGAGAAACCACGGAGCCAAGGCGCTGGTGCTGGCGAACGGCAAACTGGGAGACGGCGAAGAGGACCTGCTCACCAGATTCGGCAGCGTGAGCGGGCCGGAGAATGCCGGCATCATTTTTCTGCAGGTCAAGAATGAGGTTTTGCAGGGCTGGTTGAAAGGGGCGGGCAAATCGATGGCGGAATTGCAGGAGCAGATCAATGCCTCGTCCAAGCCAGCCTCGTTTGCGCTTCCAGAGAACCAGACTGCATCGCTGACGGTCAGTATCGAGACCACCCGGGCCACGGTAAACAACGTCCTGGCGTATCTGCCGGGCAAGACGGACGAATATGTGATCATCGGCGCGCACTACGATCACCTGGGACGAGGCAATTTCGATTCCCTTGCGCCCTCGCAGATCGGACAGATTCATCCCGGAGCCGATGACAACGCCTCAGGCACGGCGGGCGTGCTTGAACTGGCGCGGCTGCTCGCGCCCCAGAAAGGTCAATTGCAGCGGGGAATTCTGTTCGCTGACTTCGCCGGCGAGGAACTTGGTCTGCTGGGTTCGGCAGCGTGGGTGCAATCGCCGACGCGGCCGCTGGACAAGGCCGTGGCCATGATCAACATGGATATGATCGGCCGCATCAAAGATCAAAAAGTCTACGTCGGAGGGGTGGGCACCGGCTCGACGCTGAAAGCCGCGGTTGAGCAGGCGCAGGCCGGCTCGGGATTCAAGATCGAGTATTCGCCGGGCGGTTATTCCTCGAGCGACCATACCTCCTTCGTCTCGAAGAAAATTCCGGTGCTGTTTTTCTTTTCCGGATTGCACTCGGATTATCACAAGCCTTCGGATACCTGGGACAAGATCGATTCAGAATCGGCGGCTCGATTGCTCAAGGTGGTGGGCGAAACCGGAGAGCTGTTGGCGGATGCTCAAGAGCGTCCGGCTTTCCTTGTCGTCGCCGAAGACAACCCGGGAGGCAGGTCGGGAGGCGGCGGTGGTTATGGACCGTACTTCGGATCGATCCCCGATTTCGGCCAGGTGGAAACCGGCGTGAAGTTCTCCGATGTAAAACCAGAATCACCCGCTGCGAAAGCTGGACTGAAAGCCGGAGACATCCTGGTGCAGTTCGGCGACAAACCGATCAAGAACCTCTACGACTTCACCGACGCCCTCCGCCGCAGCAAAGTGGGTGACGTGGTCGAGGTCAAAGTCCTGCGCGAGGGGAAGCCGGTGACGGCTTCGGTCAAGCTGGAACAGCGCAAATAGGCGTATCGGTCGGGCGGGGGAAGGGCAATTTTTGGCTGTCTGGGACGGGGCTGAGCCCCGTCACCACACGGATCAGGGTTTTTCCGCGAGCTGTTTTAGTCGTGCCGTCAGTAAGTAATGTGCGCTGGTTGGAACGCCTAGGCGGACTTGGTTTTGGGCTTGGCCGCCAGTTCGAGTTGCTTCACAGCCGCCATGGTCCGGGCGGTGTAATCTTTGCGCTTCTCCGACTTCGGGCGCCGGTGGCGTTTGGTGACAGAATGTTGGTTTGACATTGGCTCCTCCGGTTGCTGTGTAAATGCGTCAAGAGCCACTCTAGTCTCAGAGCCTCTCTCAAGAATGGTCAATTGTGCACGGGTCGGCGTGTCCTAAGGCGAGAGAACTGGGAAGCCGTGCCCTTCCCAGTTCTCTCTAGATTCGGCATGAATAATCGAGGTTAGCGCCCGGCCTCGAACCGGTAGCCGATTCCGCGCAGCGTTTTCAAATAGCGCGGATGCCGCGGGTCGCGTTCGATTTTCTCCCTCAGACGCCGCACAAAGACGTCAATGGAGCGTGGGGTGACGAACGACCCTTCTTTCCAGACCGCGTCAAGCAACTGGTCGCGGGTAAAGACCCGTCCCCGGTGCCGGGCCAGATATTCGAGCAGCCGGAACTCGCGGACCGTGGTCAGCACGATTCTGCCCTGCACCCGCACGGTCATCGAAGCTATATCAATCTCCAAATCACCCAGCTGAATGATCTCGCAGCTGGGGGCCTCCGGCTGAGCGCGGAGAACAGTGCGGACACGGGCAATCAATTCCCGCGGGCTGAAGGGCTTGGTGAGGTATCCGTCTCCGCCGGCGTCGAAGGCCTGAAGGCGGTCTGGCTCCTGAGTCCTGGCGGAAAGAAAAATGACAGGCGTTCTAGCCAGCCGTTCGTGCTGGCGGATCTGGCGGCAAAGATCGAATCCATTGATCCCGGGCAACATGATATCGAGAAGAAAGAGCGCCGGTTGGGCCATGGCGGCCTGGGGAACGACCGGCGCCCCGGAGAAAAATGTGGAAACTTCATATCCGGCCGTCCGCAGGTTGTGTTCGATCAGTTGGGACACATCCGGATCGTCTTCGACGACATAGATCAGATCGGGGTCACGCGGTTTGCCTGTCGCCGCCAGAGAATGCATGACTAAATGGAGAGCCTCACGCGCTCTCAAAGAGCTGTTTTTCCCCCGCAGAGACTCGGCTTACCGCGTCTCCCACTGACACTAGAGGGACTTTGTTGCAACAATGTTGCGCCTGTGTTAACACAGGGTTAATTTGACCGCGCCAGCGACTCTGCGCCTCCTACGCCGAACCCTACTGCTGGCTCTGTCCCACAACGACCGCGGGATGTCCGTTCAGCGGTGAAATATCGATGTAGAAGAACTTCGATTGATTGGTCACCATGTACGTATTGCCGCCATAGGTGCCCGAGCCATCCGCGCTCCAGGTGTACTTGAAAAGATCAAACTCCTGAAAAGGGATCAACCCCACGAGGCTGCTGGAATCCAGGTATGACGAGATGCTGCCGGTCGAGAGGTTGCCATTGGGTCCGGGATCTTCAATGCCGGCAATCACCGCGGATTGTGGACTCAGCATTTCTTCGGTTCCCAGGCCATACTTTCCACTGATGGGTCCGAATTGGTATCCCGGAGGGTACTGGTCGGTTTGGAACTCCATCGTGCCTGAGGTTGCCGAAGCGCCGGTGCCCACCAGATATGCGGTGATGCCGCTGGCGGATGGAACCGCATATCCAACCAACGGAACCCCGGTTCCTGAGAAGGTGAACCGCCCGCTGGTGGAATCGATCGCATACTGGGCCGAGAGGATTGTGGCGTTCGCCGTTCCCCCGCTGCGCTCATAGGCGGTTCCGCTGAGCGCCGCGGACCCATCAAAATGGAGCACGCCCACGCCGACGTCAGGGCTGCCGGGAACGTAACCCCCGAACCGGTAAATGTGGCTGTTGCTCAGGGTTGCTGGCGAGAAGGGGCCAGCGCTGGCGGTCGCCTCTCCGGTGATCAACGGACGTCCACTGGATACGACCTGCGCCGAGTTGAAGATCAAATGGCTCGCGTCCACGATGTAGTAGATCAAATCGCAGGTGGCGGCTCCGGCAGCGATGGTGGCACTGCCCCGGCCGTTCGTATCCGCAGCGCCGATCGTGCCGCTCCCGGTCAGCGCGCCGGAAAACGATCCGCCATCATTCACGTCGGCGGTGACGGAGGTGAACAACCCGGCCTGCGCGGTGGCAGTTCCCGCCATCGCGAAGTGGTTTGTGGCAGCGTCCCAGCCGGAGAAGCGGAAGGCAAACGGCCCGCTTACGGGGGTTGCGAATGCCGTGCTGTCCTGAATGTGAAAGTAGCCGCCGCCCCGCGTTCCGAATCCGTTAGCGTCGTCGAACTCAACGATGCGGCCATCCAGAAAGGCGGTGGTCAGCGTCGTGGGTGCGAGGCGGAACTGAGCGCTGGAATTCGAAGTGTTCAGAGTCAGGCAGCCGCGGTACATATCGGCGAACAAGACGGAACTTCCGGCGGTGAGCGGCTGAGCCAACTGCGCGCCGCTGGAGCGGATGATGTCCTCGACTCCGGTGAGGTTGCCGCTGGCGTCGGCGCTGAAGCTGCCGGAAAAAGTTACTGGACCATTGGCGTCAAAGCCAGTGAACACGAATGCGTAAGGCGTGTTCGCCTGCACCGAAGTGTTGCCGGCCTGACAGGGATGCAGGGCCTCGTCGTCCTCAGCCGCGAGCGTGATGATCTTGGGTCCGTTCGCTGCGGGCACCGGCGTGGGAAAGATGGCCTGAGCTGGAACCGGCGTTTGACTGTCCACTACTTGCAGCGCGAAGCTGTAGCTGCTGGAAAAATTAGCGGGCGGCGTCCCAGAAACTGCTCCGCCTGGACTCAGACTCATCCCCGGTGGCAGCGGACCGCTGCCGGTCGCGAGGATCCAAGTATAAGGAGGGATGCCGCCGCTTGCCTGGAGTTGTACCGGCGCGTAGGCCATGCTCGGAACCGGAGCCATTAGTGTGGGCGTGACTACCTTCAGTTGCGCGGGCGCCACGCTGATGCTCAACGAGACGGTTGTCGTGTTCCCAGTGGCGTCCGCGGCGGTGAGACTGAACGGGTAGATGCCGGTTGCGGCCGGCGTCCCGATGATTTCCGTGGAAAACTGGTCGGGGCCCGGGGCCAACTGTAATCCCACCGGCAGCAGGCTGTTGCCTAACGACCAGGTGTAGGGACCCAGTCCACCCGCAACACTGACGGCGCATGGAATCTGGGTTACGCCAGTGAAGCCAATCGGCAGCTGAATGCAGGTGTAATTCGCGTTCAGAAAAGCGGTCGCAAGGCCTGAAGAAGCTGTGACGGCCATAAGGGGCGGATAGATGGTGATGGGGATGGCGGCCGAGCGCGTCGGGTCGCTCACAGAAGTTGCCGTGACCGTTACCTGAATTGGCGAGGTCACGCCCGTGGGTGGAACGAAAGTTACTGAAAAAGACTGCTGCGCGGATAGGGTTCCTGCCGGGTCGCCCTTGACGGCCGGCGCAAGCGTCCAGGTGACCCCGACATTGGACGAGTCGTTCGTGACCTGGACGGTGATGGGAAGGGACTGGCTCGGATTGTCATCCACGGTCGCGGCCCCAGCCGGAGAAACAACCACGACATTGATTCCCGGAACCGTGCAGCAGCCACCGCTGCCGCTCTTGCTGACGCTGCCACAGCCCAGCAGAAAAACAAGAATGACGAGAGCAAAGCGCGGATATTTCACGAAATCGTTCTCTCCATTTAGAAGCTCAGTTTCAGGGCAAACTGCATCGTGCGCGGACGGTGGGCATTGACCGGATGCAGAAACGCGTTGCCGGTCAGGCAGTCGGTTTGCGCGTCGCCGGCCGCGCTGAATGCTTGAAGTCCGTAGCAACTGATCGTATTGTTGGCGCCGTTTCCGAAGTTAGGACTCGAGTCGTAAACCCGGAACTGGGTGTGGTTGAAGACGTTGAAAACCTCCGAGCGGAATTCCAGGTTCGTGCCTTCCTTTACCTTGAAGGTTTTCATCAGGGTCATATCGAAATTCCAGCGGAAAGGGTTGTTCATCAGATTGCGGCCGGCATTGCCGAAGGTGAGCCCGCGCGGAGCTGCGAAGGCGGCCGCATTTCCGAGCGCCGGCCCAAAGCTCTTGGGATTATCCGCCCCCACCGGCGCCGCGCCGTGAATGTCGCCCACTACATCCGGGAACGAAGTGACGGAAGAAATCCCGCTGGCCACACCGGCATTGTCGGGAACGGAAATCCCCAGTGCGGCATAGCCGTCGTTAATCACCGTAAACGGAGTTCCACTCTGCAGCGTAGTCACGCCCGAAAGCGACCAATGTGCCAGTAAGTCGGTTGCCATGCGGTCGAAGAAGCCCGCCGACGCTGGCGCCTCGGCCTCCGGTTCGTCATTCGCCCACGCCCGCACCCGGCTCGAATCGATCTTGAAGTTCGGCAGCATCCAGGTGTAGTTGAGGTTGAGCAAGTGGCGCTGATCGAAGTTCGAGCTTGCCTTGTTGGCTGAAACTACCTGCGGATTCACGATGGTTGTGTCGTTCCGATCCGACGAATCGTCGATGGAGTGGCTGTAGGTGTAGGACATATCCACGGTGAATGCGCCGCGGGTGTGGCGAAGCGTTGCCTGGAAAGCGTTGTAGTTCGAATCGGCCACGTTTTCCAGCGAGAAGATCTTCTGCAGTCCGAAATAAGGCCGGTAGGCATTGATCGGTGGGAGACCCTGGGCGTTGTCGTACTCGCAGGCGGCCAGCATATTGATGTAGGCGGGCTGGGTCTTGTTGATTCTCACACCGTTAACCGTGAAAACCGGATTTGCAATGGTGCCCGAGTTTACGCAATCGGTGGCCCCAAGTTGAGTGTTGTTGATGATCGGCTGGTTCGGACCGTAAGGATTGCCACTCAGCAGGATGCCGCCGTCCGCTTGCGAAGTTACGGGCGAGAACGAATTCGGCTGCAGCACCGCGGTCAGGTGCGTTCCCTTACTCCCAACATAGGCCAGTCCCAGCACCAGGCTGTGGGAGAGTTCCCGCTGCACTCCGAAGCTCCACTGCTGTACGTAAGGCCAGATCGCCTTGCGGGGAATCGAGGTTACGTCAATCGGATAAGCGCCGGTTCCCGACTCACAGACGCTCGGGCCCCCGATGCCGCCGATACAAGGATAGGCAGAGCCGATTCCGGCCGGCGCCAGCTGCGTCATCGTGAAATTCAGCGGAGCGCTGCCCACCAGCGAACCGGTGTTGGCTTCACTGCCGGTGCCATGCTCAAAAAACACGCCGTAACCGCCGCGAATCGACGTGCGGCCGTTTCCCTGCGGGTCGAAGGCAAATCCGATTCTCGGCGCGGGATTGAACCGGTGCGGCTTCATGCAGGTCGAGGGCACGCCGGAAGCGTAGGTTCCGCATTCCACCAGTCCATTGACCAGGAACGGACTGACATCGCTGGGGCCGGTCGGAATTGGAAGCGGCTTGCCGTGGTAAATCAAACGGCCGTCCTGATTGAATTTCAGGTATTTGTCGGGCGCGACGTACTGGGTGGGATCCCAATTCCACGCCTGCTCATTGCTCTCGTGATAGTTCCCGAACAGGCTGATGCGCATTCCCATGTTCAACGTCAGGCGCGGGCTGACCTTCCAGTCGTCCTGCAGGTAAGGTTCGTAGATGTCATATCGGTTGTGGTATTTGAGCTGCGCGCTGTCCTGCTGGAACGAACTGATGGAGCCGAGCAGGAGGTTGCTGTATTCATTTCCGGTGAAAAAATTGGCGTTGCCGAAGTTGCTGAAGGTCAACAGGCCCTGCACGTCCCCGGTATTGGGGCCGTTGGTCGCGTTGATCTCATTTCTTTGGCCGAGAATCGCCTGCAGACCCGCCTGCACCGTGTGTCTGTGTATCACTTTGCTGACGTCATCGCGCGCGCTCCAGGTCGGATTTGCCAGTTGCCAGGGAGCGTAGCCCGGATCCACCGAAAAACCTCCGCCATATGCCAGGTTCCCCGGTTGCAGCGTGACGCCGGATAACTTGCCGCCAAAGTCGTTGTTGAAGAGGTATCCCTGCAACCCGGCGATGGCAGCCGGACGCTCGATATTTACGCCGGGAGCGGGCCGGTCGCTCAAACTGATGTGCGATGCCGTGTAGCTCACGATGACTTCATTGAGCAGCGTGCTTGAGATTGTCTGGGTCAGGTGAGCGACGTAACTTTCTCCCGGTCCAAACAAGCGCCCCTGTACGGTCGGGAAACTGTTGCGCACGTAACCCCAGGTTGGTCGAGCCTCCGTCGTATCCCACGCGTCGTGGATGTAGCGGAAGGTGGCCCGCAGTTTTCCGGGCTTGATGTCATGGTCGATGCGAAATAACTCTTCCCGCCAATAGGTCGGCTGGGCAAAGGCGTAGTCGTAACACGAACCAACCGTGGAGTTACACCCGGCCGAGGAGTTTGGAAGGGGAATCATCCCGGAGTTTGCGATGGCGGCTCCAACGGGGTCGATCTGGGGAAAGCCGGAGTGCGTGCTGTCGTTGTAACCGACGATGTTAAACGGCAAGGTGGTGCCGGCGTGAAGATGAGGACAGTCGGGAAACTGCACCGGGTTGAAGGAAGTAATGGCGACGCCCGGGGGCAATACCGGACAAACATCGCTGAAATCCGCGCCCAGATATTGGTTCCCGTCCGCGTTGGTCCGCATCGACGGCCGTTCCGCAAGCGAGGGCACCGCCTGGTTGAAATTGTTGTCGGTCGGGTCTTTTTCCAATCGGGCTTCTTCGGAGAAAAAGAAAAACGTGCGGTCCTTTCGGGGATAGAGCTTGGGAATAAACAGCGGGCCTCCGACCGTGCCGCCGAAGTCGTTCTTGCGATAGAGCGGAGCCCGCAAGGTCTGGTCGAAGTAGTTGCGGGAGTTGAAAATCTCATTGCGCCCGTAGTAATAACCGCTGCCATGCAGGGAAGGGCCGCCCGTCTTGGTATCTACCAGGATGGTTCCCGATGCGCTGCGGCCGTACTGGGCGCCATAATTTGAAGTTAGGACCTTCATTTCATTGATCGCATCGAGGCTGGGAAACACCACCAGCGTGCTTTCGCTGCCGTGGATGCCGGCGTGCAGAACGTCGGCGCCATCCACGCTGAAGGTGTTGTATTCGACGCGGCCACCGTTCACACTGAACTTGACGCTCCCCTTCACCCCGACCAGCGCCTCGTCCTGCCCGCTCTGATTGCTGACGCCCGGAGCGAAAGTCAACATGCTGACGAAATTGCGTCCGTTCAGCGGAGTCTCTTCTACCTGCTTCGCGGTGATGACCTCGTTGACCTCGGCTTTCTCGGTTTCCACATGGCCGACGCTCTCGCCGACAACCTCGACTTTCTCCGGGCTGGCTGCCGCCGGTTCCAGCGCGCCATCCATTTCAATTTCCTGATTCGCGGTGAGTGCCAGATTCTCCGAAATGAACTCCTTGAAGCCCGTGGCTGCGATCTTGAGCGTGTAGGTTCCCGGAGCCGCGTTCATGAAGTACTGGCCTTGCGCATTGGTGCTGGCCGTCAGAGTTACGCCCGACGCACTCATCAGAGTGACGGTCAGGCCCTGAAGCACCGCGTTCGACTGGTCGGTGACCACGCCGTAGATTTGCGACTCGCCCTCCTTATGAGCGGACGGTTTGATCGGAGCGGCGGCCTCAGTCGTGGGCGCGCTGGGCCGATGCGCGCCGGCTGGCGGTTCCGGGAGTTGCACTGTCGGTGGAACCAGATCGGGCCCGATCGGTACCTGCGCCAGCGCCAGCGGGGCCAGCGCCAGGAAAAAGGACGCAAGATGCAACGCACACTTCAGGGTCTTCACGTGAAACACACCTCGAACCAAAGGAATAAAGGATTACCGGAGAATTGTTACCGCAATGTGACACGCGGGTTAATTTCAAATGAAGATCGCCAGCGGAATAGGGCCTGTGTTCTAGCGTTGCGTTTTGCGCGGGTAAGCGGGCGGCTGGAATTCACGGTTCTTTAACATGGCCGTAATGCCGACGTAACAATGAACGCAGAGAGTTGCTGATCGATAAGTCCGTTCATTCCTTGGAGAAAGCTGTGTCCAGCTCTGGAACTCGATTCATCGCTCTTTTCCTGATGCTTGTTCCCGCATTATCGGCAGCGCAGACAAAAGGGAACGTCTCCTTCGCGGGTTTGAAAAATCTGGAGTTCATTAACCAGTACTACGATGGGGGGAATGGCAGTCTGGGATCGGGACCGGGACCGAATCTTGGCCTGCAGTTTACCTCCAACGCCCAAGCTGTTGTGTCCGCCAGCAAGGGCGGTTCGGGAAATTTCATCAACAATCCCGGCGGCTCTCCGGTGATGTTTTTCCAGACTGGGCCAAACCTCGCGATCACGGCCACGAACGGGATACAGACTGCTTTGTGGTTCTATTATTCCGCGCTGCAGTCAGGAGTGGCCACCGTATATTCGGGGCCGAACGGCACGGGCAACATCCTCGCCAGCGTTACCCTGCCCCCGAACAACTCCGGTTGTACTACCTATAAGCTTTGCGTTTGGTCCGTGGTCGGTGTGCCGCTGAGCGAGACTGCGGGCGAGACTGCGGGATCGATCAGTTTCGCCGGCGTCCCCGATTACCTGGCGATCGGCCCCATCCACATGGGCTCCGCCCTGTCCACGTCGATGCTCCTGACTTCGTCGCAGAATCCATCGGTCCAGGGCGAGCCCGTCACTTTTACAGCGACCGTTTCCGCCCTTGGGACGGCGCCTGTCGGCAGCGTTACGTTCAAAGCGGGAAATCAGGTAGTCGGGGTAGTTCCGGTGACCGGCGGAGTAGCATCGCTGACGCTCTCTGCATTGAAGGCAGGCTCTACACACATCAGCGCGAAGTTCCAGGGTGGCGGTTTCGTCAATGTCTCGCGGGGCCTGGTTCAAGTCGTGGACTAGGCAGGATGATTCGGCGACCTTTGCAGTTCGCTGGCCTCATAAATAATGGCCACGCCGCGGGCTGGGAAGTCCGAGAGTCCGAAGGCCTTCACCCGGCAATGCTACAACTGGTCGATTCGAATTCGGCAGTTCGCGTATGCGGGGCCCCGATGCGTCCCGGAAATTCACAGAACGCAATATTTTTGCGGCGTGGGGCAGCGGAATTTAACCTGCCGTTCATCCTGTTGTCATTTCCGATTAACAGCTCTCGTTGATAGTGGTCCGGCACGCGAACCACGGTAACTCCTCCTTCCCCGGAGTTCCGGTGGTTCAGAGAGTGCCTCTGGATGCTGCCGCTTCGGCAGCGTCCAGGGATAGCAGCGAACTCTACCGGGCGCCCGAGCGGGTCCGAGCGACAGGCAACTTACTCCAGACGCAGGACAAATGACTGACCACAGCTCTTAAGGAGAATATTGAGATGAGAGGAACAAAAGCATTTTGCGCGGTCGCAGTTCTGATCGCAATCGTCGGACTGGCTCCTGTAGCCAACGCCCAGGTACAGTTTGTGGGCGTCGGCTCCTCCGCCATGTTCAACACTGTTTCAGCGGCAGCATTCACCGATCTCTGTTCTTCAGTGGCCGGCAGCGACTGCCGTCACTGGAGCGCCAGCGGCAAGAACTCCAACGATAACCAGAACTGGGCGCAAGCGGTCGATAGCCGTAACAACGCCATTCCGCCCGAGGCGGGAACGTTTTTTGTGGCTTGGGACAACAACTCCAGCCCGATCAGGATCTGGTCGTATCTCAGTGTCGACACCATTGTGGGTCAGCGGCTCTTCTTTGCCGTTCCTCGCGCGACCCAGCAGATTGACTCTGGTGCGCTTACCACCGCGGGACAAAACAAGGTTCCTTCCCAAATCCTCCTGAACCGGCAGAGCGGTACGACGCAGTCCGACGAGACCACGGGCGTGCCCTCAGCCGTTCTTTCCGCCATCCAGACCGCCTTCACTGCGGCAATCACCGACGTGCGTCCCGAAGACGCCAAGTTCGAAGTGAACCGCGTCCTCGCCACCTACGCAGTTACGGGTACTGGACTGGGCTACGGCACCGCCTCCAACGCCACGTGCTTCCAGCCACCTGACAGTTGGACTGTCACCGCCAATCTCGGTTGCCCGATCTACGGTACGTGGGGCGGCCGGTCGGTTCCTGTGCAGTACGCGATCACCGGCAAGGATCCGTTCTCCAATCAGGCTGCCTGGAAGTACAAGACCATCGAGGTGGGCGCGGAGCCCATCGTCTTCCTGTACAACGCGAGCAACCCCAACGGCTTGGGCGCGCTTGGTCCCGATGGCAATGTCGCCTTCAAGAACCTGAATCGCTTTACCGCGGTTTACGCTTTCAATGGCAGCCTGGGCCGTGCTCAGGACCTTGATCCTACGCTCACGGCTGCTCTGAAGGGTCTGGGCTCGAATCCAGGGATCAACGTTATCCTGCGCGAGCCCCTTTCGGGCACGATGACAGCGACTGAATTCAACGTATTCCGCACCACGGAGACGCTGAAAGAAATTCCGAACGCTGCTTCCCAGGAAACCGGTATCAAACTTAGTGACGCCTGCGCTCTGGGCTCGAACTGCCCCGATCCGTTGTTTCTGCCTGGTCCGGGTGGCTCGTTCCGTTATCGCGCCATCGGTACCGGAGCCGAAATCAGTGGTGTCAGCGGCGTGGGCGGAATCAAGAACGTTGCCGACAGCATTGGCTATGCTTTCTTCTCCTTCGGCAACGTGAACCCCCTCGGCGGCGCCAGCGGCAAGGGCCGCTACGTCACCCTCGATGGAGTGGATCCCATCAACCAGGGCTACGGCAGTTACGTCTCTGACGGCGTCACCTACGCCCCAGGCCAACTGCCCCTGTGCCTGGCGCCCTGCGTCGCGGCCGGCGGCACCTCTCTCCCCAACGTTCGTAACGGCTCTTACGGTGCGTGGTCGATTATTCGCGCCGTCACCGATGCCACCGGTGTCAACCTCACCCACACGCAGGCCCTGGTGACGGCCGCCCAGAACGAAGTCAACAATACAACTGCCGATTTCGTTCCGTTCGTCTGCACCGACACCACCGGACTCTGCACGGGTGAACCGGGTCTGTCCGTTTTCCACTCGCACTTCACACCCACTGGCGTCGCCGGTACTCCCCACAACGGCAACACTAGCTCCGCGGAAAGCGGCGGCGACGTGCATGGCGCGGTCTTCACCAACCAGGCCGATCTGGATTACCACACCGACACTGGTCTGGAACTGGTTAAGATCCGCCAGTAACTTGACGGTGACTTGAAACTCAACGTGGGGCAGGCTGACCTGACAGGCCAGCCTGCTCCTTTTTGTGAACTCACGCACTTATTCACTTTTGCGATCGAGAATATCAATCTTATGAAGTGTGCCGGTTCCAAGGTCCTGTCGGTTGCGGTTTGTTTTCTCCTCGCCTTCATTTTTCCATTGGCGTGTGTGGGTCAGAAAATCACAACCATCGACCCTAACGCTGCCTCCAGCAAGAGCGTAGAGGATCTCTCCCGCGCTGCGCTCAATGGCAGCCGCCTGTATGCCGACCCGCCCGAACTCCTCGAGAAGGCTGAAGACAAGGACTTCACGCGCGACTTTGTGGCTGTGCAGTGGCGTCCGGGCGACCGAATTTATCTTTACATCGTGCGTCCGGCGAACGTGCCCAAGCCGCCGGTGGCCATCTATCTCTACGGTCATCCCTCCGACACTGATCGCTTCGTCGACGATGGCTGGTGCCGGCGCACCACCAGCGGTGGCTATGCAGCCGTGGGGTTTGTTCCAGCGCTCACCGGACATCGCTACCACGACCGGCCCATGAAGGAGTGGTTCGTCAGTGAACTGCAGGAAGCGCTGGGTAAGTCCGCGCATGATCTGCAGATGGTATTGAACTATCTGGCTGAGCGCGGCGATGTGGATATGAGTAACGTCGGAGTGTTCGGGGTGGGTGCGGGCGGAACCGTCGCGGTGATGGCCGCTTCAGTCGATTCGCGAATCAAAGCCATCGACTTACTCGACCCGTGGGGAGACTGGCCGGTTTGGATGCAAAAGTCNNCGCACATCCGGCTGAATCAACTGGACGACGATGTTGCCAGCACTCCGGAAGAAGCAAAGAAGCAAATGGAGGCGGCGCTCCCCGCAACCGCGGAACATCGGCGGTTTGAGAGCAGCATTGCCTTCTATGGCGAGGTCGCTTCGGGCGGGCGGGTTTTTGATTGGCTCAAACGTCAGATGAAGGTCCCCGACCCGAAGCTTGGCGAAGCCATGAAGGGCACAGGGCCTGGCGCCGGTTCAGGATCGGGAAAGTAACTGGTCCTGCGCCTGCCGCCGGGCGCGCGATATGACCAGTTCAAGACAACACGGAAGTTAATGTCGAACGCGGGTGATTCGACCGCGCGGGCAGGGGCTCTGAATGATGAAACGTTCGATTCTGTCGACTTCGATTTTGTGCGCGCTAGCGTGCACGCTGATTGTTCTCTGCGGCTGCGGCGGCAAGAACGGCCTGATCGGGACCGGAAGCGGCGCAAGTTTGACCGGCGTTTCTCTGACGCCCACAAACCCGACCGTTACCCTTTCTCCGGCGGCCACGCTGCAATTCGATGCGATTGGTCAATACAGCTTTGGCAATCCGCAGGACATCACGGGCCAGCTTAGCTGGGTTAGCCTGGATCCGGCTGTAGCCACCGTGAACAGTAAAGGTGTCGCTTCGGCGGTTGGCTCTGGCAGAGTCATCATTACAGGATCGATTACGGATCCGGTCACTCTTAGGTTATTCCAGGTAAGTACCATTCTCACCGTGGTTCCTCAGTTGACGGGGATTACGATCAATCCGGGAAGCGCGCAGATCGCGAAGGGAACGGCCCAGCAATTCACCGCCACCGGCACATATAACGACGGAACTTCTCCGGATATCACCTCGCTGGTGACGTGGAACTCAACCCAGCCCGCGGCGGCCACGATAAGTTCGTCGCCCGGGACGCAGGGCGTGGCGCTGGCCGCGGCTCCGGGATCAACCAGCATCTCCGCGTCGCTGGGAACGGTCAGCAGTTCGGCTTCTTCCCTGACGGTTTCGAACGCGAATCTGGTCTCGATTGCCGTGACTCCAGCAGGCTCGACTGTGCCGCTCGCAGTTTCTCAGCAGTTCACCGCCAATGGGAGCTTCGACGACGGAACGCAGCAGAACATCAGCGGAACCGTAAAGTGGACATCATCCAGTCCCACAATTGCTCGCGTGAATTCAGCCGGCGTGGTGACGGGCGCTGGAGTGGGCAGCGCGTCGATCGCGGCCAGTTCGGGGGCCGTGACCGGAAATACGTCCGCCAGCGTGGATGCGAGTTCCGTAGCAGCGCTCGACATTGTTCCGGTCGGGCCTCCGGCCGGCAAGATTGCCAACCTCACGAACTACCAGATGCGCGCGGTGGCGGTATTCAACGATGGCAGTTCGCTCGACGTAACACAGACGCCGGGCATGGCATGGAGTTCATCGAATGCTGCCGTGGCAAGTATCGGAGCGTCCACCGGGCTGGCGCTTGCGACCGGGCCAGGCACCGCGACGATTTCCGCCAGTCTCGGCCAGAGCGGCAGCACGTCATTGACTGTGTCAGATTCGACGATCAAGGCGATTGCTGTGGGTCCTTCGAGCAGCACGATCGCCGCCGGCACCGCCCAGAATGTAATTGCCGTCGGCACGTTTTCAGACAGCAGCGGCAGCTTCCAGCAGGACATAAGCGCCGCTTCCGCCTGGGCTAGCGACAACACGGGAGTTGCAACCGTGGCCTATGCCGGCGGATTGCAGGAATTGGCGACGGGGGTAGCTGCCGGCACTGCCAACCTCTCGGCCAGTTTCTCCGACGGGCACGGAAATGTCGCCAGTGCTTCGGTTCCACTGAACGTTAGCGGCGCGCAACTGAGCGGGATCAGTATTGCTCCCGGAACGGCGTCCATTACATCAGGAGGAGGCCGGCAATATGTCGCCACCGGCTCTTTCAGCGATGGGAGCCAGCAAGACCTCACCCTGATCGCCGATTGGAGCGCGAGCGATGGCGCGGTCGCTACGGTAAGTTCATTTGGCTATGCCGCGGCGGGTGGCCCGGGCCAGACGAGCGTCAGCGCAACGCTTAATTCGCAGAGTGGTTCGAGTTCGCTGGTGGTGAATCCCGGGGCGTTGGTCCGAATCGACCTTTGCGGGGCCACGGTTGTGAATCCGCTGGCGAATTGCCCGCCGCTGGATCCGCTCACGCCACCGCCTGCCATCAGCTTTGCCAGGCTGGCGCCTTACGCCTTGATTGCGGTCGCGACTTTCGCGGACGGCAGCAGGCAGGATCTGACGAGTTCGGTGCAATGGTCCTCGGGCAGTCTATCCATCGCCACGGTCAGTAATGATCCGGGCATCCCGGGATACGTTACCGGTGTTACCGGCCAGGGAGTTGTAACTGGACTGGCGGCCGGAACTGTGGACATTGAGGCTACGGCGGGCGGCGTAAGCGGTACGGTTTCGGTGAACGTTACTGCGGCGACCCCGCAGTTCATGACGGTCACGCCTTCAGATGCTGCTGTCTCGCTCGGCCTGGCGCAGCCCTGTACGGCCACGGTCACGTTCAGCGATACGACTACCCAAGTCGTAACCCCCTATGTGCAGTGGACGACCTCGAATCCCGCGATTGCCGTGGTGACCCGCGCGGGCGTGGCTTACTCCACCGGAAAAGGCACTGCGAACATCACCGCAAGTCTGGGGGGCGCCTCCGGTTCTACGACGCTCACCGTGCAGTAGAGCGAGACTCATTTGGTAATTTTGTAATCGGGCATTTTGGTAAATTCAGAGTCGGAATCCGTCGCCGTGCTCATGCAGCGGCTCGAATTCAGGATTTCTCCAGTGTCCCTCGTACCCGGCTTTGCCCTGTTCTCCGCCCAGGCGTTACACTGCGGGATATGAATACAGCGAACCAACCGAACGTGAAGTTTGTGCAAACTCCGGATTACCGCGAGGCCTACTCCAACAGCGTGCAGATCCGGGTGAATGTCTGGGATTTCTTCCTCGTCTTCGGCACCATGCAGCAAAGCTCGGAAACGCAGGTGGAATTGCGAAACTTTCAGGGAATTTATCTCAGCCCGCAACAGGCCAAGGCGCTCATGGCGCTTTTGCAGCAGAATGTAGCGAACTACGAGTCCGCTTTTGGCGAGATCAAGCTTGATCCGCGCGCCCCAGGCGGCCCCGTTCACTGATGCGCCCTTCAACGGCGTACCGTGCCACCATGGCTGCGCGACGGGCGCAATCCGATCCAGGGACAAAATCTGAACCGGCATCCATCGTATGGGCGCAGCAGTTTCTTCTGTTCGCGCTGTTCTTTACCGGGTTGATGTTGCTGCACGCGCCCCTTCTGCGCCTTCCTTATTTCTGGGACGAGGCGGGCTATTACGTTCCAGCCGCGCGCGATCTATTTCTGACCGGCGCGCTGATTCCGCACTCCACGCCCTCGAATGCCCACCCCCCGCTGGTAATGGCATGGCTGGCCCTGGCCTGGCGCNNGCATTCTCGCTGCTGGGACTGTTTCGACTTTCGCGAATCGCCGCCAATCTGCCGGTGGCGTGGGCGACAACCGCGCTGGTGGCGGTTTATCCGGTGTTCTTCACGCAGAGTTCCATGGCGCAGGTTGACTTGCCAGCCGCCGGATTTACTTTCTGGGCCCTGGCCGCATACCTGGAGGACCGTCCGTGGAAGCAGGTACTCTGGTTCTCGCTGGCCGCGCTCGCGAAAGAGACTGCGATCCTGGCTCCCATGGCGCTGGTTGGCTCGGAACTGCTGGCTGATTTCATTCGCCGGCATTGGAACGAGAGTCCACGGAAAGAAATTCGATGGCAGGGAATTCTTGCACCTGCCGGCAGACGCACGCGCTGGTTTTATCTACTGCTTCCCGCCGCGCCACTGTCCGTCTGGTACGGCTACCATTATGCGAAGACAGGCTTCCTGCTGGGCAACCCCGAGTTTTTTCGCTACAACGTTGCCGCCACGCTCAATCCATGGCGCATCCCCTTTGCTCTGGGAATGAGGCTCTGGCAAGTCTTTGGATATTTCGGTCTCTATCTGCTGACGCTGGCGGGACTGCTGGCCATGCTTCGGCCGCCCCAGATGGAGAAGTTAGAGAGAAAGACGGAGAACGCACTTGCCCGGCCGCGAATTGCAATCTGGATACAGGCTGCATTTCTTTCCGTAGTGCTCGCGTACCTCGCCTTCATGTCGGTAGTGGGCGGAGCGGTGCTGGCCCGCTACATGCTGCCGGTAGTCCCACTTGTAATCCTGGCGCTGGTGGCGACTCTGTGGCGCCGCGTGCAGTATTGGAAGTTGATTGTGGGAGCGATCGCCATGGCATTTGTCGCGGGCCTGTTCAGCAATCCGCCGTACGGATTCTCTTTCGAAGACAATCTGGCCTATCGCGACTACATTGTGCTGCATGTGGAGGCCAGTCGTTTCCTCGCGATGAATCGTCCTGGCGAGCGCGTTCTCACGGCATGGCCCGCGTCGGATGAACTCACCCGGCCCTGGCTCGGCTATATCAACGCCAACCCGCCTTTTCGCGTTGTGCGCATCGAGGACTTCTCCGTTTCCCACATCGACGTGGCGGCCGCGGCTCGCGATCGCTTCGACGTGGCCCTGGTCTTCTCCACCAAGTATCAGCCGCCGCATCCGCTGCTTGAGGGGTGGGACGCATGGCAGCGCATCAAGGAAAGATTCTTCGGCTACCACCGCGATCTGGTGCCGGAAGACATTGCGCAACGTCTTGGCGGAACGATTGCCTATCGCAAGGAACGAAACGGGCAGTGGATCGCGGTGATTGCGGTTGGGCGATGAGCCGTCTGGTGTGGGGACGGCGCCTCGGGTCGCTTGGGCACAGGCACGCCCTCGTCCGTCCAACCGGGCGCAGTTCGTCCCGTGGCCACAGCAACTCTGAATTTGCCATAGAGTAATCGCCGGACTGCCAGCATGGTATTATTTTTTGCAGGAGTGCCATGAGCACCGTCAAACAGGATGTTGAATCGCTGTTGAACAGGCTGCCGGACAATGTCTCGGTGGAAGACATCCAGTACCACCTCTACGTTCTCGACAAGGTGCGTCGCGGGTTGGAAGATGCCCGCGTCAACGGCACTCTCACGCAGGAAGAAGTGGAGAGTCGTTTCAGTAAATGGCTCACCGAATAGTCTGGTCGAGTCGCGCCGCCCAGGACCTCGATTCCATCACCGACTACATTGCCACCGATTCCCCCGCCTATGCCGGCGTTGTCCTCAAGAACATTGTGAGTCAGACGCGGATCCTGGCGCGCTTCCCGCAGGCGGGCCGCAAAGTGCCTGAGTTTGACGATGAGAACCTTCGCGAACTTGTAGTCTACAGCTACCGGATCATTTACCGACTGCAACAGGACGAGGCGCTGATCGTCGCTGTGATCCATGGCAAGCGGGTTTTGCAGTGAGCCGGGAGTGCGAGGTTGGTTCTCTCCGATTCGGACTTCACATCCCCATCAAATGGCAGGAATGGGTTTTGACGACGACCCAGACGTTCTTGCCGGGGGCAAGTTGAAGATCCTCGCGCGCCGCCAGCGTCAGGTGTACTTCGAACTGGGTGCCGCCGCAGTCCACCATCGCGAGGACGATGACGTCTCTTTGCTCCAGTTGCCGAATGGTTCCCGGCAAAATGTTGCGAGCACTCAGCCCGCGGGGATACTCCGTTGCCAGCAGCAGATCGCCAGCCCGAATGCCCACGCGCAGACTCGAGCCAACTTCGGCCCCAACCAGCGGAGTTTCTAACTCCACCTCGCCGCTTCCCAGTTGGCAAGTCATGGTGCCGCGGTCTTCGTGCAGCGACCGCACCGTGGCGTCAAAAATGTTTTCAAATCCCGACAGGTGGGCGACGGTTTCCAGTCGCGGAGCGCGCATGACTTCATGCGGCTGCCCTTGCGCCACGATTCGCCCCGCGTCAAGCATGATGACCTCGTTGCCGAGGGCAAAGACTTCCTCCCCATTGTGGGTGACGAAGAGAATCGGGATGCGGTGGTCCTGATTCCACTGGCGCAGATCGCCGATAAGAGACGATTTCGTCGGACGGTCCAGCGCCGCCAGCGGCTCATCGAGCAGCAGGGCGCGTGGTTTCGTCACCAGGGCGCGCGCCAGGGCGACGCGCTGACGCTCGCCTCCCGAGATTTGTGCCGGCCGCCGGTCGCGCAAATGCTCGATGCGAAACAAAGCGAGAATCTCGCGGCTATGTGTTTGCCGCTCCCTCGCGCTGAGCACGCGAAGACCGTAAGCGACGTTCTCCTCGGCAGTCAGGTGCGGGAAGAGCGCCAGGTCCTGATGCACATAGCCGATGTTGCGCTCCCAGGCCGCGACGTTGCGCTTCTTTTCCGAGTCGTAGAGAACCTCACCGCCAACAACGATTCGTCCCTCGTCCGGATTGGTCAGTCCGGCAATGCAGTCGAGCAGCGTGGTTTTTCCCGCGCCTGAAGCCCCAAACAGAATCGTGAAACCGGCCAGTGCCCGGAAGTGGACATTCAGATGGAACGTGCCCTCGGGGTTGGGAAAGCGCTTGCGAATGCGGACCTCGATCTCGGAAGAGATGGGCTGCATCGAAATGGTTTGAATCGATGATGGCGGCGCAGGTCGCGCCGGAATGATGATCTTCAACGCCATGGACCCACCGCCCAGGGACGCCGGTTCAAGCCGAAAACCACCGACAGCAGGAGGAACGAGATGATCAGCAGCACGACCGCCGTCTGGTTCGCGCTGGAATAATTTGCCGTCTGCACCTGATCGTAAATATCAATGGAGATGGTGCGCGTCACGCCGGGAATGTTGCCTCCCACCATGAGCACCACTCCAAACTCGCCCAGCGTGTGCGCGAAGCTGAGCGTGAATCCCGTTACCAGCCCGGCTTTTGAGAGGGGAAGCACGATGCGGCGGAAGGTTTGCGCCGGCGAATGTCCAAGCGAGGC
>PMBA01000148.1:248-13862 GCA_003152795.1 Acidobacteriaceae bacterium | reverse complement strand
CCGAGCGCCACCAAAACGTAAAAACCGAGCACGGTTGGCGGCAGGACGATAGGAAGCGCGACCGCGGCCTCGACCAGAAATTTCCATCGCCAGCGCGAGTAAGTCAGCCAGTATGCGATGGGGATTCCGATCGCGACCAGCAGCGTCGAGACGATGCCTGCGAGACGCACCGTCAACCAGAACGCCTCCCAGTTCATTTCACTTTTTCTCCGCCGGCAGGCTGAAGCCGTAACTGGTGAGCAGGGAAGTGGCCTCGGGGCTGCGCANNCGCCGCCTGGTTCAGCGTGGGATAGGCATCGAGCGGAACCGTCCAATAGCGGCCCCTATCTTTCATCGCGGGTGCGAGCGCGTGCGAGAGTGCGATCAGCCCCGCCTGGGCGTTGCCCGACTCGACGAACTGCGCCGCCTGCGACACGTTTTCGCCTACGACAAGCCGGCTGGACACCTGATCGTAAATTCCAAAGTGGCGCAGCGTGGCCTCCGCCGCGCGCCCGTATGGCGCGGTCGCGGGATTCGCAATCGAAATCTTCTTGACCGAAGAATCGAGCAGAGATTCGATCCCCAGCTTCGACAGGTCCAGTGGCGAGTCGCCGGGCACCCACAGCACTAAGCGGCCGACCGCGTAACGGTACAACGTATCTTTGGATGCCAGTCCCTCGGTAATCAACTGTTGAGGGTATTGTTCATCGGCCGAGAAGAAGGCATCAAACGGCGCGCCATTCCGTATCTGATTGGTCAGATTGCCCGACGACCCGAACGAGAGCTTCACCGCTTGTCCCGTTTTCTTCGTGTAGGCCGCCACGACTTGCGGCAGAGCTGTACTCATATCCGCCGCCGCGGCCACGGTAATCTCCTGGGCGGTTGCGAAAGCTCCTGTGAGCAGCGTTAATAACGTCAGCGCTCTTCGAAATGCAGTCATGGCGGAACTTTCCCTGGCGTCTAAAGACAGCTATCGCGGTCGCGTGACACGGTGGAGCGAGGAGCATCTCGTTGGTCCAGCCGGGCTGGGACGCCCGGCTCTCCACCTGCAACCAGCAGTTCTGTTTACACCAGTTTCGTCTTCGACAACGGGAGTTCGCGCACGCGCTTACCCGTGGCCGCGAACACCGCGTTGTAGAGCGCGGGCGCAAAAGGCGGCACGCCGGGTTCGCCAACGCCGGCCGGTGGCGCTTCGCTCTCCACAATGTGCACGTCNNCCAAACACAGCCGCGCCCTCGAACTGGTTGCGGATGTTGTCAGGGCTGACGACCGTGCCCGCATCGACCACGGTCCACACATTCGGAATGTGCACCTGTCCCTTGGCGTCCACTTCGACTTCAACCACCGTCGCAACGTAGGTGAGGAAACTGCGGTGAGCGGCGATGCCGAAGCCGCGCCCTTTGCCCAGGGCCCGTTTCCCCCAGCCGGATTTCTCCGCCGCGACCTCGACCACGCGCCGTAATCGGGCAGTGTCGAGCGGGTAGCGCTGCTTCTCGTCGGCCTCCTCGTCCTTGTACTCAAGCGGGACGATGCGCGCCGGCCCGATCAGATCAAGCAGATACTGCACCGGATCTTTGTTGGCGTTGTGCGCAAGCTCGTCGGCAAAGGAGTGAATCGCAAACGCATGATAGATGTTGGCCACGCTGCGCAGCCATCCAATGCGTACATGGAAATCGGCGGGGCCATTTTCAGCGCGGTGGTTCGGAATATCGAACGGAAGGTTGTTCCATCCCAGGCCCATCTCGTCGTCGGCATACTTGGCCGCGGCATCGAAAGTTGAAGCGATGGGCGGATACACGGTGCGCTGCAGCCACGCCGCAGGCTTGCCATCCGGCCCAACCGCGGCCTTCATGTACATCGCGGCAACGGAGTGAAAAAAATCGAAGCGAATATCGTCTTCCCGGCTCCAGACCACCTTGACCGGCTTGCCCAATTGCCTGGAAAGAACCGCCGCCTCTGCCACCTGGTCGGGTTTTGACTTGCGCCCGAAGCCACCGCCCAGCAGGGTGACGTGGCAAGTCACATCTTCTTTCTTGATGCCGAGCACGCCGGCAATCGTTTCCTGCACGGCTTGCGGATTCTGCGTCGGCGCCCAGGCCCGCACCTTTCCGTCGCGGTACTCCGCGACCGCGACCGGCGGTTCCATGGAAACGTGGGCCAGATGCGGGGCGTAGTACTCCGCCTCGAGGATCTTTCCGCCGTTCTTCGCACTTTGGACAAACGCAGCATCCACATCGCCGATATTGCGAACGACTTTCCCCGGCTGCCGCGAAGTGGTTTCGAGCGTCTTACGGAAGGGTGCTGAGTTGTACACCGAGTGCGGGCTGCTGTCCCATTCCACCTTCAGGCTCTTGCGTCCCTTGAATGCCGCCCAGGTGTTGTCGGCAATCACGGCGACGCCGCCCAAAGGTTGAAACAGGTGCGGCGGTTTGAAAGTTTCGATGGTCAGAGTCTTCTGAACGCCCGGCACTTTAAGCGCAGCCTTGTCATCGTACGACTTGATCTTCTGTCCCAGCACGGGCGGATGCTCAACCGACGCAAAGACCATGCCCGGCATGGTTGCGTCCATTCCAAAGATTGCTTTTCCAGTGACGATCTCGGGAAGGTCGAACAAAGAATTGCTCTCTTTGCCGATATAGCGCCACTCGGAACGCGGCTTGAGCGGGACATCTTCTTTTTTCGGAACCGGCAGCCTGGCCGCGGCGCCCGCAACTTCGCCATAGCCCAACTTGCGGCCGCTGGCGCGATGCACGATGAAATGGGGCTCGGTCGTGCATTCGTTCGGGGAAACGTTCCACTGGGCAGCGGCAGCGCTAATGAGCATCACGCGCCCGGTAGCGCCCACCTGGCGCATCAAGTCGAAGCTGCTGCGAACCGAGTGCGACCCGTCCGTATCCTGCTCGCCGTACTTCGGATCGCCAATCGCCTGGTCCAGCTTGACCTTGGACCAGTCGGCGTCAAGTTCGTCGGCGACCACGAGCGGCAGAGCGGTGCGGCTGCCGCATCCCATTTCCGAGCGATGCGCAACGATGGTGACGGTGCCATCGGAAGCGATCGACATCCACAAGCTGGGTTCAAATGGCGCTGCCGCCGCTTCGCCTTCCGCGGCCCATAGCGGCTCGGGAACAAAGCGCGCACTCAAAACAAAAACGCCACTCGCGATAGCCCCATGCAGAAACCCGCGGCGGCTGACATTCTCAATGAGCTTCATGCCGTCTCCTTCGCGGCCTGATGAATTGCCGCCCGGATCCGTTGATAAGTGCCGCAGCGGCAAAGATTGCCCGACATCGCCGTGTCGATATCCTGGTCGCTGGGATGCTTGTTCTCTTTAAGAAGGGCGATCGCCTGCATGATCTGCCCGGTCTGGCAGTAGCCGCATTGCGGCACGCGAATCTCCATCCACGCCTTCTGCACGGGATGCATGGGCGCGATGCCTTCAATGGTTGTGATGTCGGCGCCGCCGACCTCCTTCATCGGAGTCGTGCAGGAGCGAATTGCCGCGCCATTCTGATGCACCGTACAGGCGCCGCACAACGCCATGCCGCAGCCAAACTTCGTTCCCGTGAGTTCCGCCACGTCGCGCAAATACCATAGCAGCGGCATGTCGGGATCGCCGTCAAACGACTTCTCTTTTCCGTTCACTCTGAAACGGATCATGTGTCCCTCGCTCTTCGATAGCACAACCTGAGATGTTGCCAGCCCGAGCTTCGCAAAATTGATTCCCATATCGTAATCGCACTGCGTGAAATGTGGAAGAGTAGAACGAGGGTTCGCTGTGATCGCTGGGCAAGCGCGGTGCTCCCTCTGGTGGAAGGTTTCCTTAGGCGCCATCATATAATCGTCTGTCATCAGTATTCACTGCGGGAGGGACATTGGCCTACGACGATCTGCGGGACTGGATCAGAGCACTCGACCGAGCCGGGGAACTGAAACGCATCCGCACTGAAGCTGACCCGATTCTGGAGATTACGGAAATTGCCGACCGCGTTTCAAAGTCCCCCGTGCCGGTGGAGAGACGGACGCCCTCGTCCGTCCAACGGGGAGCAACTCCGCAGCTTGGCGGCTCAGCCTTGCTGTTCGAGAATCTGAAGGGCTACCCCGGCGCGCAACTTCTCATCAACCAGTTCGGTTCCGCCCGCCGTATGCAACTGGCGCTCGAGGTCGATGCGCTGGATGAAGTCGCCGACCGCATTCGCGGCTTCATGGACGTGAAGTCTCCGCAAGGCTTCCTCGATAAAGTAAAAATGCTGCCCATGCTAGCCGAGATGGGCAAGTTCTTTCCCAAGACCGTAGCCACCGGCTCCTGCAAAGAAGTAATCAAGCGCGACAATTTTTCGTTGCTGGATTTCCCCATCCTGCAATGCTGGCCAAAAGACGGCGGACGTTTCATCACGCTCCCCTGNNGACGAGCGCACTACCGGCATGCACTGGCAAAGACAGAAAGTGGCAGCCGAACACTACCGCGACCATATGCGCCAATCCGCGCAGCACGATGGAGACACGGGTGCCCTCTCCCGTGCTGCGGTAGATATCATGGCCAGATCGTCAGGAGGCGCGATGCTGGCCCAAGGCGACCGCCCCTCCGGGAAAATGGAAGTAGCCGTTGCCATTGGCACCGACCCTGCGCTGAGTTTTTCCGCGATTGTGCCGGCCCCGCCCGATGTGGAAGAATTCATCGTTGCCGGATTTCTCCGCCAAAAGCCGGTCGANNGAAGGGTACGTAAATCTCGACGAACTGCGCACCGAAGGCCCTTTCGGCGATCACACCGGTTTCTACTCGCTCGAAGACGAGTACCCGGTATTCCACGTCACCTGCGTCACACACAGGAAAGACCCGATCTACGCCACCACCGTAGTCGGCAAGCCGCCGCAAGAGGACGCCTGGATGGGTAAGGCCGTCGAGCGCATCTTCCTGCCGCTGATGAAGCTGACCATTCCCGAGCTGGTGGATATCAATCTGCCCATCGAAGGCGTGTTCCACAACCTGATGCTGGTTTCCATCCGCAAATCGTATCCTGGACAAGCGCGAAAAGTGATGAACGCCATCTGGTCGCTGGGGCAAGCCATGTTCACCAAGTGCATCATCGTCGTGGACGAAGACGTGAACGTGCAGGATGTAGCCGATGTTACCTTGAGAGTCCTGAACAACATCGATCCCGAACGCGACATCCAGTTCACCATGGGCCCAGTCGATTCCCTCGACCACGCCGCCCGCCTCGCCAACTACGGCTCAAAGATGGGCATCGACGCCACGCGCAAGTGGTCAACCGAGGGGTTTGCGCGTCCGTGGCCGGATGAGATTGTGATGGACGCGAAGACCCGGGCGTTGGTTGATGGAAAGTGGAAGGCGCTGGCGCGGGAGTTGGGGGTCGAGTAGAGNNCCATTCGTGTGCCTGGAAGTGGAGGTTTCTACCCCGACCGCCAGGGGCGGCCAGACCCTGGTCCGCCTGAAGATGCGCAACCTTCTCACCCGCGCGGTCTTTGATAAGACATTCAGGGCCAGCGACCGGTTCAAGGAGCCGGACCTCCAGATGGTCCCGGCATCCTACCTGTACAGCGACGGAAGTGGCTCCCACTTCATGGACCAGGAGAGCTTCGAGACCCTCACACTTTCCGGCGAGATGATAGGGGACGCTCTGGACTACATCGTGGAAGGAGTCATCATCCAGCTGCATAAGTACAACGGCAACCCCATCGGGTTGCAGCTGCCAGCCCATGTGGAACTCAATGTCACGTATACCGAACCCGGCGCTCGCGGCGACACGGCAAGCAGCAATGTGACCAAGCTGGCGAAGCTGGAGACTGGCATCGAGATCCGGGTTCCCCTCTTTATTAAACTGGGTGAGACCATCAAGGTCTCCACAGAGACGCGGGAGTTCGTGGGGCGGGCCTGATCCCAAGCCAAGTTGCGCCTGGATCGGGATGCCAGCCTGACCGCCTCACAGCAGAACCGTGACGATGGCTGCAAGCGTCCGGGGCCGAGCGCCGAGCGCGCAAAGCTGCCGCGCAAAGTTGCAGCCCTTGAGCCGCGACCACAAATTGTGTTCTCATTGACGAGTGGCGCGGCCGTGGGGGCCCGTCTCCGCTTCAACCTCAGTCCCAGACCTTATCCGCGAGGAGAAGAATTATGAGCAAGGTCCACTACATTCCCAAGGGCTACAACTCCGTTACGCCGTACCTGGTGATCAAGGGCGCAGCCGAGGCCATCGAGTATTACAAGAAGGTCTTCGGGGCGACCGAGGTGATGCGCATGCCGGAACCCAGCGGGCGCATCGGTCATGCCGAACTCAAGATTGGCGACTCCCATATCATGCTGGCCGACGAGTTTCCGGAGATGGGCTACCAGGGCCCGGTCACGCTGGGGAATTCCCCGGTGAGCATATTGCTGTATGTTGAGGATGTGGATTCCACGGTGGCGCGAGCGGTGGCGGATGGAGGAAAAATCCTGAAGCCGGTCGAGGACCAGTTCTATGGAGATCGCATGGGTTTCATTCAGGATCCCTTTGGACATCGCTGGGGCGTTGCCACTCACAAAGAAGACTTGTCGCCGGAAGAGATGCAGGAGCGCGCCAAGAAGGCAACAAAGGCCGCTTGAGAATGGACGGCTCTTGGCGGTTAACGGTTGGCCGCCAGCCTGGCCCGAATCCAGATTTGGCCATCAGCTAAGAGCCAAGAGCACCAAACTACAACTTCAGAAAGGACTCTCCCCATGCTTTCCGCTGGTAACCCCTTCCCGAATTTTTCTCTCCCCAACCAGGACGGCAAGACGGTCAAGCTCTCCGACTTCGCCGGACACTGGCTGGTGGTTTACTTTTATCCGAAGGACGACACGCCGGGCTGCACCAGCCAGGGCAAATCGTTTACCGCGACCAAATCCGATTTCGACGCTGCCGGGATCAAGGTCATTGGCGTGAGTGCNNGGCCAGGCGGAATGGAAAGGAATGAAATTCTGGGAGCGCACCAGTTTCGTGGTTGATCCCAAGGGTGTGATCCGCAAGGTTTACGAAAAGGTAAACCCCGAAGGCCACGAGCAGGCGCTGCTGACCGACATCGCAGCGTTGAAGGCCAAGGCGGCCTGATTCACGATTCGGCAAAAGGGTCGGCGGCGAAACGGCTGTCGGCCCACGGCCAGCGCAGGGTTCCAGCCAGCCCTTCGGCCATGACGGAGGGCAATATCCGGTACATTCGGGCGCGCAAGTCGCGGTAGCCCTGAATCCCGGCGAAAAGGTCGCTCATCAGATCGCGGAAGCTCGCGCTCTGCGCGGTCAGAGACACCATCCGCTCCAGGACGCTATCGCCGAAAATCTGTCCGCTGTAGAAGCGCTGCGAGACCCGCGCGGCCAGTTTCAACTCGGCCAGCACCTCGTCTCTCAAGAGGGACCGGTACCGGTCAGGTTCTCCGGCCAGCAACGCGCCGGCGCACAACTCCGCCGATCGCAGCGCGTAATAAAGGCCTTCTCCGGTAATCGGATCCACCAGGCCCGCACTGTCGCCGATCATGGCCCAACCGTCTCCGCAGACTTCGAGGGTTTCGAAAGTCTGGGCGCGAAAGGACGGAAGGATGTGTGAATAAAAGCGCGCCCCATCGAAATGAAAACCATTTTTTTCCAGCCACTTTTCCAGGATGCGGCGCAACTCCGCGGCTGAGATCTCGCCCATTTTCGCCGCGATTCCGGCCGAAGCATGGTCCAGGCGAGGGAATACCCAGATGTAACCGGTGATTCCTTTGAGGAACTGAATCTGCATCAGAGATCTGTGGCCGGGGATGAAGTAGCCCGCGGTGACCATCAGATCGCCGGGAGGAATCGGCGGGAGAAACTGGGAGCGAAACGGATTGCGCGCGCCCGCCGCCAGCATCAGGTAGGAGGCTTTGTACTCATGCTCAGGCGTAACCAGTTGCCAGTCTCCGCTCGCTCGCTCAATCCGCGTGACGCGCTCGTGTCGCACATCGACGCCGCCGCGCCGCGCTCGCTCCAGCAACAATCCATTCAGCGCCAGGCGCGAGAAGATCGCGACCGGGTACTGCATGTGGAAACGTACCCGCTGCCCCGAGGGACTGATCAACTCGCAGTGTTCAACCGGATTGCTCTCGCGCCCGGCATCCGCCAGAAAGGGATACTGGCGCAGAGCTTTGTGCGTGAGACCGCCGCCGCACGGTTTTTCCCACGCGAGTTTTTCGTCAAAGAGCAGGACGTGCCTGCCGCTGTCCGCGAGCAGCGCCGCTGCCAGAGCGCCCGCTGGACCGCCTCCGACAATCGCTATGGGATGCTGCGGGCTCATGCTCTGGTTGAGGACTTGGAGGCAAAGAAAAACATCTCGTCAGCGGGCAGCAATACTTCGCCGCCCCGGTTGCGAGTTCTCCCCACCGCGGTGCGTGCTTGCGGTTACTGCAGCGTGGTGGCGCCGTTCAGTCCCTGGTAGATGAACAATCCCGCAATGACCAGGATCATGGCTCCCGACAAAGCGCCGAGCACCTTGACGATCGGTGTGAGCTTCTTCATCTTCGCTAACACCTCCACCTGATCTTTATGCATCTGGGATTCGGTTTCGTTGAGGAAGATTGAGTCGTCTTCGTGCATGGTGAGGGTGCTTTTATAAATCAGCAGGATAATGAGAATCCCCGTGAGAATACCCCACGCGATAAGCAGACCGACCATAGGAGTCATACGCCACCTCGGACCAGAGATCGAGCCAATCCCCAAAGTTGGTATGTTTCGCCCCAGCGAAACCTCGTGGTATCGCCAGCGTTCGGGTACAGGCCCCTACTGCGCACGATTATAGACCCCTTGGCAAGGGGGGCGGCGACTTCTTGCCCGCCCGAAGCATCTAAACGCTAGATAGGTCAGCGGTACCGGCTCCCGAAAAGCCTTGCCGGGCCGCTTGCAACCTTTGTTATAATAAGCGACTACAAGGAGATCAACCGATGGCAACAACCACCACACCGGAAGTACAACCCAAGACCGCGGCACCCGTCCTGAGTCCCAGCGCGATCGCCAAGGTCAAAGAGATCATGGCCTCGCAAGCGCCGGTTCCAGCCGGATTGCGCTTGTCCGTAGTCGGTGGCGGCTGCTCCGGCTTTCAATACTCCATGGCCTTCGAGAACGGCGCCGGCATGATGGACAAGGTTTTCGACTTCGACGGCCTAAAGGTTTATGTGGATGCCACTTCGCTGATGTATCTTGGCGGGGCGCATGTCGATTACGTCGAGACCCTGGAAGGCGCGGGGTTCAAATTCGAAAACCCGAACGTGAAGAGCACCTGTGGCTGCGGTTCCTCGTTTAACGTTTAGGCACTTCTGGTCTTAGGGCAGGCCCCGCGTTCGACGCGGGGCTTTTCCCATTTAGGGATGGTGAAACTTACTGTTCTGGTGGCGTCTGCCCGGAGTTTTGTGCCGGCTGGGTCTGCGTCTGCAGGCCCTGGGATTGTCCGGCATTGGGTGCTAGACCTAGACCCTGTCCTTGTCCCGACAGCGCCCCACCCATGGCTTGCCCGGGTGTAATGCCTCCCAGGTTCCCGGCGGGCATACCAGGATTCACCGGCCCCTTCAGCAGGCCGCCGCGGTCACCCTGTGGCACGTAAATGAAGTACCAGTCGCTGTATTTGCTTTTTTCGTAGAACACGCGAATGCTTTTCGCCTTGCTAGTGCTGGCGACGCCCAGGATCGGGCCCCCGCCGAACGTCGGCCCATTGAAGCCGGAACTGGAACCTGAATTGGAATTACTGGAATTGGAGCCGGCATTGAGACCAGATGACGAAGATCCAGACGGATTCGAATCCTCGGTATCGGAAGAACTGCCGGAAGTGCCACCGGAGGAAGTCTGCCCGGCCGCGCTGCCCGTCTGTTGAAGCCCGCCCTGCATCCCACCCAAACCGCCNNAAACCGCCCTGGGTTCCGCCAAAGCCACCCTGTCCCCCCATCCCATTCTGCCCAGGTCCCAGCACCGGCCCATTGTTCAAGTTGATGTCGGTCTGATGCAGGAATTTGAAGTCCTTCTCCTTGCCGGTGGCCGGGTCCCGGTTCAGCGGATCCTTATAGCGCTTGCGAATGAAACGCAGGTTGTTGGTGTTTTCGAGCTCTTCGACCTTCATGGGATAGCGGCCAAACTTCTTGTAGAAGTGTTGAATCGCGCGCATGTACGCCGTGCCCCGGTGTATCATCTCCTCTTCGCGGTCGCGTTTGATCTGCTGGGCAATATCGGGAAGCACGGTGAGGAGCGCGATGGTGATCAACGCCAGGGCCAGAATCAGCGTGATCAGCATGTATCCGCGCTGGGGAATTTGTGTTTTGTAATTTGTAATTTGTAATTTGGCCGATTTCAAACCCCGACGTCGCATAAACGCTCACTCGCCTTCAAATTACCAATTACAAATCAGCTTCAGCCTTGGGTTAAGGGCAAGCTCTGCCGGTTGTTGTTGAGCACGTCTTCCACGTCAACCGCAGTCGGCGAAATATGCAGGACGCGATAACGCCGGTCGACGATGTCGCCTTCCGCGGCGACAAAAACGTCCTCGCCCTGCGACAAAAACACCTTCTTGGTCTCGCCGGGCCGATTGGCAAAGCCAAAAAACTTCAGCGTAATCGGCGGCGGTTGTGGAATTGCCGGAGGCGTGTAAACGGCAACCTTTCTATCGGTGGTACCGTTCCCCTTCGGCCTGTCGATCACGGCCACCGACCCGGCTACGAAGATGTTTCTTCCGTTGCCCGCGTACTTGATTTCCTCGCTTTGGCTGAGCAGGTTGAGATCAAGCGTTGGATCCAGTCTGGGCTCAACCACCGGCACCATTTTTCCCGAAGCCGATCGTCGCATGCCGGGTTTGGCAGCGGTTGCGGCTGTCGGCCCGGTTGCCGGCGCCGCCGCCGGCGACGAGGGCCAGAGTTCGCGGCCCAGCATCCACAGCGCGATCACCCCCAACACGGCCAGCGCGTACACTTTGTTCCGGTTTTCGATTCCCAGCTTCACTCAGGCTCCCGACCACAGGTAACTGTGCAGGGTGATTTGCAGCCGAACCGGTCCCGCGCTTTCGCCCGCCAGGTCCACGCTATCCACCGCAAAAAACAGCTTCGATCGTTCCAGCGTATTGATGAACCGCACCAGTTGCAGGTAGTTCCCGGAAAAACTCCCCTCGATTTCGATCGGAATCACGCCCCAGCTTTCCGCATCCTCTTCCTTGTATCTCGCCTGCTGGATGCGGACGCCATTGTCCGCGGCCAGTTTCCCCAGTTCATTGGTCAGATCGGAATCCTGCGCGGCAAAGCGATCCTTGTAAAACCCACCAATCTGACTCTTCGCCAGCACAATCTTATCGTTGATGCCGCGCAGCGGCTCCACTTCGCGATTTTTCTTGGTCAATTGGGCTCTCAGTTCGTTGATTTGGAGGGTCCGCGAATCCGCCGAGCCCACCAGCGGCGAGAACAGGACTGCCATCGCCACCACATCGGTGGCCAGCATTACCCCAATCGCAATCTTCAACTTGCGCCGTGAATTTCCCAGGTCCGGCATTATCTTGCGCTCCTGTCGGTGGAATCGGGAATATAAATGGAAACCACCGAAGCTACGACGCCCGAACCAGCCTCCGCGCCCTGCCCCTCCTGCACCAGTTGCGCTCCCTGGAAATGCCTCGAGCCTTCCATGCGATGAACCAATTCGATGGCCGCGCCGCGTGTGTCGCCCGCCACCTTCATATCAAGTTGCATCTGATTCTGATCATTCAATTCCGGACGCAGCGAGACCACATGCAGGTTCGGGGGCATGACCCGCTCCAGGTCCTCGAACACGCGCGTCCAGGAGAAGGCCTTGCGCTGAATCAGTCCGTTCAGGAACTGCGACTGATCCCGTGTGCTGCGGTTCGCCGTCATTTCGAGGAAGGCCTGCGCCTTCGCCCGTTCGTGTTCGCGCTCCGCGATCTGTTCCTGCAGTTGCGCGATGTTATGGCGATCTCTTCCCGCGTTGGTCCAGCCGCGCACCGCCCAGCCCAGCAGGACCAGCGTGAGCACGCCGAGCAGCCCCACGCCCAATCCCCAGCGCATCCAGAATGCGCGGGCATCTTCATAAGGCCGGGTCGCGAGATTGATGTCCAAGCGCATAGTATTGAAATCCCAACCAGACAAACCGCTTATTCGCGGTTCGCTATTCGCTAACAGCCAAGAGCGAACCGCGAATAGCGCTTTACGAAATTAAAGCTCCCACCACTCCCGCCATGCGCCAGCGCGGTACCGACCCGGTGGTGGACCCGATCTGCGACGTCGCGATCAGTTCCTCAACCAGTGCGCCGGACTGGTTCTTCAGTGCCGACGCCGCGCCCCCCGCTTCCGGCAGGCCCGCGACATACACGCGCTCAATGTTCAGCTTGTAGGTGTCCTGGAAAAACACCACGGAGGGATAGACTTCCTCCGCCAGTTGATCGCCGGTGATGGTTACGCCGCGCACATTTTCGAGCGTCCGGAACAGCAATAGTTGTTCCTGCTCGAGAATCGCGATGCTGATGGTGCGCGCATCCACCTTCACCACCAGGGTTGGCCGCTCCGCGTCCGCCGCCCCCAGCGCCGCCAGCATCGAGGGCATTACCATTCCCGGGTTGTAGCCTGCGTCGCGAAACGCCGACTCATATTCCTCCAGAACCGTGTTCAGCACCACCGCCGCCACGGCCCGCGTGCCTTTCTCCGACGATTGCGCATGATATGAAATCCGGGCATCGGCGGGATCGAAAGGCAATGACTTCTTCAGCCGGAAGCGGACCACCGCTTCCGCCTCATCCCGCTTCGCGGGGAGGGTTTCGAAATCGAGCAGCACCACGCGCACCGAGGTGTCGGGCAGAATCGCGATCACGTCCCGAGACCGCCCGCCGACACTGCCCAGNNCGCCAGTTCCCGCGTCGACGACACTTCCACCATGCGCCCGGTATCGGCCGCACGGCCCGCCAGTACGCGATCGGCTGCGATTTCGCAGGCGAGCGTTGGACGGCGAACGTGTTTGGACGAGCTGCTCATGCTGGCTTATCGCCTGATCGAAACTACTCCGGACGGTGGACCGCCGGGCCCCTCCGCCTGGCAGGAGGACGGGCAAGACGCCCATCGCTCCATCGACTCCATAACTTGATGATATCCCGTACTTTCATGTCGAGGACAGTTACCTCCGGGATGCCGGGACTGACCCCCCGGCCACGCGGATAGTAACCGGCCTAGCGCATGGTCTCGATAAAGGTGACCTTGTTGATCTCTTTCAGAGTGGTGAATCCGCCCCGCACCTTGTCCAGCGCCGATTCGCGCAGGAACCGCATGCCTTCTTCCCGGGCCACGCGCCGGATCTCCGATGATGGCTTCCGATCCAGAATCATCTCCCGGATACGGTCGGTCAAATCCAGCAGTTCATGAATCGCCGTCCGGCCCCGGAACCCCGTCCCCGCGCACTCGATGCAGCCCTGCCCCTCGTACAAAGGAACCTGCGACCACTGTTTCGGGTCGAGGCCGCTCGCCTCCAGCACATCGTTGGGATAATGGACCGCGGTGCGGCACGAGTCGCATATGATTCTCACCAGCCGCTGCGCCAGAATACAGTTTAGCGCCGACACAAAGTTGTAAGGCTCGACACCCATGTTCAGGAAGCGCCCGAGCACGTCCACCACGTTGTTGGCGTG
>PMBA01000148.1:0-206 GCA_003152795.1 Acidobacteriaceae bacterium | reverse complement strand
GGGTCTTCAATGGTGATGATCTTGTCTTCGTCGGTCTTGATCTCGTTGACCGCGGCATAGAGCGTCGTGGTTTTGCCGCTGCCCGTCGGCCCCGTGACCAGCACCATGCCGTACGGTTCCTTGATGTAGCGGCGGAAGCGGCGCAGGTCGTCTTCGTCGAACCCAACCACTTCGAGCGTGAGCTTCTTGAACTTCTCGCTCATCGA
>PMBA01000470.1 GCA_003152795.1 Acidobacteriaceae bacterium | reverse complement strand
ATGGCGCCGGTGCGCAGGTTGCGCAGCTTCGCCTGGATGAAGGCGCGCAGGTTGCCCGGGGTGCGGTGCTCGACCGCGAACACGGAATGCAGGTCATTGTTGTGCTTGATGATCATGCCGGGGCGGAGCTGGGTCGCTGGAATCGACATTGCTGGTTTACATCTCCTTCAGTCTGCCAGGAATTCTGGGGCAGCGGGGCAGGTCCGGGAGCCAGGGCTTCCGCCGCACTTGGAATTAACAGTTCATTTTACACAGAGGGAGCGGGTTGTGGAATTTGTAATTGGCAATTTGTAATTGGCAATTCAGGTCCAGTCTGCGAGAGTCGCCAGATTTTCAATTGCAAATTACAGGTAATTCTTAACTTGAAAACCAAAGGCCTGGAGGAAGTTGGTGGCGGCTCAGATTAGGGAAACTGTGATTAAGGGGGGGCGGAAAGGCACAAACCACGGGGGCCACAGGGTCTCTCGGAGCAAACTGAGCCACCACCGGGAATTACCCATTACAAATTTCCAATCATTTCCAATGGCAAATCAAGGGTTCAAAGAGTCTTTTCGCTGGCTCGGGCCCAAGCCGCGGCGGCTGCCGCGTGGGTTCGCGCGGTTTCAAGGCGCGACTTCTCGGCGAGCAGACGCCCCTGCAAATCGGGCAGGAACTGCTTCAGTTTTTCCAGGTGGCGGAGGTATTCGAGCGATTCTTTTTGAAAGGCCGCCGCGCGCTGGGACTGGGCGGGGGGGCGCCGCAGACTCTCCGCTGCGCGGACCAGCTGGCTGAGTAAGTCGGACAAGTCTTGGGCCCTGATGGTGGAACAATGCGTTCGCTCAGGACGGAGACGAATCAGGGCGGAGCGGAGATCGGCATTGACCTGCCGCAAGGTATCAAGCGCGTCCGGCGGCATTATCCCTTCCAGTCCATGGGCGCGCGATCGGACTCGGACTCAGCGGCGCCGGGAGGAAACACTGTGGCCGGGGTGGCCGCGGCCGCGTTGGTGGCCGCGGACTTCTCGGCTTGCTCGACCTCGATCCACGCTTCCCGCACCGCCAGCAAGTCGGTGATCAGCTGGAAGATCCCGTGCTTCGATGGATGGAACTGTACCTGCACCAGATTCTGGCGCAGTACGTTATAGAAATGGTCGAGATCCTGGGCGACCTTGCCACCGTTGGCGAAATCGAGCGGAGACTGGAGGTGGCCGACGACGAGAATCGCGTGGTTGATGCGCCTGGTCCGCAACTCAATGTCGTTCTGCTCGATGGCCTGGGCGGCCTGGCGGAGGTCCTGGACCAGCTGTTCATAGAGCAGGACCACGAGGCGCACGGAACTGGCTCCGCTCACGTCGTTTTCGCGATAGGCGGTGCGGGGATTGGTCATGGGTTTATCCAGTCGACGAGCCGGTTGTCGGCGTCGTGTTGGTGGTTGTGTTGGACACGTTATAGTTGCCGTTGAGGGCGCCGATCTCAGACGTTACTTCCAGCAGAAGCGAGGGATACGCCTCGAGCGTCGCATTGACCTGGTCGAATTGCAGAGTCAGCGCCGTTTGTTGGGCCGTCAGGCGGTCCTGTAAATTGTTGATCTGGGTGGTTAGCGCGGTCTGCTGAGCGGTGTTTCCGGCAAGATCGAGGTTGATGATGCCGTTGGTTGGATCGGTCAGGCTAAACAGGTCATTGTTGAAATTGTTGGCAAAGCCGGTGCTGGAAACATTCGTAAAGAAGGTCTGAACCGCGCTCGGGTTGGTGGCCAGCACATTGGCGAGTGACGGGTGGGTATCGGTCGCGGTTTGGTTCACAGTCAGAGTTCCGTCATTGTTCATGTCGATGCCCAGGGCGGCCAGGTTAACCAGTCCGCTGTTTCCGGAAATCGAGTAGGTCACATCGTTGAGCAAACTGGACTGTAACGAGCGCAGCGTACTGTCGCCCGCCAGGGGCCCTTCGGTGTTGGTGGTCGGATCCACGGTGAACTGGGTGTTGAGAATGCCAATCACGGCGTTGTAGGCGTCGACGAAGCTGTTGATGGCTGAGGTGGCCTGGGTCGCATCGGGTCCGACGGAGACCTCGACTGTGGCACCCGGCGCGGCGCTGGCGAGATTGAGGGTAACCCCCGCAATCGCGCCGGTTACGGTGTTGGTGGCACTGCTGAAGGGCACACCGTCGATGGTCAGCGCTGCATTGCTGCCGCCCACGGGCGTGTTAAAGGCGAGGGCAGTCGTGTTGCTGGTAATGGCTAGCGCTCCGGGTGTGCCGCTGGACTGGCTATAAAGCGCCAGTCGCGCCCCGCCCGCGTCGGTCACCACGCTGGCCGTCACTCCCCATTTTTGGGTGTTGATGTAATTCGCCAGCGTGGTCAGGGTGTCGTTGCTGCCGGCTGTGATCGCGATGCTATGACTGGAGCCGCTCACCCCTCCCACTTGCAGCGTGATGTTGCCGCTGGTTGCGGGATTCGTAAGGAATGATGTGTTGCCGTCCGTCAGTGGGTTGGTGTAGACCGTTCCTATGGTGGCGAGATTGCTGACTACGATCTCATGGATGCCCGCTGTCGCCGAGGGGTCGGCGCTCGCGGTCAGGATGCTGGAGTCGGTGGAGGTTGCCGACTGCGAAGCCAGCGGGCCGGTGGGATTTGCCAGCGAGAGCACTGTGGCCGCTAAACTGGTGAGGTTGTTGTTGAGCCCGGTTAGCAACCCGGCCTGTGTCGATAAATCCGTTTGCTGGTTCTGCCAGATGGTTAATGATCCGGTTTCCGGGGTCAGAATCGCGGTCACGACTGATTTAACATCAATGCCATTTCCGTTCAGCAATGCCGCGGCATTAAAACTAACTCCCATGGTTATTCCCCTCTCCCTTCACGACCGGGGCCGAAGCCGCGCCTGAAGTTGAAGCTTTTCCCCTTGCCGCAATTCGTTGCAGCAATTCCTGCGACTGGTGAATGCCGCGAAGTTGCTCCGCGCTCGGCACTTGCAGCACCAGCGTTCCCGATTGCTTGTCTAAGACCTGGTAAACAATAATGTCGTCCGTCGGCGAATCCAGTTGCACTTTGACTTCATGTTCCGGGATTAAGGGTGGAACGGAAGCGCCTTGAGCCGGGGCGATTTCCGTTTTTGGGATATTTCCCGAGGCGGCAACGGGCGGGGGAAGCGCAACGGGCACTTTTTTCTCGGGAGTCTGACGCTCAATCCCAGCCGTACTGGCTTGCACCGGGTCTATGCTCATAACTCACCTGTATTCTGTAAAAAATCGAAAAGGAGGCGGGATCCAGCCGCCTCCTTTTCGAGTGAATGCCTTACTGAAGCAGCTTGAGTACAAGTTGCTGCTGCTGGTTGGCCTGGGCCAGAGCGGAAATACCGGTCTGTTCCAGAATCGAGTATTTCGCCAGCGTCGCCACCGTCGATGGAATATCGGCGGCTCGGACACCATCTTCTGCACCCGTCAGATTCTGCACCTGGTTGGTGATGACGCCGGCGGCACTTTGCAAGCGGTTGACGGTTGCGCCAATCGTGCCGCGGAGGGCGGCAACCGATTGGATGGCGGTGTTAATCGTCGCGAGGGCAGAGGTGGCGTTGGCGATGTTTAACAGATCGTTTACCGATCCAGCCGTGCCACCAGCCAGAACCGAACCACCGAAAGTGTTGGCGGCCCCGGTCTCCGAGGTTGCGATGCTGTTGCCGGTGAGGCCCTTGGCTAGCGCCGTGAGTGTCAGGGTGCTGAGCGTACCCGAAGTCCCAGCCACGGCCACGGCAGAAGTATTCGTGACGGTGGTGCTTCCATAGGTAACGCCCGCTCCGCTGCCACCGTTGATGGCATTGGCCAGGTTGGCAACGCTTGCAGCTTCGGTAGCACCGACCAGGACTTCATTTGCGGTAGGTGTGGTGCTCAAGGCGGTCACGAAAGTGTAGGTTTGCGTGCCCACGGTGACGGTATTGCCCGCGGTGGCGACCGGAGCGGCACCGGTATTGGTGCCTCCAGTGAAGTCCAGCGATGCGAAGCTGCCAGCGCTGGCCACGCCAGTGATGAAGTTCCCGCCCGTGCCCGGGCTGTTCGCTGTGAAAAGCACAGTGGTTGCACCCGCCCCGGAAGCGGTGACGTTGGCATTCTGCGTAGTTGGCGTGCTATAGGTGGTGCCGGAACCGGCCCCGGCGTTGACCGCGGCCTGGAGATTCGCCAGACCGGTAAGTTCACTGCTGGAGATCACCTCATTCGCCGTAGCCGTGTTGCTGAGAGCGGCAACGAAGGTGTAGGTTTTGCCGCCGACGGCTACCGTGCTGCCCGCGGTGCCGCCGGCTGTCGATGCCGTACCGAAGGTAAAGGTTCC
>PMBA01000183.1 GCA_003152795.1 Acidobacteriaceae bacterium | reverse complement strand
CGCCTTGACGGCGGCGAGTTCTCACCTGTTTTTCCCCTGTTAACTATCTGGTACCGATGGGGTATACCCCCCCCTCCCCCCCGGTCTTTTGGAATCAGCAGGTTAGGAAGAAAATCCAGACAAGGTCTTTGATTTTAAAAGACTTACGCTAAAGTATTTATAAATCATAGACTTAGGTGTCAAAGAGCGAAAATTGTGATGGGCAGCGGAGGAAGGGGCGTCTGCGATACGGGGAACCGAGACGGGGGAACACTTCTTCGCTGCCCTAATCGAAGACATTGTCGCGCAGGTTTGGGTTGGAGGTCTGTGATGGCGCTCACAGGATATTTGTGAGATTGCGGGAGTCGGACAACGGCGGCCCGCCAGGGGTCGGTTGGTGCTAACTTATCATGGCCACCAGTATCGAAGCCGTCCGCTTCGACTACTGCCCCGTTCCGGCCAGTCAATCGTAATAAACCAGTACGGATGGGTCCACGCTTATGACACGACCAACGACGGAGGCCATTTCACCGTTTTTCATCGTCAGCAACGTCGGTCAAACCATCGCGTTTTACCGCGACAAACTCGGCTTTGAAACGAGATTCCAGCAGCCGGATCGAAACCCATTTTTCGCCATCGTCGGCCGCGACGGAGCGCAGATCTTCGTCAAGTCCGATCAAGACACGGCGCCGCTGCCGAACCCCAAGCGCAATCCCTCCATGCGGTGGGATGCTTACGTCTATGCACCAGACCCGGATGCGCTCGCCGTCGAATTTGCCAATCATGGCGCGGCATTCAGCGTACCGCTTCAGGATACCCACGATGGTCTTCGCGGCTTCGAGATTTGCGACCCTGACGGCTACGTCCTGTTCTTCGGCAGACCGAGGAACACGGCAGCGTAGCGATCGCTGGCAATGAATCGCAATAGCACCAACTGACCCGGCAAATCTCAGTTGGTGCTATCGCTGATTTCGTCAAATGCGGTTGTCGGTTTAGAGTAAAATCCGGGCGTGCAGTGGTTTATCTCTATTGTCGCTGGAGTCGCGGTTTGCTTTGCATGGGGAGCACTTTGGAACGTTATCGTGCTTCATGCGTTCGGTATTGCAGTCTTCAGGCGACAGACCGACGATCGCGCGAGTAGGCGAGAACGCATGAAGCAGATGGGTAAGCTGCGGTACATCTTGATCTTCGGAGTGCTTGGTTCTGGACTTGCGTTTGGATTGGGCTTAACTACTGCCGATTTTTTAGATCATCTGTGGCATGGATGGGGCTTCGGGATCGCGAAACTCGTGATCATATCGGTGCTCTTCGGCTGGTTCAACGCTGCAAGGACGTGGAGCGAGGGCTTTCCAGTTCCGTTCCCACCCAATTATCCTCCCGCGAAATGAAAGCTCGTTGTTGTTGAAAAATCTCCATAGCACCAACGACCGGGAGGTCAAAACGCGCTATCGCCTGATTTCGTCAAATTGAAGCTCTGATAGCGACTCTACTGACATAATTCCTTGTATGCAGATACGACACAATTCAGTGAGGTATCGCCTCCCACGGGCGGCAGCTCACCGTTTCACGAAAATATTCAATCGCAAGATGAACGTCCCAGATGGTCTCTGTGTCAGCCAAGCGGTCGAGGTAAAGGTTCCGCCGAGCCACGGCCACGAGGTCGAATGCCCAAAGGAGACTCATGAGGGGGTTGATAAACAATTTGCTGCTTTGCGTTCGGGGGTTGCGGTGATAGTCACCGAAGCGCCCTTCAATCGCAGACACGATGCTTCCATTAACGATGCTGGGGAGAAACTGGGTTGTCGTATCTGCGGCGTTCACGGCATCGAGGTACAAGCGAACTTCTGGCATGCGCTCCAGCAAAGCCGTGGCACCGAGAAACGCCCCATCGGCGGCCAAAGCTGCCACGTTCTCAAGCCAATTTGCGTGGCAGACGCCGTGGTATGTGTCGACACCGAACCCGACGCAGGCGACGACCCTCGTCGGCACGTCCATCGCAGCAACCGCGGCGAGGCTCGCCATATCTTCAGCTGGTGTACCAAGACCTGCTTCATCGCCCCGAAGTAGGATGTCAGTGCCGCCATCGACGAGCACAATCGCGTCAAGGCCCAGCGTTTGCACGAGGTATCCGTAGCCTTCTCTGATAGGTGCAACGCCCAGCTTTTCGAAGGCATAAACCCTGACATTCCCTCCTCGTTGAGAGAGATATTGTGCCAACGTCCGCTCAGGGAAATACAAGTCTTGCCCGGTCGTGGTCGGCTCGACTGCATAAAGAGCCCGAGTCAGCGCCTGCGCGTTCGTGGTCCCGAGCGAGACGAAGGACAGATTTGCGAGATACACCTTCTTCCCAAGGTGCCGGAGACGTTCGTAAATTGGGAGCCCAGCGTACACGTCGAAGCCGCCGCCCGCACCCGCCACGAGGATGCGTTGACTGTTTTCGATTGCCGACGGCAGACGCAGTTCATCCATAGAAACGCAGCCTGAGAAGCGATGCTGCATTATAGATCTGGACGGCAGTTAGCCGATTGCTGACGTTATATCGCCATAGCACCAACTACGGGCCGCCCAAGGTCATTTGGCGCTATCGCCTGATAGCATCGGTTGACATCAACGTCCGGGTTGCCCGTGATCCCGGAGTTTCTGAGACCGATTCACAGAAGCCCCCGGACTTACCAGGAGCTATCAATTGCGGGAGAAAATTGATTTGTACCTTTCCCAGTAGGCGTACCCCAAATAAGCGGTCAGCACAAAGACAACCGCACCGAGCCATAAGAATGAGGGCATCAACCGGGCGTTGACTATAACAATTCCTACAACGTCGGGCGCGAGGAATAATGTTGCTAACGCCGGGAAGATGCCAACCAGCAGCATGAACCCTGCAACGATCTCAGTAACCTTCACCATCTGGAAAATGCCTGAAGCCCAAAATACTTGCGTGAAGGCGACCATCCTCGCCGGTACGCCTTGCGTTGAGTTGCCCATCAGCAGCCCGCTAATGCCGCTTGCGAGCATGATCAGGCCTAGCAATATTCGGATAGCAATCACCAGATAACGGTTGCGAAAATTCATAACCCCTCACACCATCCACGCTCTGGGCAATTCTTTGTCCGAGAATTGGGAAGCAAGTCTCCTCCCAATCTATACGATTTCTGGCTTCGCTGGACCATTACTGAGCATGTCGGAGTCATAGCACTGTGAATGAGAAGCGCGTGCGTGGCCCACTTCCCCGCTAGACGCGCTTATCGTCGCCAATTTCACAATCGTCGGCTACTCGGAAACCACGAAGCCGTCAATTGTTGATAAACGTTTACACTCACAAGCCGCGAGCTGCCGGTCATCCTGCGAATCGGCAGTCTTCCAAATCCTCAGCTAGCTTACAACCCCTTCTTCCTGGGAGCCGCCTGGATCTTTCATCACAATCAGGCGGTGCGCGCCATCACAGACTCCCCACCCGTCCCGTGCCACAATGGCGTCTGACCGGCAAAGCCGGAGTTGCGGTCGCCTTCAAGATCTGAGAAGCACGGTGCCCCAGGTTCGCGCCCGTTTTTTGGGCGCTAACCTGGGCGCAGGGTCGCCGCAGCCAGTACTCTTTGATAAACCAAGGTGTCCAGCGGGCAAGAGCGAACCCAGAGCGCAGAAGCGGGAACCCGCCCCCAAACCGCCCCAAAACGGGAATTTAGGCCGAAAATCGGGGCTAAGTCCTTATTCCGGAATATTTTACATATAACCCATTTAAACTCAAAGATTTGGAGAGTTTTTTCACGTAATCCCATGATTCTAAAGATCGAGGTGTGTGTTTTTTTTCTGGCCTACTGGCAACCGGGAACACCAAGGAGCGCCGAGGGTCGCCCTAAGTCCTTATTCCGGAATATTTTACGTATAACTCCTTTAAACTCAAAGATTTGAAAGTAATTTTCCGCCAAATCTATGATTCTAAAGGGACGGATATTAAATTTTGTGTGACGCCGAGTAAACAAGCCGCACCCAAAGTGGGGACAGTAGAGCTAAGTCCTTATTCCGGAATAAGGACTT
>PMBA01000462.1 GCA_003152795.1 Acidobacteriaceae bacterium | reverse complement strand
TGCGTGCACTGCAAGACCTGCGACATTCAGGACCCCTACCAGATCATTACCTGGGTTCCCCCCGAGGGCGGCGGCGGCCCGAATTACGACGGGATGTGACAACCTGGCGCCAATTAGAGCACACCGGAGTTTGCATGACTAAGAAGAAATACTGGGCTGCGGTTCTCGCGGGTGCGATCTGTTTCAGCACTGCCTTCTCGCAAACGCCAACTGCCAAGCCATCGGAGCCCACTCCGTTTGAGCGATGGCGCAATTCCCGGACGGCTGTTTACATGGACGATTTTGGCGAACTTGCGCGGTACCGGCAGGAGAACGCGCGTCTGATGTCTCCGGCACCTGGAGAGAGGCGCGTCGTATTTTTCGGAGATTCCATTACCGACGCCTGGCCTCTGGCGGAATATTTCCCAGGGAAGCCGTATATCAACCGTGGAATTGGAGGCCAGACTACGGCCCAAATGCTGGTGCGTTTCCGGCAGGATGTGATCGCACTGCAACCGAAAGCAGTCGTTATCCTGGCGGGCACGAATGACATCGCGGGTAACACCGGGCCGATGCGCGTCGAGGACATCGAGGCTAACTACACGTCGCTGGCGGAGTTGGCGAGAGCCAATAAGATTGGAGTGGTGTTTTCATCCGTGCTCCCGGTCCACAACTACACACCGGAGTCGCAGGATTTCTTCGCGCAGCGTTCCCCGGAAAAGATCGTGGCATTGAATCGCTGGCTGAAAGCGTTCTGCGCAGCGCACGGCTGCGTGTATCTCGACTATTTCAGCGCTATGGTCGACAAGAACGGATTGTTCCGGAAAGAACTGGCCGACGACGGGTTGCATCCGAACAAGGCGGGATACAGGTTGATGGCGCCGCTGGTGGAAACGGCGATCGGCGCGCTGGCGGGCAGAGCATAGGCCGCTCAAACGCCAAGAGCCAAAGGCCAAAAGCTAAAGGCTGGTTTCCCCTTCTCACCCGGGTATATACTGCTCCCGTACTTTTGCAATAACCCGGCTATGGCCGGGCACGGGGCGCACTCTTATTTTCATACAGCCCCGTGAATAGAACGCTGGCACAGGGCTCTTAATATCATTCGCTCTGGACGACCGGCGGGGGCGGGAATCTCCTGCGAGGCGCCTTCCCCGAGAGAGGTTTGGCTTGTGGACGTCCTACTTATACGCCTTCTGTTTGTTCTCATCGTCGGTGTCATCTGCTTTCTCATTCGTCCGTTCAATCTGGCCTCAAACTTTGCCGCCGCCGTCGGGCTGCTGATTGGTGCGGCCATCATCGTGTTTGAGTGGCGGCTGCGCGCGATGAGCCTTAAGCGCCTGATCGGGGCCGCCATCGGCAGCGTGCTCGGCATCATCGGCGCTTATCTTTTTGCGCTCGTCATTCGGAATAGCATCCCAGTAAGCCCGACCCAAAGTTTTTTGCAGATCATGGTCATGATGATCATGGCCTACGTGGGATTGGCGGTTGGAGCCAACAAAGGCGACCTGCTGAATCTGGCGGCGCTGGGCGGGATTTTTGGCGGGGAAAAATCGGGCAAGAAGAGTTACAAGATCCTCGACACCAGCGTCATTATTGACGGGCGCATCGCCGACATCGCTGAGACTGGATTCCTGGACGGGCTGATTGTGATCCCGCAGTTCGTGCTGCGCGAATTGCAGCTGGTGGCCGATTCCGCGGACTCGCTCAAACGCAATCGCGGCCGCCGCGGTCTCGACATCTTGCAGCGCCTGCAGAAAACGGCGTCGGTGCAGATCCAGATCGTGGAAGACGACTTCCCCAGCGTCCGCGAAGTTGACATGAAGCTTATCGAGCTGGCCAAGCTCTATGAAGGGAAGATCCTGACCAACGATTTCAATCTCAACAAAGTCGCGCAGTTGCAGGGCGTGGCGGTGCTGAACATCAACGAACTGGCGAACTCGCTCAAGCCCATTGTGCTTCCCGGCGAGATCATGCGGGTATTCATCCTGAAGGAAGGGAAGGAGTACAACCAGGGCGTCGCATATCTCGATGACGGCACCATGGTGGTGATCGATAACGCGCGCAAGATGATCGGCAAGACCATCGACATTTCGGTAACGTCGGTACTGCAAACCACCGCGGGCAAGATGATCTTTGGCAAGTGGGATGAGCGGGGTGGGCACCGTGGATCGCCGTCGCCGCCACCGGTGGCCGGGCCTTCGGCGACAGCAACCAGCGGATCGCCTTCCGACCCCGCAAAGAAGCCCACGCCGCCGGCCGACCGCGCCGCCGACTAGGCCCTGGGCTTGCAATAGTAGCCAGTTGCTGGTGGAAGCTCCGAAGCATTCCAGATGGCCCGGTTTGGGGGCGTTAATTTATGAGTTGGAAGCGGGCACGGTGTGGTTGGGTTCCATTGCAGGCGCCTATTCGATTGCCGGTAATGGATACGGCCGCCTGACGGTCGCGAACGCAGACCTGGGAGACTGTCAGTTCCTGGGATCGAGGTGACCGATCCGGAGAAATCCAAGGCAGTTTTGCGGGAACGCTGTACTATACTGATCGCCCCTATGAAGGTGTTTGTGATTGTTCCGGCGGCCGGACTGGGCACGCGCATGGCGCCGCCCTCGGCCGCGAAGTCCAAGAAAAAAGCGCCTACCAAGCAGTTCAAAGAACTTGGGGGCGTGCCCATTCTTGTGCGTACGCTGCGTAAGTTCGCCGCCGTTCCGGCGGTCTACGAAATCATCGTCGCGCTGCGCAAGGACGAAATTGCCGCCTTTCGCGCCCAGATCGAGAAGCAATATCCGGAAATCCTGAGCAAGCGCCTGCAGATGGTCGAAGGAGGCGAGCATCGGCAGGACTCGGTGGCCAGCGCGCTGGCCCGCACCGCAGCCGATCCGGAAGACATCGTTTTGGTGCACGATGCGGTTCGCCCGTTTGTTACGCCCGAAATCATTGCTCATGTGATCGAGGCCGCGCACAAACATGGAGCCGCGATCGTGGGTTGGCCTGCCGTCGACACGGTGAAACAGGTGGAGCGAACCGCGGACGGCGCGCTCATCAAAGCCACCATCCCGCGCGCCAGCATCGTGATGGCGCAAACGCCGCAGGGCTTTCGCTACGACATCCTGAAGAAGGCTTTTGATGACGCCATCACCGACGGTTTTCTTGGCACCGATGAAGCCTCGCTGATTGAGCGCGCCGGCCTGCCGGTCGTCGTCGTAATGGGCTCACCGCGCAACCTGAAGATTACGACACCCGCGGACATGGACCTGGCGGAGTTCTATCTGCAACAGCAAGACGGGAACAAATCTTGAAGCCTGAAATGCGCATCGGCTACGGTTGGGATTCGCACGAATTCAAGCCCGGCGTTCCACTCAAGATCGGCGGGCTGAGTCTGCCGCACGACAAGGGTCTTGGCGGCCATTCCGACGGCGACGTCCTGCTGCACGCGATCACCGACGCGCTGCTGGGCGCCATCGCCGGCCC
>PMBA01000435.1 GCA_003152795.1 Acidobacteriaceae bacterium | reverse complement strand
CTTGCTTACTTTCGAAACCAGAGATTATAAGCCGATCTTGCGGGCTCGCGCTGTGACTTGGATGTCGGATGGTGGTGGAGTTGTGGGGGGTTGCCCGCTTGAAGGGTTGCGGCAGGTGAGAAAGGGCAGACCACGGGGGGCACAGAGGAAAATCCAAAAAAAAGGCGGCCCGATGGCCGCCTTCTGAGAACTGAGAACTGAGAACCGGGAACTCTTTACGCTGTCGCCGGGCGTTCGCCGCTTTTGGCGGGCGCGCGTTCCGGCTTGATCACCTGCTGCACGCCGTCGTCGGTCTTCGCCGGCAGCGGCTTGATGGGCGGCAGGTCCTGGCCGTCGACCAGCAACTTGATCTCGGACGCGTCCAGCACTTCGCGCTCAATCAGGGCCTTCGCGATCCGGACCAGGGTCTCGCGATTTTCCGACAGGATCCCCTTCGCCGTAGAGTAGCCCACGCTCACCATTTTCCTGACTTCTTCGTCAATCTGGATGGCGGTCGCTTCGCTGTAGTCGCGGTGTTGCGAGATCTCGCGTCCCAGAAAAATCTGCTCTTCTTTCTTGCCGAAGGTCACCGGCCCCAGGTCGCTCATGCCCCACTCGCACACCATCTTGCGCGCCAGTTCCGTGGCCCGCTCAATGTCGTTGCCGGCGCCGGTCGACATCTGGTTCAGGAAAAGCTCTTCCGCGATACGCCCGCCCATGAGGATGGCGATCTGCGTGTCGAGATAGTTCTTGTAGTAGTTGTGGCGGTCGTCGGTGGGCAACTGCATGGTCAGGCCGAGCGCCATGCCGCGCGGAATGATGGTGACNNGTGACCTTGTGCACCGGATCGGAGTGCGGCAGCAGGGCCGCCACCAGAGCGTGTCCGGCCTCGTGGTAGGCGGTATTCTTCTTCTCCTCATCGGAGAGCAGAAGCGACTTGCGTTCCACCCCCATCAGCACTTTGTCTTTTGCCACTTCGAAGTCGTACATCAGGACGGCCTTGCGATTTTGCCGCGCCGCCGCCAACGCCGCTTCGTTCACCATGTTCGCCAGGTCGGCGCCGGAAAATCCGGGTGTGCCGCGGGCCAGAACCTGCAAGTCCACATCGTCCGCCAGCGGAATCTTGCGGGTGTGCACGCGCAGAATTTCTTCCCGACCGCGAACATCGGGACGATTCACCACCACCCGCCGGTCAAAGCGCCCCGGCCGCAGCAGCGCCGGATCGAGCACATCNNAAGCCGTCCATTTCCACCAGCAGTTGATTCAAAGTCTGCTCGCGTTCATCGTGTCCACCGCCGAGCCCGGCGCCGCGATGACGTCCGACCGCGTCAATTTCATCGATGAAGATAATGCAGGGTGCGTTTTTCTTGCCCTGTTCAAACAGGTCGCGCACGCGGCTTGCGCCCACGCCGACAAACATTTCCACAAAGTCCGAGCCGGAAATCGAGAAGAACGGAACATTCGCTTCGCCCGCCACCGCGCGCGCCAGCAAGGTCTTGCCCGTTCCCGGAGGTCCCACCAGCAGCACGCCCTTGGGAATGCGCCCGCCAAGTTTCTGGAACTTCTGCGCCTCGCGCAGGAACTCGATAATTTCGCGAAGTTCTTCCTTCGCCTCATCCACGCCCGCCACGTCTTTGAACGTGATTTTTTTCTGCTGCATGGAGAGCAGGCGAGCCCGGCTCTTGCCGAACGACAGCGCCTTGTTTCCACCCGTCTGCATCTGCCGGATCATGAAGAACCAGAGCGCGCCCAGAAGAACCAGCGGCGCCAGATTCAGAATCCAACTCGGCCAGGTGCCGTTGCTGATGTCCTTGAAACCATACGGAACACCCTTGTCCGTCAGCTTCTTGTACATATCCGGATAGTTCGCCGGCACAATCGTGTGAAAAGGCGCGTCGGGGTTCTTGAACTTCCCGCGCACTTCCTGGCCAATGAACATGACATCGTGGACGTTGCCCTGATCCACGTCCGACAGAAACTCGGAAAAGCCGATTTCCTTTTCCTTCTGGGCATTGCTGCCGGTTTTCACCACCTGCCACAGCAGGAAGGCCGAGACCACAATCACCGCCCAGAAAAGCACTGTTTTAATCGTTGAATTCACCTAAAACTCCTCTAAGTGCAGCCCATCCCTACCAATGGACACCGCCGCCTCTCATCTCGTATTAGATGCCGGAGGTGGAATTTCGACTGGGAAAAGCCTGCCCACTTATTTTAGACCTTTTGCCAGGAAAACGGGGAGCCCGAAGGAAGTAACAGAAGTCACGGGATCGCACAGCCCGGCTTGAAGGCGGGGCCCGGTGGCTACGAGCCGCGAGCCGCGAGCAACCCAGCAACGCCCCTCTCGCTTTGGCTCGCCCGTAGATCGCGGCTCGAAGCTTCAGGTCGTTGCCGCCAGATACGGCAGATTCCGCCCCGTCTGTTCCGGATTTCCCAAGCCATAGCCGCAAAGAAACGCGTCATCCACCAGGAATCCGAAATAGTCCGGCTGCAGCGGCACGCGGCGCGCCGACTGGCGATCCAGCAGCGTCACCAGTTTGACCGAAGCCGCGCCCCGTCCGCGCAGGTCGTTCATCAGGAATTCCGTGGTCACACCGGAATGCACCAAGCCCTCGACCAGCAGCACATGTTTGCCCGCGATCGCCAGTTCGTGGCTGAAAAGAATCTCCAGCACCGGGGCATGAGGCGGCTGGCTCTGCTTGTAGCTCGGCTTAATAAAGGCGCAGATGACGGGCACATCCAGCGCGCGCACCAGATCGGCCATGAACAGGAAGCCGTTCTCCAGAATGCCCAGCGCGACCACGGTTTGGCCGCGATAGTCGTCGGAAATCTGCCGTCCCAGTTCGCGGACTCTTTTCTGAATCTGGTCGCCCGAAATCACCTGGCGCAACCCTGCATGCAACGGAACATTCATAGCGAAAGTGGCGCCTCCAGCTTTGGGTCTGAACTTGCACCTTTGCGGCTGTAACTCCGACCAAGGGAATGTTACATCATGCCCGCAGTCTCCCGAATCCAAATCACCTTCGAGGCCCCCGCTGGCGCCCGAAAACTCGCCGGGACCGGAAACCCCCTCATCCAGACGAGGCCACAGCCTTCGGCAATCGCGACCGGCCAGAGTTTTTTCCCCGTTCCGGTCGCATGATGGTCGCTCAACAGTTCCTTCACTTTCTTTGCTGCGGCGGTATGCGCCGGCCAGAACCGATCTCCCGGCCGCCAGTTGCGGATCAGAACTGCCCTCGGCATGCGCTCCAGATCAAGCAACTGCCCGCGCGCATCTTCCGCAACGCCGGCCGCATCCACCACCTGGGCTTCGATGCGTACGCCCAGTTCAGGGACCTCCACCCGGCCCGGCACCGGCAGAACGTATTCATAATTGTTGGCCTCGTTACGCCGGTTGAAGGCTTCGGATTCCAGCAGAAGCTCCTGCCGTCCGCGCCGGAGTTTCCACCCGGACGACATCTCCACTTGTCTGCCTGCTGGTTCGCCTGCCAGTTCCAAGGCCTCCTCGATCAGCCGAAACGAGATGCTCAAATCCGGCGCTGTCGTTTCCAGCCATGCGCGCACCAGCCTCCGCTGCGCCGCTAGGGGAAGCGCCAGCAGCGGCCCCACCGGTAGAGACGCAGCTTGCCGCGTCTGAGGCCGCACCGCCGCCGAGGGTGGCTGTGCCGCGGTCCCCGGAGCTGCGGTTGGCTGGGTACTTGGTACTGGGTACTCGGAACTCACTGGCGACTGCTCCCAATGTTCCTCCTCGGCCCGCGCGATTTCCGCCAGCTCTCCCATGTGTTCAATTGCGGCCTCGCCAAATTCTTCCCCGATCACCGGTAGCAGCCGATGCCGGACGCGATTGCGAAGGAAAGCCATATCCCGATTCGACGAATCCTCCCGCCAACCCTGGCCCCGTTCCCGCAGAAATTCCAGCAACGCAGCACGCCGAAAGCCCAGCAGCGGCCTCACCACCTCGCCAAACGCCCGTCCCTGCTCCTCGAACACGATCCGCGGATGAATGCCCGCAAGCCCCCGAATGCCGGTACCGCGAAACATGCGCAGCAGGACCGTCTCCGCCTGATCGTCGAGCGTGTGCGCCGTCGCAATCTTCGTAACCCGGCCCTCTCTCGCCAACTGACGAAAAAAACCGAAGCGCAGTTCGCGCGCCGCGGCCTCAATGCCGGCAATAGCGTGGGAGCCGGTTTCGGGCCTGGGGTCGGAACTCCGCCTCCGGTCAACCGGCGCCTCCGAAAGATGCAGTTCGAGCCCGTGCTCCCCCGCCAACTTCGCGACAAAGCGTTCGTCCTCCTCCGACTCTTCTCCGCGCAGCTTGTGATTGATGTGCGCCACCGACAACACGA
>PMBA01000202.1:10701-34668 GCA_003152795.1 Acidobacteriaceae bacterium | reverse complement strand
ATCGTGTCGTAGACCTGGCCGCTGGTGAGGTTGTTGATCTTTAACAGATTGGTGTCGGTGAAGCGCTCGTAGTGCCCCAGGTCGAGGTCGGACTCGGCGCCGTCGTCGGTGACGAAGACCTCACCATGCTGAAACGGGGACATGGTTCCGGGATCGACGTTCAGGTAGGGGTCAAACTTCATCAGGTTGACCTTGAGGCCCCGGCTTTCGAGCAGGCATCCCATGGAAGCCGCCGCCAGTCCCTTGCCCAATGAAGACACCACACCGCCGGTTACAAAGATGTACTTGGCCGACATCGCTTCCTCGCTTTAATTTTGTTTGGAAAATTGTGCGGGCTGGGGTGCACGATCAATTATGGCAGAAGTTTTTCGGGAAGGGAATGTGGAAAAGTTGCCGGCTCCCAGCGATGCTCCCTCTCGCACAACCCCGGCCGTTCTTCGGCTGATGTGGGGTTCCCAAAAAGGCCGCCCTGCTTGGGATTCGCGCTCCGCCGCGTCCCGATTTCCAACCCCTCTCTTTTAATCTTTTCCCGGCTTGCGCTGTGGCATCGATAAGAAGTACGATTTCTCTCCAGAGGCACCGTGGGGCGTTTCATTCTCATTGACGTGGTCGTGGCTATTTCGCTGGCCTTCCTCTGGTATGCCTGGTTTGTCCGCTACAATCGGCGGCGGGCGGCCAACGTGCTGCAGTGGGTCCAGGCGGCATGCCTGGGAAAGGGCCGTATCGTGGATCTACGCTGGCAGGCCAGCAGTTCTCGGCTGAAGGCCACCATGAACATTTCCTCGCGCTGGTTTGAGGACGCCCATCTCACCATTCGGCTGTTGCCGCGCGCGCTTCCCTTGCAGTGGGCCCTGAGCCGCTGGCGCCAGCAGCAGGAAACCCTCACCTTCGAAGCCAACATGGGATTTCCCCCGGGCTTCCATCTCGACGTCATTCGTCATCGCTGGTCGGGCCACTCCGGAGCCAAAGTCTCGACCCGCACGCGCGCCTGGACCATCTCCCGCCCCGGCCCGGTTATTCTCACCACCAAGGAAGACTGGCCAGTAGAACTCAGCCCGGTGGTAAATGCGCTGGCGGCATGGCGCGACAAGGATTTCGTCGGCGTCCGCTTCAACTCCAAATCGCCACACTTCACGGCAACGGTAGCGTTGGAGAACCTCTCCGATCAGAAAGCCGCGGCCGCACTGCTCGGCCTTTTTCGCGAACTGGCTGCCAGTTCCTCCGCCAAACAACACTAAGAGCCGCCAACCCCTTGGTCGCTGGACGAGGACGGGCCCCGCTGCGACATTCTGTTTTTGGCAGCAGAATCAGAGCGGTAGTGAGAAAGAAGAAAACGCTCGCCACCGAATCGTGCCCTGACGTTGCCCGCATAACCCCGGACCCGTTTTTCGCCGGCGAGAGCCCTTCCGTTCGGTTCCGAACGGAAGGGCATCACGGTCGCCCTTTGAAGGCATTCCCGCTACTGCTTGTCGTACACAGCAACGTTTTTGAACTTCTTGCCATCCGGACTGGTTCCGGTCGTAGTGATGGTGCGGCTCTTGCCATCGGCTGACACAACAATCTTACCGGTGACCGTAACCTTGCCGTCTTTCTTGTTGACTAAATCCAATGTGCTGGCATTGACCTTTTTGTAGGACCGCGTGTCGGCAGCCGGATCGCCGACGAGCGGGTAGTCTTTCCCATCGAACTTTCCCGTCCACTCGTTGTGCGTGGGCTTCCCCGCGCCGTCTGTGCCATCGACTGTCACTTTCACGCTGTCACCCACGACCTCGTACACAACTGTGTTGTTCTTCGATGACCCAGCAACGAACTTCGACTTGGCGTCGTTCAACTTCCACGTGCCGATCTGCACGTCGCTGGCGAAACCCACCGCACCCGCAACAAAGCACAGAGCCACAGTTAATACCATCATTCTTATTTTCATGGAACCTCCTGATTGAGAAGCGATTGGACTGATTGAGTGTGTGCCATTCTAGTGCCGGGTGGCGTATTGAGCAACTCGCAGTTCCCTCCCTCTCTCTTGCTCCCACCCGGAAACTGTCGCATCGATCGCTTTGCCACTGGCGATGGGGGACGGACCGTTATGTTTTGCGCCTTTTCCCCCGACGCACATCTTGCTCCGTCACACTCTCTTGTTCTTGCGTCACGGTAATGGGACGCGGGGGTGAGGTAGGATCATCCTCGGTGGATTGGCTTGCTTCGCGCGCCCTCGACGGGCGCTGACGACGCTCCCCCACAAGAACTTTATGACTTATGACATTGCGGTGATTGGCGGAGGAATTGTCGGGCTCTCCTTTGCCATGCAAGCAGCCGGGAAGTTCCCTGCTTTGCGGCTGGTAGTCCTGGAAAAAGAGTCGGGAGTGGCCCGCCATCAGACGGGACACAATAGTGGGGTGATCCACAGCGGCGTTTATTACAAGGCGGGATCGCTGAAGGCGCGGTTGTGTGTGGCCGGGGCGCGCGAGATGGTGGAGTTCTGCTCGCGGCATGGGATTCCGAACGAGGTGTGCGGGAAGTTGATTGTGGCTGCTGACTCCGAGGAAGCGGCGCGCCTCGATGATTTGTTGGCGCGGGGCGTGGCGAACGGGCTCGAAGGTTTGCGGTTGCTGGAGCGCCAGGCAATGCTGGATCTCGAGCCGCATGTCGGCGGAGTCCGAGCCCTGCATGTGCCCTCGACCGGGATTACGGATTATGCCCTGGTAACGGCAAAATATGCCGAGATCGCTTCCGGACACGGTGTGGAGGTTAAGACGGGCGCGGGAGTTGTGGGATTCGAGCGGTTGCGGAGTGAAGTGGTGGTCCGAACCCGAGCCGGAGATTTTTCCGCGCGTTATGTTGTAAATTGCGCGGGCCTGCATAGCGATCGGGTGGCACGGATGGCAGGAGACGATCCGGGGATGATTCTGGTTCCCTTTCGCGGGGAGTATTACGACTTGTCGCCAGCGCGGGCCGAGTTGGTCCGGGGGCTGATTTATCCGGTACCGGATCCCCGCTATCCGTTTCTGGGAGTGCACTTCACGCGGCGGATTCATGGGAATGTGGATGCGGGGCCGAATGCCGTGCTGGCATTCCGCCGCGAGGGTTACCGGTGGAGAGATTTCGATTTGGCCGAGACGATGGAAGTGATCGGAGATGCCGGCTTTCGGGCGATGGCGCGGCGGCACTGGCGAAATGGCCTGCGCGAGTTTCGACGGTCGCTGCGGAAGCGGGAGTTTGTGCGCTCCTGCCAGCGACTGGTGCCGGCGGTGCGGATGGAAGATATGACACCGGGCGGCTCGGGAGTGCGGGCGCAGGCCGTTGCTACGGATGGCACCCTGGTGGATGATTTCCGGTTTGTGGGACGGGCGCGGTTCTTGCATGTACTGAATGTGCCGTCTCCCGCGGCAACCGCGTCGTTGCCAATCGGGCGTGAGATCTTGAAGATGGTGCCGCAGGAGATTGTGGGGTAGAAAGATAGAAATTCAAGGTTGCAGAGTTTCAAGGTAGTCTGGTGAATCCTTATTACTACTGGTTGGGAGAATTCGCATGGCGCAGAAGTTGAGTTCTAAGAGGAAAGTGGCAGTTTTGGGCGCTGGGAAGATGGGAGCGATTCTGCTGCAGTCTTTCTTGCGTGATGGTTTGCTGTCGCCGGCGCAGACCTGGGCGACGGTGGCGCATCCGGAGCGGGCTCGGATGCTGAAGGAGAAGTTGAAGGTGCATGCCGGGACCGACAACTCGGCGGCGGTGAAGGATGCGGACATTGTTTTTCTGTGCGTGAAGCCGCAGGTGGTGGCCGACGTGGCGCACGAAATTCGGGCGCACGTCCACGCGAAGCAGTTGGTGATTTCGGTAGCGGCGTCGGTGCCCACGGAGATGATTGAGCGCGCACTGGAGAAAGAGGTGCCGGTCGTGCGGGCAATGCCGAACACTCCTTGCGTGCTCGGCGCGGGCATGACGGCGCTGTGCAAAGGCAAGTTTGCGACGAAACATCATCTGGACATGGCCACAAAGTTTTTCGATGCCGTGGGGCGCACGGTGGTGGTGGACGAAAAACATATGGACGCGGTCACGGGGTTGTCGGCCAGCGGACCCGCGTACATCTACATTATTTTGGAATCGCTGGCGGAGGCGGGCGTGAAGGTAGGACTGCCGCGCGATATCGCGACTCTGCTGGCGGCTCAAACCACCATGGGGGCTGCCCGGGTGGTGCTCGAGACCGGAGATCATCCGGCGCTCCTGAAGGATGCGGTGACAACGCCCGCGGGATGCACGATTGACGGCATCATGGAACTGGAAGAGGGCAAGTTGCGCGTGACGCTGATCAAGGCGGTGGTCAAGGCGGTTCAGCGGGCCAAGGAATTGGCGTTTTCGTAGACGCCACCCTAAATGCGCTTGAAGGCCTTCTGAATATCCTGCATGGAGTAGCGCAGCACCACCGGCCTGCCATGCGGGCACGTCATGGGATGCTCGGTTTTCGCCAGTTCCGCCAGCAGCCACTCCATTTTATTTTGTTCGAGTGGCATATTGACTTTGATAGCGGCGTGGCACGCGATTGACGCCGCGATGCGGGTCCGCACCGCTTCGAGATTGATGGCCTGATCTTCGCGGGTGAGCTGCTCCAGGATTTCGTTCAGCATGTGCTCGATTTGCGCCGCGTCCACGCCCGCGGGCGCGATCTTTACCGCCACGCTTCGCGCGCCGAAGGGTTCCGCCTCAAAACCGTTGTGCGCAAGTTCTTCGGCAATGTCGCTGAAGATGGCTTGCTGTGCCGGAGTCAGCTCGATGACGAGCGGCATGAGCAGGCGCTGGCTCTCGACCCGCTGCGCCGAACGCTGCCGCAGAACTTTCTCGAACAGCACGCGCTCATGGGCGACATGTTGATCGATGATCCAGAGCCCGTCTTCGTTGACGGCGAGGATGAATGAATTTCGAATCTGGCCGAGGGGGCGCAGCGTGCGGAGCGACTCTAGAGTAGGCGCCGTTTGCGGCTCCTGCGGAATTGGCGGGGCGCAACCGTGATCGGGAACTGGCTGATCTGCGATTGGGTGCTGAGAAGCAACTGCCTGCGGCGCGCGCGCCAGCGATACCGCCGCGTTGGCCTCGACGGCAATGCCGCCTTCGAATTCAAGGCGCGCCGTGGTCGCGGGAATTGCCGGAGCCTGCAGCGCGAAGCCGCCCGCTGCCGATGCCTCGTACAAGTCGCGCCACGGAGCACGCTGCGTGCCATCGCTGGCGCCAGAGCCATCCGCAAATCGGGGATTACCGGAGCCGGGGCTGGTGAGGCCAGCACTCGCCGATGGCTGCGCGCGGATCTCCGTTAAGAACTGCGGCACTGGACGCGCCTTCATCAGCGCCGCTCGTATCGACTCGCGCACGAAATCGTGAATCACCGTCTGCTGCCGGAAACGCACCTCCGTCTTTGCCGGATGCACATTCACATCCACTTCGGCCGTCGGCATCTCGATAAAAAGCAGAACCACCGGAAACACCGTCGGCGGCAGAATATTGCGATACGCCTCGGTGATGGCGTGTTGAATGAGGCGATCGCGAATCAACCTTCCGTTGACGAAAATGAAAATCGAATTGCGATTGAGCTTCTGAATTTCCGGCTTCGAAACAAACCCATGCAGCCGCACCTCGCCAAAATCGTGTGGCGCGGACACTCCCTTCGACAGGCTCAGGGCAGGCTCTGTCCGCGAAATCTCACTCGCGATGTCGGTGGATTCGTGAGCAGAAGTCTCCGCAACCCGCCGCCACGGCGGAGGCTGCGGCAGGCCAATGCGTTCCAGTGGTTGCATCGCCGCCAGCGGAATCAACTGGTCCAGGGTCTCGCGCCCAAACACCTGGTACACACGCTCGCGAGAACCGGCCACGGGCGGCGCCACCAGCAGCGCGTTCGTCGCTGAGTGCAATTCGAAATGCTTCTCGGGATGGGCCAGCGCGTAGTGGGTTACCAGCGATGCAATGTGCGAGAGTTCGGTCGACTCCGATCGTAGAAATTTCTTGCGTGCCGGAGTGTTAAAAAAAAGATCGCGAATCGTGATCGAAGTCCCCAGGGGCAAGCCCGCCTCTTCCACGCGGATGATCTTGCCGCCGTTAATTTCCAGCACCGTCCCGGCCGCTTCTTCCTCGGCGCGGGTCTCCAGATGCAACCGCGCCACCGACGCGATGGACGGTAGCGCCTCGCCGCGAAATCCCAGCGTCGAGATGCTTAGCAGGTCGTCGGTGTCCTTGATTTTAGAAGTGGCGTGGCGCTCGAAGGCCAGCATGGCATCGTCGCGCACCATGCCGCAGCCGTTGTCAATGATCTGGATCAGCTTCTTCCCACCCGCCTCGACCTGAATGCGAATCCGCGTGGAACCGGCGTCCAGAGCGTTCTCCAGCAACTCCTTCACCACCGATGCCGGACGCTCGACCACCTCGCCGGCCGCGATCTGGTTGGCAACTCTCTCGGAAAGGACGTGGATTTTTCCCATGCGATCAGTCGCCAGTGTGACAGATTCCTGGGCACAGCGTAAAGGTGGGTTGAGAGCTGTCGCGATGCAGTTCTGATGTCCACCCCTCAGGGGCTGAACCCGTGCCTTTCCCGGAACCATGTAACGTTCCAAGACCCGTTCTAACTTGTCGTATAGTCTCCCTTGGGGAGCGCTGCCATGAAACATGCAATCTTGGGGGCGGGAGCAATCGGAGGTCTGGTCGGAACCGCACTGTCATCGCTTGGCGAGGACGTCACAGTCATGGTTCGCCCGGAGAGGCTGAAAAGCTATCCCCCAAACCTGACGCTGGAGCGCCCTTCGGGCACGCTCGCGGCGCCCGTGAAAGCCGTCTCCTCTCTGGCGGAACCACCTGACGTGCTCTGGATCGCGACCAAAACATACCAACTGGAAACTGCGCTCGAAGTTGTGCGGACATTGCCAGGCTGCATAGTTCCCTTGCTGAACGGCGTGGACCACGTCGCCGCGCTGCGGGCGCGATTTGGGCGCGAGCACGTGGTCCCGGGTACGATCGCGGTGGAAGCGGAGAAGATCGCTCCCGGACGATTCATCCAACGCTCTCCGTTTGTTCTCCTCAACCTTGCCTCCAGCGGAGAGCCGCTCCTCGGAGCCCTCATCGGAAGATTGGGCAACCTTGGATTCACCTGCCAGTTCATTCCTAACGAGCAGACTCTGTTGTGGTGGAAGCTGAGCTTCCTTGCACCCTTTGCGCTTGTGACTTCTGCATCCGGGATGAATATTGGCGGGGTTCTGGCGAACCCTGATTGGAAACTGGAATTGAGTTCAGCGATCGCCGAGACCTGCGCCGTGGCCAACGCCAGCGGCGCGGAGCTTGACCCGCTGCGGATTCGGGCAGGTTTCGATAGCGCGCCGCCGGGTATGCGCAGTTCCATGCAGAAAGACCTGGCGGCCGGGCGGCAACTCGAACTCGACGCGATTGGCGGGCCGATTGTCCATGGCGGAGAACGCTACGGCATCAATGTCTCCACCACGGCGAAGCTGATGGCGGATATTCGCGCGAAAGCTGTCGCGCAATAGATCGGCGCGAAATAAATCATTGTCAACACCCTAACGCGCGGCTGGTTTTGAAGCTTTGCGGCATCGCTGTAGCGATTCCCTGATACGAATCCATGGTTCTTCCACAGCCTGCCAGGTTCACTTTGCTGATTTCAGGTCGGGACTGGAGTTTCCCATGTCTACCACCACTTTCCACTGGCCGTCTTTCTGCTTTCTCCAAATCGACGTGTACTTGCCGTAGTTAGCGACAAGTTTGCCCTCTTTATTCTTGGCGGTATAAACGTAAGTGCCGTAGGTGTATCCGAGATCGCCCGACGCGGCCATTTCCGCTTTGACGGGCGTCCAGGTGAGACTCGTGCCTTCGGCCCACGGGGGCTGCTTGCGCATGGCGTCTTTCGTGTCGAAACCGCCCCCGTCCACAACTTCGACGCCATCTTCGGCAAAGTAGGTAAGAAAAGCGTCGTGTCCGTGCTTGGCGACGTCCGCAGCAAAATCGACTTCGAGTTGGCGCAGAAGGTCGGCGCCCTGCGGGGATTTTTCCTTCTTGGCGAGGGCAGTGGCGGCAAAAAGAAGCATAAGCACAATTGCTACTGTGATTTTTTTCATCGTCATTTCTCGGGCCGCGGTGGCGGCGGGTTGCGAGCCATTCTTCTCGATAAAGTTATCATGTGGCCATGTTGAGTGAACGCGGAAGTTGGATGCAGCCGGCTTGTGATTGTCCGCGCCACACGAGCGGGTTGCCTGTTACACTTTTTCTCCAATGAACAATCTAAGACTCTTTCTGAACTTGGCATTGCTTGCGAGCTTGCTGGCCGGGCGCATCGCTTGTGCCCAGGCGGCATCCCAACTGGCTACGGCTGAAGAAAAGCATCTGGGAAATGTTCGGCAGCTCACTTTTGGCGGGTCTAACGCGGAGGCTTATTTTTCGCAGGACGGCAAGCGTCTGATTTTTCAATCCACCCGCGACAACTTGCAGTGCGACCAGATCTTCACCATGAATGTGGATGGGACGGAACAGAAGATGGTCTCGACCGGCAAGGGGCGCACGACTTGCAGCTACATTTTCCCGCATAACGACAAAATCCTCTATTCCTCGACCCATCTGGCGGATGCGGCTTGCCCGCCGCGCCCCGACTATTCCAAGGGCTACGTGTGGGCGGTGTATCCGGGGTTCGATATTTTCACGGCCAAGCCGGATGGGTCGGACTTGAAGCAGCTTACGACAACTCCCGGCTACGACGCGGAGGCCACAATTTCAGAGGATGGCAAGAAGATTGTTTTCACCTCGCTGCGCAATGGCGATCTCGATATCTACTCCATGGACGCGAACGGCAAGCATGTGAAGCAGCTTACGCATGAACTGGGGTATGACGGTGGCCCGTTTTTTTCCAAGGACCGGAAGTGGATCGTTTACCGCGCTTACCATCCGAAAACGGAGCAGGAGATTGCGGAATACAAAGACCTGTTGAAGCAGAATACGATTCGTCCCACCACGCTTGAGATCTGGATTATGAAGGCGGATGGAAGTGGTAAGCGGCAGCTGACGAATTTGAACGCGGCCAGTTTCGCGCCATCGTTTTTCCCGGATGGAAAGCGCGTTATTTTCGCCACCAACATGGGCTCCACTGGCGGGATGGGAAACTTCGAACTGTACGCGATCAACGTGGACGGAACAGGGCTGGAGCGGATCACGTTTAACGACGGGTTTGACGGGTTCCCGATGTTTAGTCCGGATGGAAAGCAGTTGGTGTGGATTTCGCATCGCAATGGCAAGGCGCAGCGGGAGACCAACGTGTTTATCGCGGATTGGGTGCCGTGATTGGGGCGCCTGTGATCTCACGCAGAAGCTGGTCTTTGATTTCACCGGCGAGTCGCGAACTGGCAAGTATTTCTTGCAGCAGCGGGTGCGGGATTTCGCCGCTGAATTCCAGCGCGCGGGCGAGCGAGAGGTGCTCGGTTCGCAGAAGGGCGGCGCGGATTTCCCTGCGGCACGACCACTTCTCGTGCCCCGCGACCGCGTGCACCAGGGCCGCGCTGGCTGCGGGACGGAGCACGGAGCCGATGACGAGAGCTTCGGTGAGTCGCGGGTTCTCGAGCGCGGTCCGCATGACTCGAGTCTCGCGAGCTACGGTTTTGGCGTCGACCATTCTGCCGCCGGCCTCTTTGTCATCCGTGATTTTGCCATCCATCTTTTCCGCATCCAGCAGGAGTGCAGCGGCTACTCTGCCCGACGCCCGGCGGGCCAGCGTAAGACGTTCTCCGATCGTCACCGTTTTTAGGCGCGCGATGAGGACGTCGTCGACGGCAACTTTCACGTCGGCGGGGACGCTGGGCGACAACGAAACTTTCATCAGATCGAACGTGTAAAACTGGCGCGCCAATGGCACGGATACATGGCGTGGTGCGCGCGGATGGCTGACCAGCGCGATCTTCACCTTCCGGCTTTTGAGCGCGTTGGCGTTCTTGGCGAACTGCTCCAGGACTTCTGACGGCAAGTCGGCGTGCTTGAGGAGGGCCAGCGCCCGGTCCTCGCCCAGGTCAGGGTCGGCGGCCGTCCGCATAAGATCGGCAGGCGCCGAGGTGGGCGAGGTCGCCGATTCCATTGCCTCCGGCGGAATTGCGTCTTCGAGACTTTTCTCTTGGGACATTTCTTCCTGGTAAAAACCTCATCAGCCCGCGCCAAGCGGGGCACCATCCGTCTCTACACACCCATCGCCCGTGCTCTGGCCAGCGCTCCCTCCACCGGATCAACCAGGTCTTGCCGCACTTCGAGGCCGGGCAGGTTAGTCTGGAGGATATTGTAGAAAATCTGGCGCACATATGGAGACTGACGAAAGACACTGCCCGTCATCGCCACGGGCAGCGCAACCACTGGAGCATGAGCAGCGAGACGCCGAATGACGACCGCCGCGAGAGCAGCCAACCTGGCTCCGGCAGCGGTCAGAAGATCGCGGGCGATGGGGTCGGCCTGGTCAGCGGCGCGCAGGACGATGGGAAACAGTCGCGGAAAATCGGGTGGCGGAGTCGAATTCGCTTGCTGCACAAGTTCGTCGATCGTGTTGAGTCTCCAGGCCTGGAAAACCATGGCGGTGAGGGCGGTTTCGAGGCCTTGATCGTGGGCGCTCACGATAGCGGAGATGGCGCGTCGGCCGATCCAGTGGCCGGAGCCTTCGTCTGAAACCGCGAACCCCCAGCCTCCCGCGCGTGCGGTGTGGCCAGCCGCATCGCGGCCGTAGACGATGGAGCCGGTACCGGCAATCGCGATCACGCCAGGACCGGCGCCGAAAGCCGCTCTGAGGGCGATCTCCGCGTCGCCGACAACTTCGACGTTGCTGAGAATGCTGTCGGAAATTAATTCGGCGAGGATGTTGCGAATCTTCTCGGCAATTTCCGGCCGGGCGGCGCCAGCAACTCCAATGCAGATGGCGCCGATCTGATCGGGAGAAATGTTGGCGGAGGCACAAACCTGCCGCACGACGGTGTGCAGGGCTTCCCGTGCCTGCGCCTCCCCCAGACGAACAATGTTGCTGCCGCCGGACATTGCCTTCGCCAGCACAGTGGTTTTGTCGCCGAGAACACAGCGGGTTTTGGTGCCGCCACCGTCAATTCCGAGATAGTAGGCCATCGCGCTAGTTCTAACACAGGTTCGGCGTGATCAGTTTGCCGGTGGGTTGGGCGCGGAACATGCTTGTACAATGCTGCGAACTGCTACTGGCGGCGCGAGACGTGGCTAGCCGCGTCTCTGCAAAGGAATCCCTTGGAATTGAATCGGATCGATCTCCTGATTATCGCTGCGTATCTGGCGGGGATCACGCTGTTCGGGCTGCGGTTTCGCAAGCGGCAGCGGACCATGAGGGACTATTTTCTCGCCGATCGCAATATTCCGTGGTGGGCGATCGCGCTGTCGATCGTGGCCGCGGAAACCAGCACCCTGACCATCATCAGCATTCCCGGCCTCGCCTACGATTCGAATTTTTCATTTCTGCAACTGGTGATGGGATATCTAGTCGGGTCCGTCATCATTAGCCTTGTGTTGCTGCCGCAGTATTTTCGCGGCGAGCTCTACACCGCGTATCAGTTGATTGAGCGCCGGTTTGGTCCGGAACTGCGCACGGCGACGGCGGTCCTGTTCCTGTTGACGCGGGCGGCAGCCGAGGGAGTGCGTGTGTATGCCGTGTCGATTGTGGTATCGATTGCCCTGGGCACGGGCGAGGTCACCTCCATCTTGATCATCACACTGCTGACTTTGATCTATACATTTGAAGGCGGATTGGCGGCCGTGATCTGGACCGATGTGGTGCAGACTTTTATTTATGTGGGCGGGACGCTGGTAGGGTTAGTCACGATTCTCCACCTTGTGCCAGGCGGATGGAGCACGGTGCGCGCGATTGCAGGCGGTCTGCACAAGTTCCAGGTTTTCGATCTTTCGACTCTGTCGCACTGGCCGTATTTGAATTTCGCGACATCCTACACGCTCTGGGCGGGAATCATCGGGGGCGCGTTCTTGAGAACCGCCAGCCATGGCACCGACCAGCTCATCGTCCAGAGACTGCTGGCGGCGCGGAATCAACGCCAATCCGTGCTCGCGCTGCTTTCGAGTGGGGTTGCAGTCTTTTTTCAATTTGGACTGTTCCTCTTTGTAGGCGTGATGCTGTTTGCCTATTACCGGGTTCCCTCGGCGGCATTTGGGCGGGCGGACCGGATCTATCCGACGTTCATCGTAAGCCGCATGCCGCACGGGATTTCGGGGCTCCTGATCGCGGCCATTCTGGCAGCGGCGATGTCGAACTTGAGTGCCGCGCTGAATTCGCTGGCCTCGAGTTCGATGATGGATTTCTATCTTCGCATTCGTCCGACGGTGAGCGAAGTTGCACGCCTGCGCCTGGCGCGCATGGCTACCCTCGGCTGGGCGCTGGTGCTGTTTGGGCTCGCTGTGCTGGCGTTGCATCGGGTGGGACGCGTGGTCGAGGTCGGTCTGCAAATCGCGTCGGTTGCCTATGGCGCGTTGCTCGGTGTGTTTCTGCTGGGAGTACTGACCAGGCGCGCCAACCAGCGCGGCGCCATGGTCGGCATGATCTCCGGATTGGCGATAGAGCTTTATTTGTGGGGATGGTCGCAAATCGCTTTTACCTGGTGGGTCGCGATCGGAACTTCCGTAACATTTGTTGTCGGTTACGCGTTCAGTTTAGCGTTCTCAGCCACGTCACGGGCTTGAACTACGGCGGCACAGGGAAAGACGAGCACAGGCTTTCCGGTTAGAATCGTGCAACTAGCGGGTCAGAATGAACACCACAAATGCAGCCAAGCCGGAACTGGCGCGCGACCTTGGGTTGTCGCATGCGGGCGCGGTGGTGGTTGGGACGATCATCGGGAGCGGGATCTTTCTTGTTCCCTCCGAGATGATGCAGGCGGTGGGGTCGGCCCGAATTGTATATCTGGCCTGGGTGGTCGGAGGGCTGCTTTCTTTCTTCGGCGCGCTCACTTACGCCGAACTGGGCGCCATGAAACCACAGGCGGGCGGCGAGTACGTGTACGTACGCGATGCCTATGGACCGCTGGCGGGTTTTCTGTACTCTTGGACATGGTTTCTGATTGCTAAGCCGGCTTCGATTGCCACCATCACGACTGGACTCGTCCGCATCCTTGAGACTTTTCCCGTCTTTTCTTTCTTCTCGCGTGCCTGTATCTCCCACCCCTTCGCCGTCACTTACGGGCAGATGGTCGCAATCGCAGCCACGGTTCTGGTGTCATGGCTCAACTACATCGGCGTCCGCCGCGCAGGAGAATTTCAGTTTCTGTTTACCCTGCTCAAGGTGGCCATCATCCTCGGAATTGTGGCGGTGGGCTTTTCTTATGGCGGAGGAACGTGGGCAAACTTCGCAACCGAATTCACTGGGGCGAAAGGCGGCGTGGCTGGTTTTTTTGCGGCCCTGGTGGCGGCTCTGTGGGCCTACGACGGCTGGAACGATCTCAACATGATGGCGGGCGAGATACGGAATCCCCAGCGCAATATCCCGCTGGCCCTGATTTGGGGCGTCGCCACGGTGGGCGCACTCTACATTCTGGTCAACGCGGCGGTGCAGTACGTGCTCCCGGCGGCGGCGATTGCCGCCTCCGACCGTCCTGCATCGGATGCGGTGGCGCTGGTCCTGGGCCAACTCGGCGCCAGTCTGGTCTCGGCGGGCATGGCGATTTCGATGCTCGTAACTTTGAATGGCACCGTCATGAGTGGAGCGCGCGTGCCGTTTGCGACAGCGCGCGACGGATACTTTTTCAAGGCGATTGCGGTGGTTCATCCCCGCTTCCACACGCCGTCGGTGGCAATTGTCGCGCAGTGCCTTCTGGCCATCGTTTTGCTCCTGCTGGGTGGTAGCTTCCGGCAGTTTTTTTCGCTGGCGATTTTCGCTGAGTGGCTCTTCTACATGATCGCCGGCAGCACCGTATTCGTTTTCCGCCGCCGGCAACCGACTCTTGACCGGCCTTATCGCGTTTGGGGATATCCCGTCATTCCCGCTCTGTTTGTCCTCGCGTCCGCGGCACTGCTCTACTACACGTTCACTGACAATCTCAAAAGTTCAGGCGGCGGATGCCTGGCGATTCTGACTGGCGTTCCCGTCTTTTACTTTTTTGCCCGCCGCCGCTCGGCAAAACCAAAGTAATCGGCCTTCAATCTGAGTACCGTTAGCGTTGGTTACCAAAGGACACGCGCAAGCGACACGTTTACCCCCTGCCCAATCTCCCATAAGGTGAAGACTCCAGCCCCGAGCGCTGTCCCCAGCGTGCGGGCCCCTTTTTGGAGTCATGATGCCCACCGACGATCGCAGTTTTCAACTCGGCCTGCTGCCTGAAAAGAAGTGGAACTGGCGGACCTTCGTAGCGAGCTACGGGATTGTCTCGGGCCTGATTGTGTTTCTGATTCTCTTCGGGATCATCATGCCCGACACGCTGCTCATCACCGCGAACTATCACATCACCGAGTTAGTGCCGCGCCCCGCCTTGAGGCCCGAAACACTGCCCAAGCCCAAACTTCTTCATGCCAAGCTGCTGCCTCCGGAACCCGTGTTACAGGCACCAAAACTGATCGTGCCCCATGAGATTCGGGCACCCAAGCCACAGCCGCAGGAAATTGAGCCACCAAAGGTAACGATCAACAACTTCGCGCCCGCGGTGTTGAAGGCAACAGGCGGAGCCCGTCCGGTGCTGATCCATACCGGGGACTTCCAGGGCAGTTCGGTGGCGCCCACAGTAAATGCTCCGATTTCGAAGGTTCAGACGGGTGGATTCGGCGATCCGAATGGCCTGAAGCCAAGTGCCAACAGCAAGCCAAATGGCAAGCTGATCGCATCCGCCGCGGGTTCGTTCGACATGCCAGTAGGACCGGGGCAAGGCAACGGCTCCGGTGGCGCAAAAGGAATCAAGGGAACGGTTGCGAGCGCCGATTTTGGCAATGGCGTGGCAACCGCGGGCCGCGGTGACGGCCGCAGCAGCGGACGCGGCAATGCGACAGTGCAGAGTTCTGGCTTCGGCTCGCAGGAAATTGCGCAGAACGCGCCACATGCTCAGCGCTTGGACAGCGGGCCGCCGCCCACGTCGGTGGAGATCACCTACAAGCCGAACCCGCTTTATACCGACGAAGCAAGGAATCTGAAGCTGGAAGGCGAGGTCTTGCTGGAAGTGGAGTTCGCGGCCAACGGGCAGTTACATGTCAATCGCGTCATCCGCGGTCTGGGTCATGGACTCGATGAAGCCGCCGTGGCCGCCGCGAACAAGATGCGGTTCAAGCCGGCCATGCGCAACGGACAGGCAATGGATTCGGCAGCAATTGTGCACGTGGTATTTCAACTGGCGTATTGAAACTTGGAGATAAGCGTTATGCGGAAGGTTATCAGCAACTTGAACTGGATGATTTTGGCTCTGCTGGCAGTGGTCATGCCGGTCATGGCCCAGCAGTCGGCGTCCGCGCCGCAGAACCCGCAGCCGGTTTCGGCGACTCAGACGAGCCAGACTCCACCAACTCTGGCGCCCCCGGCCACTATGGATCAGGTTGTGGACCGCGTGATCCTGCGCGAGAAAGACCTTATCAAATTCTTGGGGCCACGCACTCCTGTCGTGGAAACCTATCTGCAAAACCTCACGCAGGATCCGCAGCTCGGGCCCATTCCGCAGGACGACCACTATTTTCTGGGACGCATGGACTTTAGCGACTCGATCGACCGCAGCGACTACCTTCAGGACAAAGACAAGGGCAAAGACAAAGAAGAGGGCATGGAAAAGCGTCTTCTCGGTGGACTCCTGAAAAAGTTCAAGTTCCAGTACCAGCCCCTGGGCTTTTCGTGGATGGTCTTTGTCGACCGCAACGACTTTGACCGACAGCATTACGAGTTCCACTACGCCCGGCGCGAGTTCCTGGGCGACGTGCGCTGCCTGGTGTTCGATCTGACTCCGAAAAAAGACGCTGGACGCGGCCGCTTTCTCGGCCGGATCTGGGTTGAGGATCAGGATTTCAACATTGTCCGCCTCAACGGAACTTATTCCCACCCTTCGCGCAACAGTTATTACTTCCATATGGACAGTTGGCGGTTGAATTTGATACCGGGCTATTGGATCCCAGCTTATATTTACAGCGAGGAAGGCGACTTCACGGCGGGAGCCAAGAACAAGATTGCATTCAAAGCGCAGACCCGCATGTGGGGATATAACCTCAAATCCGGTACGCCGAACGACGAACTTACTAACATCCGTGTGGATAGCGTAAAGGACGACACGCCAACCACCCAGGATGCGACTCCGCTCGCCGCCGAACGCGAATGGCAGCAGCAGGCGGAAGACAACGTCCTCGAACGCCTCGAACGCGCCGGCCTGCTTGCGCCGGAAGGCGACGACGTGGACAAAATCCTTCAGACTGTGGTCAACAACCTGGAGATTACCAACAATATCGAACTGCCGCGGCCGGTCCGCACGCGCGTTCTCACCACTTCCCCGCTTGAAACTTTCAGTGTAGGGAACACGATTGTGTTGAGCCGCGGGCTCATCGACGTGCTTCCCGATGAGGGCAGCCTCGCGATGGTGCTCTCGCACGAACTGGCGCACATTGTTCTCGGACACAACCTCGGCAGCCAGTACGCTTTCAACGATCGCATGCTCTTCTCTGACGAGGGCACCTACCAGAACCTTGGGTTCAAACACATTCCCGAAGAAGAAGCGGCCGCCGACAAGAAAGCCCTCGAACTCCTGAAAGCTTCACCGTATGCCCAGAAACTGGAGTCAGCCGGCCTCTTCATCAAGGCTCTGCAGGTGCGCGCGCCGCAGTTGAGCGCTTTGCTGCAAGCACACCTCGGCAACAACATCACGGAGAACGGCACGGTGACCCGCATGGCCCAGTTGGCTACATCGGCTCCGGCGCTCGACTGGAACAAGTTGGATCAGATCGCCGCGCTGCCATTGGGCGGCCGCGTCAAACTGAACCCGTGGGATGACAAAGTGGAGATCGTGAAGGCGCAGCCGGTCGCGATCACTTCGGCACGCGACAAGATGCCGTTCGAGGTGACGCCGTTTTACCCGCGCCTCTCCCGCTACAGCACTGCGACCGTGCCTGCGACTACCACCGCCGCAGCGCCAACCACCGCGGCAACCACCGCTACCGCTAGCCCCACCCCGAGCAACTGAGTCGGGTACCAGGTTGATAGAAGCGCAGGCCGGGACCGGAAGAAATTCCGGGCTCCCGGCCTGTGTCTATTGCGGGTAAACCGTGCCGGGCATACTGCGCGGAATGCGCCAGTTGGCCGATTTCATCAACGCGTTTGATTTTTCCCCAAATCCTGCCAGGTTTTGCTACCATGAGCACCCCGCGCTTTTCGTCAAACCCCCAGGAGGGTTAGCCAGTGCTCAGTAGCTCAAACCCGCGGAAAAGTTCTGCGCTCGATGTCAGTCGCTGCTTTCAAGGAAGGTCAAGCCTCTTGTCCAGAACATTTTTTCTCACTGTAGTGGTCCTCCTCGCCGTGTCCGGCGCGGGGTTGGCTCAAACGCTGACAAACCTCAAGCATCAACCCCCGCACGGAATTCAGATCACCTTCCAGTTGACGGACGGCACAGTCCTGGCGCAAAGCAACGGCGCTTCCGATTGGTGGAAGCTCACGCCCGACAACACCGGGAGCTACGTCAACGGAACATGGACGCAAGTCGCCAGCCTTCCCGCTGGATATGTGCCCGACGATTTCGCCTCCGCGGTGCTGGCCGACGGCCGACTGGTGATTACCGGCGGCGAATACAACAACGGCAACTTTGCCCTCACCAATCTAGGCGCGATCTACGATCCCAAGGCCAACACCTGGACATCCCTGGCACCGCCGAAAGGCTGGAACTATATCGGGGATTCGCCGTCGGTGGTGCTGCCCGATGGCAGGTTTCTGGTGGGAAACAAACTGACAAAGCAAATAAGAGAACTCGATCCCAAGACCCTCACGTGGACTTCGCGGGGCTCCAAGGGCAAGAGCGATTTTAACGCCGAGGAAGGATGGACCCTTCTACCGAACGGCTCGATTCTAACCGCGGATGTAAAGCATGCTCCCAACTCGGAGATCTATACGCCCGCCGCCAAAGAATGGGTAAGTGCCGGCAGCACGATCGTCGATCTGCATTCACCATCGCCCTTCGGCTGTATCAACTATGGTCCCGGCGGCAAACTGTGTTACTACCCGCCTGGGGAAATTGGACCACAAATCCTGCGTCCCGATGGTACTGTGTTCGTCGCCGGATCGTACACCAAGAACGCCGGCCCCGGGGATACGGCCATTTACGATAGCCTCACCGGCGTTTGGACGGTTGGTCCTGTCTTCCCGAACGGTGACAACGCGGGTGACTCCTTTGCCGCTTTGCTTCCCAATGGCAATGTTCTGGTGGAAGGCGACTCCGGGGTTCTCTATGAATTCGACGGCACGAAGCTTACTCCTGGCCCGAAAACTTATGGAAGTCTCATGGTGTTACCGACCGGCGAGGTGCTGGTCGGGGGCGGCGTAACCGCAACTTATACGTCTTCCGGGACCTACCAAACCTCGTGGCAGCCTGCGATTTCAACTTATCCATCTACCATAACTCGAGGATCAACTTACACAATATCGGGCACTCAGTTCAATGGGTTATCACAAGCGGCTGCGTTTGGAGACGAACTGGAAACGGCGACGAACTATCCTCTGGTGCGAATTACGAACAACAGCACGCATCACGTGTTCTACGCCAGAACCCATGACCATAGCAGCATGGGAGTGGCGACCGGCACGGAGTCGGTATCGACCAGCTTCGATGTGCCGGCATTGATGGAAACGGGAGCGAGTACGCTGGCGGTCGTCGCAAACGGCATTACTTCCGTCACTGTCAGCGTAACTGTTCAGTAAGACAAGTAAGTCGACTGGTAAAGTGCCCTTGTGTCTTCTGGGACTGGGAGATACAAGGGCAGTCTTGTTTTATAGCGCTGCCTGCTGGCCCAAGCCGGCTAGAAATGTAGTCTGAGGTCGCCGAAACGTTCGACCAGGAGCAACCGTTGCGACGCCGGGACGGGCGCGACTTCCTCGTGCTCGAGAATCCACGTGTTGTCATGGGGTATGAACACGGCGTGTAGGCCGGCGGCGAGGGCGGGGTTGATGTCCGACTTGGGGCTGTTACCGACCATCCAGGTGGTGTCCGCCGGGAGAGCATACTTGGCGAGGGCGGAGCGGTAGGTAGATTCGTCCTTCTCAGCCACAATTTCGACCGCGGCAAAATACTCTTTCAATCCCGAGCGCTCGACTTTTCCAGATTGCTCCGCGGGATTTCCTTTGGTCATCAGGATGAGGTGGTGACGCTCGCCCAGATACTGGAGGGTCTCCGGCACTTCAGGCAGAATTTCGATGGGATGATCGGCGATCTGGTGAGCAAAGCTGCGAATGCGCTCGTGCAAGACTGGCGTGACCGGATCGACGGAGAGCTTCTCGAAAGTTTCGACGAGCGAATGTGCGAAGCTGTGCAGCCCGTAACCGTGTTTGAAGATCGATTCCCGCTCCACCTCGTTCAGTACCAACCGAACCGCTTCGGGTGAATGTTCGCGATGGTCGAGGAACGAAATGAACTGTGCGATCGCCCGTTCGAAGTAGATGTTGTTTTCCCAGAGCGTGTCATCGGCATCGATGAGCAGAGTCTGGGCGCCATTTTCCCCACGCATGAATTCATAATAACGGGTCCTGGCCCGATTCACGGTTTTGATAGACTTGTGTCCCTATGTTAAACGGTCAGATCGGAACCAGGGGTAGCAAGAACCATCTCTTGAGGGACTACGGGCCCGTTCTGGTTTTCATACTGCTGCTGTCAACTTCCGCCGGGGCGCAGCAGCAGAGAACAGCAATGACGGGTTCGGCGGCGAAGAGCGGCGCGCCCGCGGACTTGAAGGTCGCGGCTGACCTGGAGGCGCGTGTTGCCAGGTTCCGGCGCGTCCAAATGCCTTTCCAGGCAGCGGGTTTGAGCGCTCGCGAGCGGGAACTCGTTCACAAACTGGTGGCGGCCTGTGGCTACCTCGAAAGCATCTTCTGGCGGCAGAGCGATCCGGAAGCCCTCACGCTGTACCAATCGCTGGCCTCGAGCCCGAACCGGCGCGATGTGCAACTGCGACGCTACCTGTGGATTAACGCCTCGCGTTTCGATTTGATCGACCAGGATAGACCCTTTGTCGGCACCGAGACCATGCCGCCGGGACGAGGTTTCTACCCCCCGAAGCTGACACCCGACCAGGTCGCGCAATACGTCAAGCAGCATCCCGAGCAGAAGACCGCGCTTTACGATCAATTCACGGTTGTGCGCTGGCATCGGGAAAAGCTGGAAGCAGTTCCCTTCCATATCGCGTTTCGCGCTTTTCTGGAACCGGCGGCGAAAGCCCTGCGGGCGGCGGCAAAACTCAGTGATGATGCCGCTTTCGCGAAGTTTCTTGGGTTGCGCGCCGACGCGCTCCTCAGCGACGATTATTTCCCCAGCGACCTGGCATGGCTGGAGTTGAAGGATCCGAAGTTCGACATCGTTTTTGCGCCCTATGAAACGTACATGGACGGCTTGCTGGGCGTTAAGGGTTCGTACGGCGCGGCGGTAATGGTGCGCAACCAACGCGAGAGCGGGAAACTGGAGCTGTTCCAGAAATATGTGCCGGACATTCAGGACGCGCTGCCGCTGGCTCCGGAAGATCGCCCGTCAAAACATGGCCTGGATACGCCAATGGAGGTGATGGACACTCCGTTTCGAGCCGGAGACCTGACCCACGGGTACCAACCGGTGGCCGACAATCTGCCAAACGACCCGCGAGTTCATGAGCAAAAGGGCAGCAAGAAACTTTTCTTCAAGAACTTCATGGATGCGCGCGTACGCTACGTGATTTTGCCGGTCGCACGAAAGCTGATGGAGCCGGAGCAGGCCGCCAAAGTTTCAGGCGAAGGTTATCTGCAGAGCACGATTATGCATGAGATCTGCCACGGCCTCGGTCCGGCATATGCGCGAACGGCAACCGGCAAAGTCGACATCCGGGAAGCGATTGGCCCAGCCTTTAGCGGCCTGGAAGAGGCGAAAGCCGATGTCACCGGCATGTTCGCTTTGAAATGGCTGGTGGATCACGATGCGCTTCCAAAAGGAAAGCTGGAGGAGTATTACGCATCGTACGTGGGCGACCTGTTTCGCACGGTACGCTTTGGAACGGCTGAGGCCCACAGCCAAGCGGAAATGATGGAATTCAATTATCTCTCGGAGCGCGGCGCAATCCGCCGAAATGCTGACGGGCGTTACGCCATTGACTACGAGAAGATGCCGGGCGCCCTCGCCGATCTGGCGAAAGAGTTGCTGGAAATTGAAGCCACCGGAGACCNNGTGTTTTCGTTTCCTGAGACGGTGAGGTAGGGAGCTTCGAACCGCGGTCTACGATCGGGCAAGCACCGTTTCTTCTCGCGACTCAGTAAGCCAGCGGGGGATTGCCCCGCTCGAAGCCCGCGGCTCGAAGCCCGCGGCTCGTAGCTCGCAGCGCTTCCCTACACCCACTCCACCCGCGGCGTCTGCGGAATGATGCCGGCTTTGTGTCCCATGTCGAGCAGCCGCTTTACCGCTTCCCTGCCGTCGTCGCCGTAGTCGAGNNCTGAGCGCTTCTTCGCGATGATCAATGGCATACTGGATGCTCTCGCGCAACGCGTGGGTAACGCTGGCCATCGTCTCCGCGCCCAGCGAGCGCCGGATGGCGTTTCCTCCCAGGGGCAGCGGCAGGCCGGTGACTTTCTGCCACCACCGGCCGAGATCGACGACCCGGTGCAGGCCAGACTTGTCATACGTAAGCTGGCCTTCATGGATGATGAGGCCGGCTTCATGCTTGCCTTCCAGAATCTGCGGGATGATCTGATCGAAGGGAACGACTTCCACTTCAATGCCCGGCGCGAACAGTTCAAGCGCCAGATAAGCAGTGGTGAGCTTTCCCGGCACCGCGATCTTCTTGCCCTTGATATCGTCCGGCGTGAAAGGGCGTGTGGAAACCAGCATGGGACCATAACCGTCGCCCACGCTGCCGCCGCACGACATCAACGCATATTTTTCCTGAATGTACGGATAGGCGTGGAATGAAATCGCGGTTACGTCGTAAACCCCCTCCTGCGCCTGCCGGTTAAGGGTCTCGATGTCGCAAAGCGTATGGCTGAACTTGAGTCCCGGCACCCGAACTTTATTCGTCGCCAGGCCGTAAAACATGAATGCATCGTCGGAGTCCGGGCTGTGGGCCACGGAAATTTCGCGAACTGGAGAAGATACTGTACTCATAAGATTGCGCAATCCTGTTCTATCGATGTCAGTGCTGGAAAATCCAGATTTCAAGCCCGCATTCCCTAACGGGGCAGTCGTCTTCGGAGCAGTTTCGGCATCGTGAAAGAGATGCCATGATACGAATTCATAATTGCGGATCCCGGTTACGAATCCCTCTTTCCTCAGCTCACCCTTGCAGCTCAACCTTGCGAAGACCGCGTTCGGTGCCAGCGAGCGGCGACAACGGCGGCCATCAGCACCTTGATGACTTCCGCAAAAACAAACCAGTAGAGGCCATACCTGATGGCCAGAGANNAGCGCGGCCCAGCCGAAACGACGAGAACTGCGCTCATAGATCCATCCCGCGACGAAGGCCACCAGCGGGTAGGCCAGGAGGAAACCACCGGTCGGGCCAAGGAGATAACCAATGCCGGCGCCCATGCTGAATACCGGCATTCCGAACGCACCTTCGACGAGGTAGAGGGAGAGCGCGGCGAACCCACGACGCGAGCCGAGCAGCAGCCCCACCGCGAGAACTCCGAAGTTTTGCAGCGTCAGCGGAACTGGCGTGGGTAGCGGTACGGTCACCCGCGCGCACAAGGCAACGAACAGGCTGGCGGTGATTACAATTGCTGCCTGTTTCGCGATCTCCAGGGATCGGCTTGGCTGGTCAAAAACCTGGGTGGCTGCTCTAGACATGGCGTTCCTTTCCTCTGTTTGCGGACGTGGTGGGAAATCAATCCTCGGGCGGCGAGTGGTTGAGGCCATCGAGTTCCGCCCGGTGGGCCGCCGAGCGCTTCATTTGACGCCGGACCCGCATGTAGAGCGTGAGCGCAACCGACACCACCACCGCCGTACTGACTCCCAGTATGAGAAACCACCAGAGCATCCGCACAACCCATTTAGGATAGCAGATGAGTAGCTGCGCCCTTGTGAGCGGCGTCACTCATGACCGGAAACGACGGGCCACGCTCAGCCCTTCTTGGCTGGCTTGGCCATCGCTTTGCGCCGATTCTCGATGTTCTTCGTGACAAGCTCCAGCCGTTTGCGGGCGGTCTTCGATCCCGTCGCCACTTTCTCGATGTTCGACCAAGAGCTGGGATTGTTCATTTTCTGCCGCAGTTCCTTTAGAAACGGACGGATCTTGGCAAAGATAAAGAACATCTCGCCGCTGCAACCGGGCTGCACAAACAGCTCTTCGTGCAACGCGCCCTGCAGCACCAGGGAAGCTGCCATGTCCCAATAGCTGCCCACCTGGCGAAGCCATGCATTCTCTTGAGTGGCGGGGGCGTTCGCAACTTTTAGGAAGTCATCGGCGCTTTCCGGCCAGAATTCGGACACAAACCACTTTCTTGCCTTGCGCATCTCCGCTTCGCGCCGGAGGTCGTAGAGTTTCAGAATCAGTTGTGCGTCGTGTGCGGTCGCTTTCTTTGCCATAGTTTCGCCTCGCTATTGCGTTCCCAAAATAAAATACGTTCGTGACTCTGGTACTGAACGCGCCTGATCCTTGTCAGACTTTCGAAACATCCGCAGTTGTGCCTTCGACGGCCCTCTCGTAATCGCATTCTTTATTTGGACACGCAATTACCGTTCCGTCTTTGCGGATTCGCTCCACCAGGTACTCATGCCCGCAATCCGGACACTTCTCCGGTACGGGCTTCGCCGCCGAAGTGAACTTGCACTTCGGATAGTT
>PMBA01000202.1:8046-10677 GCA_003152795.1 Acidobacteriaceae bacterium | reverse complement strand
GAAGTGAACTCGCCGAAACGCCCGTGCCGAAGAATCAGGTTGCGCTTGCACAATGGGCAGGTTTCATCGAGCGGGATATCGGGCACTTTCTTGCCCTGATCGAGCCGCCGCGTCGTCTTGCAATCGGGATAGCCGGTGCAGGCCATGAACTGGCCAAAGCGCCCGCGTTTCAGAACCATGACGCGTCCGCAGTTTTCGCAGTATTCCTCCTGCGCCGTCTCCTGTAAATCGGCCGAGTCGAGATCTGGCAGGTTGATCGGATTTTCTTTGGTGAACTTGCAGGTGTCCGGATTTTCCTTGTCGTAGGTGCTGCAAGCATAGAACGATCCGTGCTTCCCCCACTTGATGACCAGCGGAGCGCCGCAGAGTTCACACTTTTCGTCGGTGGGCTTCTCCATACGCTTGATGTTTTCCATGTGCTTCTCGGCGTATCGGAGATCCTTGGAAAACTTCTGATAAAACTCGGTGAGCGCGCCGTTCCCCGTCTGCTTGCCTTCTTCAATTTCGTCAAGCTCTTCTTCCAGCCGCGCGGTGTATTGGAAGTCGAAAATATCCTTGAAGTTCTCCACCAGCAGATCGGTGACCACCAGGCCAATTTCAGTGGGCACGAACTTGCCGCCGACTTTCTGCGCGTACTGCCGCTCCTGGATCGTGCTGAGAATGGTGGCGTAGGTGGAAGGCCGGCCAATGCCCCGCTCTTCGAGTTCCTTCACCAGCGAAGCTTCGTTGAAGCGCGGCGGCGGCTCGGTGAAATGTTGCTCTGGGAGCAGAGACTTCAGGGTCAGCTTCTGCCCGGCTTCCAGCGGCGGCAGCTTGTGCTTCAGTTCCTCGTCTTCTTCATCCTTGCTGTCTTTCGACTCTTCGTACACTTTGAGGAAACCGTCGAACTTCATCACCGATCCGGTAACCCGGAACCAGAAGTTGTCGCTGCCCGATTGCCCGCTTTTGGCTTGCTGGGGCGGCTTGGCATCGATGTCAACCGAAGTCTGGTCGAACACGGCGGGATTCATCTGCGAGGCGACGAAGCGCTGCCAGATCAGTTTGTAAACTTTGAATTCGTCTTCCTGCAGGTATTGTTTCACCAGGTCGGGATGGCGCGCCGCCGAAGTCGGCCGGATGGCCTCGTGAGCCGCTTGCGCTTCCTTCTTCTCCTTATATGTGTTGGGAGCAGCGGGCAAGTAGCCGGCGCCGTACTCGCTGGTGATGTACTCGCGCACTTCGGTGATGGCCTCGCCGGAAACGCGCGTCGAATCGGTTCGCATGTAAGTGATCAGACCGACCAGCCCCTCGTCGCCAAGTTCCACGCCTTCGTAGAGCCGCTGCGCGATCATCATGGTGCGCTTCACGCTGAAGCGCAGCTTGCGCGAGGAATCCTGTTGCAGCTTGCTGGTGGTGAACGGCGGAGTCGCATTGCGCCTGCGCTCTTTCTTTTCCGCTGATCGGACTACCCAATCCGCCTTTTCGAGCACCGCCCGGATTTGTTCCGCTTGCTCGCCATTGGTAACTTCGATCTTCTCCTCGCCCTTGCCCAGAAAGCGGGCGTCGAATGCAGGAGGCTTAGCGGCCGCGAGATTGGCATCGATCGTCCAGTATTCTTTTTTCTCGAAGGCCTTGATTTCGCGTTCGCGATCGACAATCAGGCGAAGCGCCACGGTCTGCACTCTTCCCGCCGAAAGACCGCGCCGCACCTTGTCCCACAAAAGAGGAGAGACCTGGTAGCCCACAAGCCGGTCGAGCACACGGCGGGTCTGCTGCGCGTCCACCAGGTTGCGGTCAATGTCGCGGGGATGCTCGAATGCAGCCTTCACGGCCCGCTGCGTGATTTCATTGAAAGTCACCCGGCGGATCCGCGCGTCGTCCCCGATGTCATCGGTCTTCGGCTTGGCCTTCTTCCCTTTCTTGGGCTTCTTCCTGGAGTCTTCGCCCAGTTCGTCCGCCAGATGGGCGGCGATCGCTTCCCCTTCGCGATCCGGGTCAGGCGCCAGGTAGATGTGGTCGGCCGAGAGCGCCAGCTTTTTCAGCTTGGCCAGCACCTTTTCTTTCCCGGGGATGACGACGTATTCCGTATCGAAATTGTTTTCGACGTCGACACCCAGGCTGCTTTTAGGCAGGTCTTTCACGTGGCCGTATGAAGCATCGACCGTGAATCCCTTGCCCAGATACTTCTGGATAGTTTTCGCCTTAGCCGGCGATTCGACGATGACTAGACCTTTGGACAATGTTTCCTCAAGTGACAGCTTATTTGACTCGAAACTAACATGACTTGGCAAATTTCGCGAAATGGTCGGGCACGCTGCGAGCTTCGAGCCACGAGCTTCGAGCGTACAAAACCTTTACCCGGCTACCGCTTTCCTCACAAGCCGGACCGGTTGAACCTGCTGAATCAGCGCGGTCAGCATCCGTTGAACTTCATCCGTCTGCTTGGCCAGCAAGCTATACACGGCTTCCGATAGCAAAATCAAGTCGTGCGCGAGCAACAGGTGATACTCGAGTTCCGCAGCCGACCCCCGCGCGATGTGCAGAAGCGCGCCAGTTCTCCATCGGACTTGCGTCCGGCGCCCTCCGCGATGTTCGCACCGATGGAAGCCGCGGCGCGGCGCATCTGCGAGGTTAATCCGAACAACTCTTCTT
>PMBA01000202.1:0-8001 GCA_003152795.1 Acidobacteriaceae bacterium | reverse complement strand
CGTGATGTGCCCGCTTGCTCGAAGCTCGCAGCCCGCAGCTCGCAGCCCTTAAAAACTCTTCACAAAATTCTTCCCCGGCAACTGCTTCACTTTCCCGTTCAGTTCCAGTTCGAAGAGCGCTGCGAAGATCTCGGAGGAGGACATTTCGTTTTCCAGCAATTCGACCAGTTGATCGATGTGCGTCGATTCATCCGCCTTGAGCAACCTGAGGATCTTTCTTTCGTGGGGCGAGGCCACCTCATCCGGGAATAGAGATGCGGTTTCCGGTTCGGGAGATTCATTCTGCAGGGAACTGAGCGCAGCTTGCACCTCCGGCGGAAGCTCTTCCCACACGTCTTCCCAGGTGGCGACNNTGCTCAAGCGCAAGCCGGGAGGTGATGCGCGTGCCGCTGTATTCCGCCGCTTCGACAACCAGCACCCCGGCCGACATGCCGCTGATGATGCGGTTGCGGATGGGAAAATTTTGCGGCACCGGCGAAGTGCCGACCGGAAACTCGGAGACGAGCGCGCCGCCCAAAGCGACGATCTGTTGGGCGAGCCGGGCGTTTTCTCTCGGGTAGACAACATCAATTCCAGTGCCCAGGACGGCAACGGTTTTTCCCTTGGCCGCAATGGCGCCGCGGTGCGACGCGGTGTCGATTCCGCGCGCCATGCCGCTGATGATCACCAGCCCGCGAGCGGCGAGGTCGGTGGACAGGCGTTCGGCCATGCCGCTGCCGTAAGGCGTGGGGTGCCGCGTTCCCACCACGGCGATGCCGGGCTCGCCTAATACCTCGACGCTCCCTTTCACGAACAGGATGACCGGCGGGTCGTAAATTTCCTTCAGCCGCAACGGGTATTCGGGATCGGCGAGGGTAATAATTTTGGCGCCCGCCTCGACCGCCTTCTCGCCTTCCTGCTGCGCCAGTTCGAGCGATTTCCCCGTGGCAATCGATTGCGCGGAAACCACCCGCATCCCCGTCGCTTCCAATTCGGTCAGGCTGGCCTGGAATACGCGCTCGGCCGTGCCATAGTGCTCGATCAGTTTCTTGATGCGCGTTGGACCCAATCCCTCGGTCAGGGCCAGCGCGACCCAGTAGGCGCCTTCGCGAGAAGCGGGGTTGCGGGCGGCAGCGGCGACATTCGACATATTGCGTGACCCTGGTGCGGCGGAAGACCCTGANNTTTTGCTCGTCAACTCAGGAGTAGCCCACCACGCGAAACGCTGTCAAGGATGGCGCGCACATCACTTTTGGTAGAATTCGTAAAGTTATGAGCCGGTTAAAGATCTCGGCCATTTCCTACCTGAACACGGCGCCTCTCATGTGGGATTTTGAGCATGCCGAGGCAGGCGCGGACTTCGACATCTCCTACACCATCCCCTCGGCCTGCGCCGAGGCCTTGCGTGCGGGAACCGCCGATATTGGCATCATTCCGGCGGCGGCTTATACCACGGTTCCCGATCTCGTCATCATTCCCGAGGTAGCAATTGCGGCGCGGCGGGCCGTTCGCTCCATCCTCTTAGTAAGCCACGTGCCCGTCGACAGATGGTCAGCCCAGGTGCGTACGGTTGCACTCGATACCTCTTCGATGACGTCGGTGGCACTGGCCAAAATTCTGTTTGCAAAATGGCTGGGTGGAGCGCGCGCCTATAGGCCAATGGCTCCCGATCTCGATGCGATGCTCGGCGCTTGCGATGCCGCTTTGCTCATCGGGGACCCGGCGCTCCAAGTCGACCGCAAGCGCTACTGCACGCTCGATCTGGCAGAGGAGTGGGTGACGCGCACGGGAAAGTCATTCGTATTCGCGTTCTGGGCCATTCGCCGCCAGGCGCTTGCCGGACGCAATGGATCGGCAATCGCCCAGGTCTTTAAGAGTTCGCGGGATCACGGGCTGTCGCCAAAAAATCTTGAGGCCCTCGCCCAGGAGTGGGCGCCGCGCCTCGGCATTACAGTCGAATTCGTGCGCGTCTACCTGACCCACAACATCCATTATTATCTCGACCCTCCCTCCCTGGAGGGGCTTGCCCTCTATTACCAACTGGGCGCCGAAATCGGTGCCCTTCCACCGCCACCCGAACTGCGATTCGTTTAGAACCTCTCTGACCTGCCTCGTCGGTGTGCTTCGACCACTCCGGCGACGCGCCGGCCCTTCATAAATTTTTGCTCCCGGATTACCATTCAGGCCATGACTTCTCGCCTCCGGCGACGGCTGCGTGATCCGCTTTTTCTCCTGTGTCTGACCGCGGGGCTGCTCGCTTTCGTGGTCCAGTCCGGTGAGTTGGGAACATCCGACACCGCCCACCGCCTGCAAACCACGCACTGGCTCTGGACCGCCGAGCCGCAGGTCTTCCCCAACGAGTATCCCGAATTTGGCCTGCACGGCCGTGGCGGACGTCTCTACAGTTGGTATGGCATCGGTCAGTCGCTGCTTATGCTGCCCGCGGACCTCCTGGGCACGTGGATTTCGCGCTGGCCGATCCTCTCGGACTATGGCGACGACCCTGCCGTCCGCAGCATTGTGGTCAGCTACATCACCAGCATTGCGGTCAACATTCTTACCGCGCTGATCGCATTCCGCCTGCTCCGCCAGTTGCGCTTTGCCACCAAAGAGTCGGTGGCCGGCGTGTTGGCGTTGATGTTCTGTACCACCCATCTTCACTACACCCAGAACATGATGGAGAACAACTACATCATGTTGCTGACGCTCACTGGACTTTCTTTTCAGTACGAGTGGCTGCGCACCGACAGCCGCCGGGCACTTTTCATCGGTTCCAGCGCGCTCGGCCTAAACCTGCTTACCCGCCTCACCACCGGATTGGATCTCATCGCGGCAGGCGTCTTTGTCTTGTTCGTGCTCTGGTTTGAGAGAGCAGGTTTAGAAGGAGCGTGGCGGCGTCTCATCGCCTACAGCAGAATCGCCGCCCCCATCTACCTGTTCTTTCTCGCCCTCGATCGCACCTACCAGTTTTACCGCTTCGGATCCTTCACCAACACATACGTGGCGGTATTCGCCCGCGAAGAGCGCCAGATCGATCCTGCGCTGCCGGCAAATTTTCCCTGGAGCACCCCGTTTCACGCCGGCTTCCTGGGCCCCCTGTTCCAGCCGGAGAAGTCTGTCTTCCTCTTCGATCCTCTTCTCGTGCTGGCAATTTTCCTCCTGGCATGCCTCTGGAAGCGCCTGACTCCAGAACTGCGCGCCTACGGGGCGACCTCTCTTCTTCTGCTGCTCGCCTATATCAGCTTTTACGCTAGATACACCTACTGGAGCGGCGACTTCGCCTGGGGTGACCGCTATGTTTCCACCACCGTCGAACTGGCGACACTGCTGGCGGTGCCGTTGCTCATGCGCTATCGAGAGCATTTGGGAAGAACCATCTGGAGCGCGGGATGTGCGCTCATTGCCGTCAGTCTCGTGATTCAGCTAGCATCGTTGGCCTTCTGGTTACCATTGGAAATTTACCAGTTGGAAACGCTCGGACATCCCACGCTTGTCATTGCTCTGCGTTTCAAGAACATCCTCGCCTTCGCTTTGGGCAAGATGGATGCCTGGGGCCTGAACAACGAAGCCATGACCCAGGATCCGTGGGATTATGTTCACATCACGACCTGGAATTTTCTGCCCTTTCTGCTGCGCCGCGTCGGAGTAGCGCCGGGCTGGGTGGTCAACTCGGCACTCGCAGTCTGGCTGGCGGCGACGGCGGCGCTTGGATCGGTTCTGCTCCGGTTGCGAAACAGTCTGCGAGTGGCGGCCTGAGGCCAAGGCTCCATCGCCGCGGATTTCTTGTCGCCCGCAACAACCATTGCAACTTGCTAGCCTCTATCCTGCTCTAATAGCTAAAGATGCCCTTGCTTGCGATCGTCCTGCTCGCATCGAAGAAGAGCGCCCTGCGATGGCTGATCCATCTCGGTGGCCCCAGCCTTATTTTGCTCGGCCTCGTCGACAACTCCGTCGTCCCTCTGCCGGGCAGCACCGACGTTGTCACCATCCTGCTTGCCGCCCACCATCCCACCGTGTGGCTTTACTACGCGATCATGGCGACGGCTGGAGCGCTCCTCGGCGGCTATCTTACCTACCGCATGGCTCGCAAGGGCGGAAAAGAGACTCTGGAGAAGAGGTTCTCGAAAAAGACAACGAAACGGGTCTACGCCATTTTTGAACGCTTCGGCTTTGTCGCAGTCGCGATCCCGGCTCTTCTTCCGCCGCCCTTTCCCATCGTGCCCATGCTTCTGGCCGCCGGCGCCATGCAGTATCCCACGCGGAAGTTTCTCACCGCTCTGGCCGTGGGACGCGGCCTTCGCTTCACCATCCTCGCTTATCTCGGAGCGCATTATGGACGCCACATTGTGAAGTTTTTCGCGCTCTACTACTGGCCCGTGCTGATCGCCCTGATCGCTCTCTCCGTATTGGGCGCACTCTATGCTCTATTCGAATACCATCGCCGGCAGAAGCGTGGCAGCCCGAAAGCTTCCCAGCCGAGCCCCCAGGTTCGTCGTCGGACGGCCTAGTGTGGTGTCCCGTTAATTCGCGAAATAAGTCAGTGTTGTCATCAGTTAGTTGTTGTCATCAGTCAGTGTTGTCATAAAGTCAGTGTTGTCAACAGTCAGTGTTGTCATCAGTTGGCTGTTGTCATCCTGAGCGAAGCGAAGGACCTATGTATTTTGTTTGTGCGACGAAGCTCTTGCCTGACCCGAAACCGCGCCCCGCCTTTATTCGCGCATTTCCGGGACACGCCCTGGTTCGTAACCACCCGAAAACACACGCTAAACGTCACCCGGCACCCAGATGACATTGCCATCGAGGCCCCGCCCTGGCAAACAGTTCGCCGAAATCCCTCATGCAGTGCGGCATGTCACCGCTTGTGGTGATGGCACGGTCGCCCGAAATTGCCGGTTTGCACGTCGGCGCGGCAAGCCCGGAAACTCGCCTCAACTGCCTTTAACCAGCTAAAATAGCCCTTACCGTGGGGGAACCGGATGTCCTTGACCAAGCAGCAAGCGCTGGAGATGTTTCGCTCCGATGATCTGATCGGGATTGGCATGGAGGCGGACGCTCTCCGCCGCAAAATGCATCCCGAAGGCACCGTGACCTACATCATCGACCGCAACATTAATTACACCAACTTCTGCACGGAGTATTGCACCTTCTGCGCGTTCTATCGCCCCTTGAAGGGGCCGGCGGCCAAAGAGGGCTATATCCTCGACCTCGATACCATCTACGAAAAAATCCGCGAGACCGTGGAACTCGGCGGCACCGGCGTGCTGATGCAGGGCGGCCTGCATCCCGACCTCAAAATCGATTGGCACGAAAAAATGCTCACCGGCATCAAGCAGCGCTTCCCGCAGGTTCACCTCCACTGTTACTCCGCCTCGGAAATTCTCGCGATCGCCGAGTACAGCAATCTCAGTGTGCGCGATACGATTGCGCGCCTGCGCGACGCCGGCCTCGATTCCATCCCCGGCGGCGGCGCCGAGATCCTTGACGACGAAGTCCGCTACAAAATCGCGCGCCTCAAATGCCTGACCGCCGATTGGCTGGAGGTCCATCGCACCGCCCACCAGCTCGGCATGAGGACCACCGCCACCATGATGTTCGGCGTCGGCGAGTCTATCGAACACCGCATCAACCATCTGCAGGTTCTTTACGATTTGCAGCAGGAGACCGGCGGCTTCACCGCCTTCATCCCCTGGAGTTTTCAGCCGGCCAACACCGCGCTCGGCGGACGCCATTGGGATGAAGCCACGGCGGTTGAGTACCTGAAGGTCTTGGCGATCTCGCGGCTCTATCTTTCGAATTTCCTCAACGTGCAATCCAGTTGGGTGACGCAGGGTTTAAAGGTCTGCCAGATGGGCTTGCGCTTCGGCGGCAACGACGTCGGCTCGGTGATGCTCGAGGAAAACGTCGTCCGCGCCGCGGGCGTCACCAACTGCACAACCGAAGAAGAGTTGCGGCGCATCATACGCGATGCGGGCTTTCGCCCAGCCCAGCGGGACACCTTGTACCGGCAGTACTTTCTGAACTGAGTCTCCACGCGGGAGCAAGTGCTTACCTCACGGCAGGCGGACACTGAGGAAAGAAGAAAAGAAGCCTTCCCCCGTGCAACCCTGTGCCCCCCGTGGTTCAGGTTTCACTGTCCGCGCACAAGATATCGATAATTCGAATGACCCGTCCCCTCACCCTCGCCGTTTTCCTCCTGAGCGCTCTGTTGCTGGCCAGCGCCCAACCGTCCGCGCCCCCGGCAAACGCGCCTTCCATCGCCGGCATGGTGGTCAAGGAACCCGGCAGCCAACCGCTTAAGAAAGTCCTGGTGCAGATCGTTGCCGAGGATCAGAAACAGGGCGGCAACTACACTGCCTCGACCGATGCCGACGGACGTTTCCGCATCGACAACATGTCACCCGGACGTTACCGGATCTTCTTCGAGAAAGCCGGCTTTGTCGGAGTGAATGGACGCGGCCTTAAGTCTGATGTCAACGTAGTCACCGTCCGGCCCGGGCAATCGGCGGAAGATATTCTGTTTCGCATGTTGCCCACGGCCGTCATCAGCGGTCGCATCACCGACGAAGACGGCGACCCCATGTCCAGCGTCAGAGTGGTCGCATTAAAAAAGGTACCTGGAAAAAACCTGCGCGAAGGGGCCGGAACCGAGGCGACCAACGACTTGGGCGAGTATCGTCTCGCCGGCTTGTTCCCTGGCCAGTATTGGATTGTGGCCATGCCGGCTCCCGACTTTCGTGATTACGAGCAGCAGCACGAGAAGTCCATCGAGGGCGACAAACAAAGCGAAGCCCGCCCAGATACTCGTTACGTCACCACCTACTATCCTGGCACCTTCGACGCCGCACAGGCCACCGCCGTAACCCTTAAAGCCGGCGATGAAATGCCGGTCAACCTGACATTGGTGCCGGCCCGAACCTATCGCGTCCGCGGAATTGTCTCTGCTCTCAAGGCCGGGCAGAAAGCCGCCGTGGATTTGGTCTCTAAATCGGGTGACTCCATCCGTGCGGGTGAAGTGGCATCCGATGGCCAGTTCGAGGTTCGCGGGGTCGCCCCGGGAACGTACACGGTGGGAGCGTCATCCCTCGGCGCCGATTCGCAGTTGCTGACGGCGCGCCAGGAAATCTCTGTCGTTGCCGCCGATATCGATGGTGTGAAACTGCTCCCTCAGCCCTCTTTCACCCTCGCCGGTCATCTTCGCCTCGAAGGCAACCCGTCCGAGGACCTCACCCAGTACACGGTAAATCTGCGCCAAGCCGAGGTGCCCCCGGATCCTGGACTCTTCATGTCTCAGGACTTCTTTGGAACCAATGCAACGGTCGATCGTCTCGGGAACTTTGACTGGAAAAATGTGACCCCTGGCGCGTACATCGTTCAGGTGTATGGCACCGGGCTGGGTAACTCCTTCCTGAAATCGGTGAAACTCGGCGGGCGCGATGTCGAATCCGGCTTTACGGCGAGCGGACCAGCCGCGCTTGATCTGTTGCTGAGTTCCAAGGGTGGCACGATCGAGGGAGCAGTTTTGGAAAAGGCAGCCGAAAAGGCAAACGATGACAACCCTGATGACGGAAACAACGACCATCCGGTAGCCAACGCCACGGTGGTGGCCGTTCCCGAAGAAAAATATCGCAAGCTTCCCGATCGTTTCGGGCTGGGATCGAGCGATCAGCATGGACACTTCACCATTCGCGGCTTGGCTCCAGGCAGCTACACCCTCTATGCCTGGCAGGACCTCGAAGATGGCGTCTGGCACGACCCTGACTTTCTGAAGTCCCAGGAAGCGAATGGCAAAACGGTGAAGGTGGAGGAAGACGCTCATCAGCAGGTCGAGCTGAAGCTGAGTTCAACGGGTGAGGACTGGCGTTAAGAGGAAGCGGGATTCAATCATTGAGTCACTTGCCCTCCCTTCTGACTCAACCGTTCGATATCTCAATGATTGGTAGTGTCTCAGTTTAACGAAACCTTAACCACGAAGGGCACGAAGGTGCACGAAGTAGAGCCTTGAAACTAAAAGCCTTCGTGATC
>PMBA01000006.1 GCA_003152795.1 Acidobacteriaceae bacterium | reverse complement strand
GCCTTTGGCCGGTATAAAAGCGTGACTCATTCACTATGGTGAAAGTCCGCACCCTCTTCGCGGTATTTTCTGCTATCCTGGTCCACACTCTATTCGAGGGGACCCCGACACATGCGGAAGCAGGTACTCGTATTCGGTGCGATTCTTGTCATGGCGCCCCCGGCTGCAACCGCTGAGGACTGGCACTTACACGGCGGCACGCAAACCGACTGGCGCTTCAGCCCACTCGACCAGATCAATGAACGGACCGTTTCTCGGCTCGGTCTCGCGTGGAGCATGGAACTTGGGACCTCTCGCGGACTCGAAGCCACGCCCATCGTGGAAGATGGGGTCGTCTATACCACCGGCGCCTGGAACATGGTGTTCGCCTTCGACGCCAGAACAGGACAGATGAAATGGAGCTACGATCCCAAGGTTCCCCGCGAGCGAGCCTATTTTTTCTGTTGCGATGTGGTCAACCGCGGGGTAGCCGTCCACAACGGCAAAGTCTACGAAGGCACGCTCGACGGGCGACTCATCGCGCTCGACCAGCGCACCGGAGCCCGCATATGGAGCGTCCAAACCACCGACCCAGCCAAGGCCTACTCCATCACCGCCGCGCCGCTCGTCGCGAACAATAGAGTGATCATCGGCAACGCAGGCTCCGAGTATGGCGTCCGCGGCTACATCACGGCGTACGACGCGGAAACAGGCAAACAGGTCTGGCGTTTCTACACCGTCCCCGGAGACCCGAACAAGGGATCCGAATCGAAGGCGATGGAGATCGCCGCCAAGACTTGGCACGGCAAGGAGTGGTGGAAAGCGGGCGGAGGCGGCTCCCCCTGGGAAGGGATGAGCTATGATCCGGACCTCGACCTGCTGTACTTTGGAAGCGGCAACGCGTCCACGTGGTATCGTGCGTTGCGCGGCCAGGGCGACGGTCTCTACACGGCTTGCATCCTCGCCGTCAAAGCCAGCACCGGCGAGCTCGCCTGGTATTTTCAGACCACGCCCGGCGACAGCTTCGATTACGATGCGACTCAACCGCTCGTACAGGCCAATCTGATGATCGGCGGCCGACTCCGCAAGGTGGTCCTACAGGCGAACAAGAACGGCTTCTTCTACGTGCTCGACCGCCAAACCGGCGAATTCCTTTCCGCCGCGCCTTTCGTGAGCGGCATCACGTGGGCGAGCGGAGTAGACCCCAGAACCGGACGGCCCATCGAACTGCCGGGCGTCGCGGATGCGAACCCAAAGCTCTTGTCTCCCGAACCAAATGGAGCTCACAACTGGAACCCGATGGCGTTTCACCCGGCTACCGGACTGGTCTACTTCCCGGCGCGAGTGGGCACTCAGATGGTGCACGTTCCCGACAAGAAGTGGAAATATGATCCGAATCGGGACAACGTGGGGATCGACGGCAATTATGAAGGACCGCTTTTCGCGAAAATGATATCAATGCCCCCGCCAACCGGCGAACTCCTGGCGTGGGACCCGGTGGCGCAAAAGGCTGTGTGGCGCGCCAAGTATCCCGTTCTCGACGGAGGCGGCGTGTTGGCCACAGGGGGAAACTTGGTCTTCCAAGGTCGCGCGGACGGCATCTTCGCTGCGTTTCGCGCTACCGATGGGGAGGAGGTCTGGCAATTCGACGCCGCGACCGGCATAATGGCACCGCCTGTCACCTACACAGTGGATGGAGCGCAATATGTGACTGTGATGGCCGGATGGGGCGGCTCAGCAGGGCTCATGAATACACCGGCGGTGGGCGCCGCGAAGCCGGGCTGGGGCCGCATTCTCACCTTTGCTCTTGACGCGAAAGCGGCGCTGAAAGCGCCGCCATTCGGACACACGGGGCCACCGCTGCCCGCTATCACGGCGAAACAGGATCCTCAAATCGTGCACACAGGAGCGCTGCTATTCAATAGCCACTGTTTCACCTGTCATGGGCTAAACGCCGTCGCCGGCCCGCTGCCCGACCTGCGTTATTCGACGAAGGAAACACTGGATTCGTTCGCGGGCATCGTCCTCGCTGGTGCGCGAGTTTCGGATGGGATGCCCTCGTTTGGGAAGATCCTTTCCGCAAAGGATGTGGCAGCGATCCGGGCATATGTGATCGCGCGAGCTCAGGAAACGGCAAAGCCGGCGCAGGCTTCGCAACGAAGGTAGGGGTGTGATTCCGTGCGAGCCTTGCCGGCACTCAGATTGGCAGCCTGAAGCCACTCATCGATCGCGGCCTTGACCCAGCCCCGCAACGGCACCGTCCTCGTGTGGCCGGCCTTGCCTTTCAAGTCAATGATGGCCCAGTGGTCTTCCCGCTGCTGGATGTGGCGAAGTCCAGGTTCACCGCTTCGTGCCGTCGCAGGCCGCACGCCGGCAGGATCGCCAGGAGTGCGCGATCCCGTTTGCCCTTCAGCGAATTGCCGTCAGGTGTATTCCAGAGCTGTTGGGACTGTTCCGGAGTCAGCCAATTCCCAAGGCGAACCCCGATCTTCTTGACTCCCTTGACGCGTCGTATGCCGGCGGCCAGGTCTGGGCTGAGCAGACCGCAGTCGGACGCTTCGTAAGCGAGGCGCCGCACCGCGCCGAGTCGGAGATTGACGGTGCCGGGTGCCAGATGCCGAGATTCCAGGTGTATGCGATATCGAAGGACAACCGCCTTACGGAACGAGAGCCGCGGCTCCGAGCAGGCTCTAGGGAACATGGCTAAGCGACTCGTCATGAGTAGC
>PMBA01000319.1:2187-4716 GCA_003152795.1 Acidobacteriaceae bacterium | reverse complement strand
AGCACGGGCAAAAAGAAAATTGCGCAACTCGGCCTGAGCTTCAAAGCCGGTACCGACGATCTGCGCGAAAGCCCCCAAGTGCAGTTGATCAAGCGCCTGTTGGGCGAGGGCCTCGAAGTTAAAGTCTGGGACGAGGATGTTTCCCTCGGCCGCCTCGCCGGCGCCAACCGCCAGTACATCGAAGAGGTCATTCCACATATTGGATCGGTGCTTTCCGCCGACCTCGAAGACGTTCTGCGCAACGCCGAGGTCGTGATCCTCGGCAACAAATCCGCCAGCAAAGAGCGGCTCGCCAGCTACCTTCGGCCCGAACAAGTTGTGATTGACCTTATCCATCTCGATCAGGCACGGCGCCCGGAAGGCGCTGGGACCTATGAAGGGATCTGCTGGTAGCAAGTTCATGAATCAGATGCCCCTTTCGGTGCTGGACCATGGGTGACGAAATTTTGCTGATGTTGATCTAATGATGCGACCACAACAAGCATGAAGCTTCATCCCATCGCCATCGAATCCGCCGACTGGAAGCGCCTCGACCGCTTCGCCGACCGCACCGTCTTCCAGACGCGCGAGTGGCTGCAATTCGTCGCCCAGTCGCAGAACGCCCGGCCCGTGCTGGCCGAACTCCGCGAAAAAAATGAAGTTCTGGGGTACTTCTCCGGCCTCACCTTCTCCAAGTTCGGCATGAAGGTTCTGGGCAGTTCTTTTCCCGGCTGGACGACTCCATACATCGGTTTCAATCTCAATCCCGGCGTTCCGCGCCGCGCCGCTCTCGAGGCCCTCGAGAAATTTGCCTGGGACGATCTCAAGTGCCTGCACCTCGAAGTCTCCGATCCGAACTTCACCTTCGAAGACGGCGAAACCGCGCGATTCAAACTCGAATACTACGCTTCTTATCGCACCGACCTCACCCGCTCCGAAGAAGAGCTATTCAACGGCATGGAGAGCGCCTGCCGCCGCTGCATTCGCAAAGCGGAAAAGAGTGGTCTTACAATCGAAGAGGCCCACGACCTCGCTTTCGCCGACGAATATTACGAGCAACTTAAGGACGTCTTTGCCAAGCAGTCTCTCGTTCCCACCTACTCGGTCGAGCGCGTCCGCTCCCTGGTTCGCAACCTGGAACCGGGCGGCAACATCCTCCTGCTTCGAGCCCGCGACCCGCTGGGCAAGTGCATCGCTACCGGAATCTATCCCGGCTTCAACCAGATCGCCGAATTCTGGGGCAACGCCAGTTTCCGTTCCCATCAGAGCCTCCGTCCCAACGAAGCCTGCCACTGGTATGCCATGCGCTACTGGAAAAAACGCGGCGCCTCCATCTTCGACTGGGGCGGCGAAGGCGTTTACAAGGAAAAATATGGTTGCACGCCCTATCGCGTGCCCTGGTTTACCAAGTCTCGTTATCAGATCGTGGGCGCGTTGCGCAACGAGGCCCGCAACATGTTCGCCCGCAAGCAAAAATTTCTCGGTTGGCTGCAAGGCAACCGCTCCGCCGCCGAACGCAGCCCGGCCGAAGACTAAGGTGTAAGACGAAAACGCGGACCAGAATTCCGGTCTGCTGAAAGGCGTGGGTTTCGGATGAGGGCATCGCTTTAGCCGGGCCGTATGTCCGAAATCAAAATGCCCCTTTCGGGGCTGGGGGAAGCACCATGGCGTTACTGGTTCGCAGGGCGTTCCGGCATCTATCGCGGGTTCACGACGTGCTCTTTCGCCGCACCAAGATCGAGCGCGAAATCACCATTTTCGACGACGACATCTTCCTCACGTCTTATCCTCGTTCCGGCAACACCTGGACGCGTTTCCTGGTCGGCAATCTCGTCAATCCCAACCAGCCTGTTAGCTTCCTCAACGTCGAACGCCTCGTGCCCGATATGTACAAGAGCGCCGATTGGGTCCTGCGCCGCCTTCCACGCCCGCGCGTGCTCAAGAGCCATGAGTGCTTCGATGCCCGCTATCGCCGGGTCATCTACATCGTGCGCGACCCGCGCGATGTCGCCATTTCCAACTATCACTGGGAGATGAAACTGCGTTCGATTCGCGAAGGCTGTCCCCTTGAAGAATTCGTTCCCCAATGGATGGGCGGCAAGTTCTGGCGCCGCATCGGTTCCTGGGCCGATCATGTCAACAGTTGGCTGGCCACGCGCCAGGGACAAGACAGCTTCCTCCTCATGCGCTACGAAGACTTGCAGCAGGATCAGCCTCGCGAACTGGCCCGCGTAGCCGATTTCATGGGCCTCGATCCCGATGCCGAGCGCATCCACCAGGCCATCGAACGCAGTTCCGCTGCCAACATGCGCAAAATGGAAGAAACCCAGGGCAAGAAGTGGGTCGCCACCTTCCACACCCGCAGCGACAAACCTTTCGTCCGCAAAGCTTCGTCCGGAGGATGGCGAGCCATCCTCCCCGAAAAGACCGTGACCTACATGGAAGCGCAGTGGGGCCCACTCATGAAACAACTCGGCTACCAGCTCTCCACCGTGACGGAAAAAGAAGCGGCCGCAATTACCCACGCAACCCAGTGAGCCGGATGATTGT
>PMBA01000319.1:0-2108 GCA_003152795.1 Acidobacteriaceae bacterium | reverse complement strand
CCCTGGAAAGGGCCGCCTTACGGTCCCAATCCCGGTAGTCAAATTGCTCAGATAGGGGGGGACCCGTTTGTCCGCTTCACCGGTTCAGAGTTGCATCGGTTCCAACCGAGACTGAGGGTAGGGTATGGGTTACAAAGACATTTTCTGGATGGCCTGCGACTCGACTGAGCAACTGCGGGCCGAATACGGGCCTTTTCATACCCGGGAAGAAGCGGAAGTCGAAGCCCGCAAGCTCGGCTTTGGATACCTGCTGCGGTACGAGCACATTCTGGGTCCGGCGGAAGAGATTGAAGAAGTGCGCTGCGTCTTCATCGAATTGCAGGAGGCGGCGTCAACTGCGAGACCGGGCGTCACCTTCCATACCCGGTGCGCGAGTTGCGGAGAGGCCGCGGCCCACGAGATATCGTGGCAGGCGGAAGTGTGGGCTGACATCCACGAATTCGAACACAGCCGCCACAAAGTCAGACTTTTCGAACACGCTCGTGGGGAAGGTCTGAAAGAAATCGCCGACTGGCGCGGCCACGCCGCTTAAGCGTTCCACTTCTGATGTAGAGCGAGCGCTCGACGGGAAGGGCAAACTTTCCCCAAGGCCGCGAGGCTGGTTTCAGCGAGTTAGTTTGGCTGCGGCGGCCTGGTCGAGCATCCACAACAATGTCCCGTCGGAGGGCTCGACTCTTTGCGAGGGAAGTGGAGGAGTGCTCTTGCCCTCGAGAACCTGATGCAGCATGTTGGCTTTGTCGGCGCCACTGGCCATGAACATCACTTCGGCGGCGCGATTAAGCACGGGGAAGGTGAAGGTGATGCGATAGGCGTTGAACTTCGCGACCCAGTTAGCGACTACCAGGCGCGATTGTTCGTCGAGCGCAGGGGAATCGGGGAAGAGCGAAGCGGTGTGGCCATCCGGACCCAAGCCCAGCAGAATCAGGTCAAAGCGAGGGAATTCCGCGGGATCTAGTTGAAAGAAGCGGCGGAGTTGCGCGTCATAGTCTGATGCCACAGCGGCGGCATCGGAATTGTCGGCTGGGACGCGAAAGACGTTTTCGGGCGGAATCTTAATCTTCGACAGCAGCGATTCGCTGACCATGCGGTAATTGCTCTCGGGATCGGTGGGTGGGACATGGCGCTCGTCACCGAAGAACAGGAACACGCGATTCCAAGCGAAGTCCGAGTAATTGGCGGCGAGCAGGGAGTAGAGAGCTTTGGGAGTTGAGCCGCCGGAGAGTGCAACCGTGAAGCGTCCCTGGGCGCCTATGGCTGCGCGGGCTGCGCGTATGAATTCTTCAGCGGCGGAGTGGAAAAGATCGGCGGCGGTGGCAAGCACTTCTATGGATCGAGTAGAAGGCATAGGAAATTGTAACTTGCGATTGGTAATTTTTAATGTTGTATCAGGTGATTCGGTAATTTAATCCGCGCTCTGTAAGTCTTTAACCACGGGGTACACGGAGGACCACGGGGAAAAACTACCAATTACTAATTGCGAATCACCTATTGCTACTTACTACTTGCTAGTTACTATTTACCCATTCAGCTCACTTTTCGAAATTTCTCCAGCGGCGGCCGTCGCGTTCCATCAGCTCGTCGGACTCTTTCGGGCCCCAGGTTCCGGAAGGATAGTTGGGAAAATTGCGTGGGGGCAGCGCTTTCCAGACGTCGAGGACGGGATTGACGATGCTCCAGCCGGCCTCGACCATGTCGGCGCGCTGGAACAGGGTGGCGTCTCCGGTCATGCAATCATGCAGCAGGCGCTCGTAGCCGGTGGAGGAACTGACTCCGAAATAGTCGGAGTACTCAAAATCCATATTGACTTCGCCCAGTTGCATGGCAGGGCCGGGAGTTTTGGCGGCAAAGCGCAGGGAGATGCCTTCCTCGGGCTGAATGTGGAGCACGAGTTGGTTGGGCATCATATTTTCGACCTGGGTTTCGCGGAAGAGCATGAAGGGGGCGCGCCGGAACTGAATCACGACGTGGGTATTGCGGCCGGGGAGGCGCTTGCCGGTGCGGAGATAGAAGGGAACTCCCGCCCAGCGCCAGTTGTCGATCAAGAGGCGCATGGCGACGAAGGTTTCGGTGCGCGAGTCCGGAGGCACGCCATCTTCGGAGCGATAAGC
>PMBA01000120.1 GCA_003152795.1 Acidobacteriaceae bacterium | reverse complement strand
AGCAGAACAAAGCCCCCCAGATGACGATCATGTTCCAGCAGAGGAAGGTAGATGCCCAGACCGGCGACCGATATCACTATCAAGGGCCACAAGTCTCGCAGGCGGGTCAGCCACAACTGTCCACTGAGCAGAGCGAGAATGATGACCCCGACGACCAGTTCCGGCCGGGCCCGAATCAAGAGCCGCGCCTCGCTCGGAATTGTGCCTGCCAGCACTGCTATTTGAGGTTTCAACTTGAAATGCCCGTGCAGCCCCTCATTCCAATAGGAGGGGTCAGCCCACGGCGGATAAGTGCCGGCCACGGGGCCGTCGAACTCAAACAGCGGAGGATGCCGCAGCAGTTGGCGCGTAGGATGAACCGCGATTCCACTGCCCGGGACTTGTCCGTCTCCTTGCCAGTTTCTCCAAAACGTTCGGGGAGACACAAACCACGCATAGTTCAGCTTCCCCGAATCGCCAAAGGTGAAGCGTCCCTTCTGGTGAGACAGCAGCAAGATGAGCGGAGCGGAGGCGCACAAAAAGACGAGAGCGGCGACAGCCATCCCGCGCGCCCAGCCGGGCCTCGAGCGTTTCCATAAGCAGCCGGCGGCGAGAGTCACAAAGCCAAGTGGAAACAATATTGCTTTCGTCCAGTAGCCAAGGGCGAGGATGAACCCAAATAATGCGAACGGCCAAAGCGGGCCGCCCGGCCGCAGGCGCAACAGCATCCCCGCCGTCAGGCAAACGCAAGCCAGCACGGCTAGATCCGGCGTGACCTCAAACATCCTTTCCACTTCCAAAGCAGTCCAGAGAAAGATCGAATAGCCCAGGATCGCCAGTGCCCACTCCGGCAAGGCCACACTGTCATTTGGATTTGCGCCGGACGGATCGGCTGCGAAGGCGAGCATGGTGCGCAGCAGAAAGCGAAAAGCCAATAGCGCCAGGACAAAAAATCCAAAGTTGACCAGGTGAACCAGGGGAAATTCCCATGCCGGCGAAGGGCTGGCGACTCCCAGAACGAGGCCGATGGCCCATGGGTACAAGGGACTCCAATAGGCGTTCACGGCGTTCGCCCAATCGTGGCGAAAAAACGCGTCGCCCACATCCAGGTACGACAGGCCATCACGATTCATGGCGTCGCGGCCTAACCACGCGTGCCACAGACCAAGCGCGAGGCAGCCAGATATCAGGCAGCGTTCCAGTGGCAGCCGGGAAAAAATACGGGTTGGCATGGAGAGGCTTTATCGATCATGCCTCCAACCCTGCCCCACGTCTGTGACCGCGACCACAGCGGTTCTGTTCAATTAACTGGAAGGCGCATTCAGACGGAGGGAGGCACCTCGCGCGGGGGTTGCGGGGCGCGCGGAATGAATCTGGGTTTTTCCCGGTGTCGTTACGCGCCCCATCCTTTCACAAACTCCACCAGGCTGCGCAGGGCAATACCGGATGGACCCTTGGCGATCCACGGTTTGTTCTCTTCCATCCAGGCGGTGCCGGCGATGTCGAGGTGGACCCAGGGCGTGTCTTCGGCGAATTCCTTGAGGAACATGGCGGCGGAAATTGCCCCGCCCCAGCGTCCGCCCGAATTCACGATGTCGGCGATATTGGATTTAATGCTCTCTTTGTATTCGTCGTCGAGCGGCAAGCGCCACATTTTCTCGCCCGCCAGTTGATTGGCGTTAGCGAAACGGTTGTACATCTCGTCGGTGGAGGCGAAGATCCCGGCGTTGACGTAACCAAGAGCGACCACGACCGCGCCGGTCAGCGTGGCGGCATCGACCAAGTGCGTGCATCCGAGCTGGCGGGCGTAGCAGAGGCCGTCGGCGAGGATCAGGCGTCCTTCAGCGTCGGTGTTGATAATTTCGATGGACTTGCCCGACATCGCAATCTGCACGTCGCCGGGCTTTTGGGCTTTTCCGGAGGGCATGTTTTCGGTGGCGCAAATGATCGCGGTAACTTTCACTTTCGGCTTGAGCAAAGCAACCGCACGCATGACCCCAATCATGGTGGCGGCTCCAGCCATGTCGTACTTCATTTTCTCCATTCCGTCGGCCGGCTTGATGGAGATGCCGCCGGTGTCGAAGGTGACGCCTTTGCCGACCAGACCGAGGTGAACTTTATCGGACGCGCCGGGAGGATCGTAGCGCAGGACGATCAGCGCGGGCGGTTCGTCGGAACCCTGGGCCACGCCCCAGAAAGCGCCCATCTTCAGCTCTTTAATCTTGTCGGCGCCGTAGCTTTCGCAACTCAGGCCGACTTCCGCCGCCATTTTTTTCGCGCGCTCTGCCATCACGGTTGGCGTCATGCGATTCGAGGGTTCGTTGATCAGATCGCGCGCGAAGTTCTGCGATTCCGCGACGACGCGTCCAGCCTGCAGCGCGGTTTCCAGGTCCTTTGGATCGCCTTGCACAAGAATGGTGACGCCGTCGATCTTCTGATTTTTTTCCGCGCGATCGCTCTTGTAGTAGCCGGGATCGAAGTTGCCGACGAAAGCGCCTTCGACGATCGCGCACACGCCATCGGGCGCGGCGATGCCGGCTTCCGGCAGTGCGAAGGCAAAGCTGCGGATGCTCTTGCCTTTCAGCGCGCGCACGGCGGTGCCGGCGAGCCTGCGTAATTCCGCGGCTGAAAAAGTTTTGGCTTTGCCGCCGCCGACCAGGAGCAGCCGTTTTGCTTTGAGGCCTGCGGGACGGTGCAGCAGCGTGGTTTCGAACGGCTTGCCGGTCACTTCGCCGCTGGCGATCGCTTCATTGGCGGCTTCGCGAACGGCCTTGTCGCTCGATTCGACCGTCAGCACGGGCAGGTCTTTTTCGCCCCGAGCTTTTTCGCTGCGATCGAGCACGACGACGGCAAGGCAATCGGTTTCCAGTTGAGACGGGACGGACGACGTGAGGTTTGTATTCATGGTGGATTGTATTCAGTATCCACGGCGGGAGGGGGGACGCGCAAGCCAGCGAAGAAAATCACAAGCGGGTACGACCGCGGGACCGGCCCTGCACGAAGAACGTCAAGCGCGGGGAACCCGGTTTTTAGTTCACTGTGCCGGTTCCTGCAAGAGTTGCGGTTGCGGTGCCGCCGCCGTTATTGGTCACGCTGAGCTTGCCGTTGCGCGCGCCCTTCTTGCTCGGATTGAAGCTTACGTTGAGCGAGCAACCGGTTCCCGCAGCCAGGGAACTGCCGCAGGTGTTGGCGGAGATGGTGTAATCCGCGGGAGTGCTGGTAATGGTGAAGGCGGTGAGATTCACCGAGGCGGCGCTGACGTTCGAGATGGTGACCGTCTGCGGCGCCGTGCTCTGGCCGATCGTCTCCGAACCGAAATTCAGGGCGGTGGGCGAGAGCGCAATCGACACGCCGGTTCCAGTCAGAGTCACTTTCTGGGGATTGTTCGCCGCATTGTCGGTGAGTTGCAGGATGCCGTTGCGCGTGCCTTTAGTTGTCGGGGTAAATACCACAACGATAGCGCAGTTGTTGCCGGCGAGGATTTGTGCGCCGCAGGTATTGGATAGCACCGCGAAATCGCCGGTGATCGCGACATCGGAAATATTAAGCGTGGCGTTGCCGGTATTGGTCACGGTAACGGTCAGGTTGGTGGTCTGGTGGATGACAGTTTTAGGGAACGTGAGCTTGGTGGCGGAAAGCGCCGCCGTAGCGCCGCTGTTGCCGCAGTTGGGGAAGCTGAAGTTGGCGATACGGGTATTCCAGTTGAAGCTGCCCGTGGACTGGATGTATTCCTGGGTGTACCAGAACGTGCAGTCGTCGGCGGGATCGACCGTCATCGCGCTGTAGTCGCCCCAGCGGCTCTGGCCTCCGGTCTGCGAACCAGACCCGCTGACGATCAGTTGTTCGCCTTCCATGCTGCCCGGCGCATCGGCGGCGACACGTCCCGTGAAGTAGATGGAGGGATAGACGGACTTGCTGGAGACGCTGTAGCCCAGTGCCATATCCCCCGCCTGGTCCATCGCAATACTGCCCATCCAGCGCGTACTGGTGTCGGGGTTGAAGGTGCCCTGTTGGAATATGGTTGGGGTTGCGTTCGGACTACGAACTTCATACCAGCGCACGCCGGTGGAGATGGAGTGGTTGAAGGTGAGCGATTCCACTCCGCTGGGGAACTGCCGATAGGCGAGGCGATACATGGGACGGTCGCCGAGTCCGTCCAGAAGTTGGCTGGTTCCGGGTTGCGCCACGCAGGAACGGAAGCAGCGCGCGGTGAAGTTCGCGACGGGAAGAACCGTGGGGCCGGTGAAGGTCGAGTTGGCTGGCGTCGTGAAGTCGACGTGAAATTTCCACAACTGGATCGCGTTCTTGCCGAAGTTCATGAAGAAGGCGGGTTCTCCCGCGGCCGGCGCGATGGTTCCGTCCACGTCGGAAGGCAGCAAGCTGGCCACCGAGGAAGTCTGCTGAAAGCAGATAATCTGGGCCGCATTGCCGGTGAGCATCGCATTGCGATCGAGCGCACAGGCATCGGCGCCGATGAAGCTGCCGCCGTCCAGGAAAAGGTTGAACGACATGTAGTAAGCATCGGGCCAGACGCTCAACTTGGGGTAATCGGCCAAATCGCTGCCAAAGGAAAATGAGAAGCGGTTGTAGGTCCCAGTGGCGTCGCTGGTGGTGGAGACCGCGACGCACTGCGTGTAGGGAAGGGTGGTGATCGAGAACTGGGTCAAAATCCATCGGTTGGCGATTTTGTCGTATTGCACGATGGGATCGCCGTCATTGTTGTGTTCGCAGCCTCCGCCAAACCCGTGCCACAGAGCGTTGCCTTCGGTGGGTCCGGAAAGCAGAGCGCCGGTAGCTTTATCAAACACCGCAAACTCAGCGTTCACCCACTGCACGTATTGGGTGGCGCCCACGGCTCCGTTGGTATCGGGCGGGGAATACTCCAGCAGGAATCCGTACTGTCCCTGCCCCAAGCCATCAATATTGAGGCCCAGGTTGGCCGCCACCGGCGGCAGCGCGACCATTTGCATTGCGACATCCGGCACGGGATACTCCGGCACGCTGACGGCGGGGCCGGTGGGCAGAATCTTCAGCAAGCGAGGCGAGAAACGATGAGGCTGCGCGGGAGTCATGCGATCGAGTTCGGCGAGCGGCGCCGAGACGTCGTGCTTCTCTTCTCGGATCACGCGTATGGAGCTTTGCTTCTGGGCGAAAGCGGAGACCGGGAATACGAGGAACAAGGCCGCGGCCAGACACAAGGCTGCGGGGTGCGGGCGGGAAAATCGTATTGTCCAGGTGCGGGTCATATGCCTAATGAAGGTGCGGCTCCGAGAACGAAGTGTGCAGAAAACCAGGCGAACTTCATGTCCCTGCCTCGTGCTTCGCAGGATGGGGAGGTTACGATTCGAAGTAGTATATCCGGTTTTCGCCAAAATAACGGTTCTCAACCGGAGAGAATTGCACGCCAAATACCACCGTGGGACCTTCGCAAGACGGAGTATTTCCGGGGCTCCGGCAGGTGGCTGCAATTATTTGCACAGGATTGCCACCTACGGTTGTCTTCCGCTCCTATTGCCTGCTCTATTTCCTGCTCCTGGAGATCGCTTCCCGGGCTTCCTTATCAGCCGTACGCCGGCGCTCGGTCTCGCGTTTGTCCCACTGCTGTTTGCCCTTGGCGAGGGCGAGTTCCAATTTAATTTTGCCGTTCTTGAAATACATGCGGGTGGGGATGAGGGTGAGCCCCTTCTGCTGGATCTTGCCAATCAGCTTGCGGATTTCCTCTTTATGCAGGAGAAGTTTGCGCGTGCGAAGTTCGGCATGGTTGGCGTAATTGCCATGATCGTAAGGGCCGATATGGCAGTTGAGGAGCCAGAGCTCGCCGTCTTTCAGCAGGCCGTAGGCGTCTCGAAGATTGGCTTTGCCGGACCGAACCGACTTCACCTCGGTTCCCGACAGAACCACTCCGGCCTCGAATTTTTCGAGCAAGAAATAGTTGTGACTCGCGTTCCTGTTTACAGCGGCATCTCTTTCGCCCGAGGCGGTGGGCTGTCGCCGCGGATTCTTCTCCCGATTGGGCTGGATCTGGTGTGTAGTCTGCTTGGCCATTGCTGAAAAGACGCTGAAAAGAAAGTAACACGACAGCGGGTCTCAAGTGTTGGAGGGGAGTTCTGGGGCGCGCGAACCCGCGTCCTGACCCCTCAGACCTGAGACCTGGAGTACAGGGACTAATGAGTGTAAACACCGCCGTGCCAATCACTTCGGGTGCGAGTTGAGGCGATGCTATAATCGAAATCTCCGGTACTTTTTGCAACGGCATGGCCGCGGGATTGCCCCGGCGAATTGGCGTTAGGGCGCTTGGGAAGATTGTATTGGTTGAGTATTAGCCAGTTCCCCCGCTGGCGAGAGAGATTTTCATGAGGACGGCTTGATGAGACGCGTGATCCGCCCGGCTCTGTTTGTACTGCTACTGCTCTGCTTGAGGCTTCCTGTTTTTGCCAAGACGTTTGATTCTGCCAAGGCTCTGTATGACAAGGGGCAGGACGCCGAGGCGCGGCAGAATTACGAGCAAGCCTTCGACTATTTNNTGGTGGAATTCCAGAAGGCATTGGAGACCGATCCGTCTTCCTTCATCGCGCAGCAGGAGCTCAAGCGCACGCAGCAGATGATCCGGGAGGAGCAGAATCCGCAACCGCAGGCGGCCGGGCCGGGCGCGACCGCGTTACGGCGGCGCTTGGAATCGGCGCAGGGGCCGGTGGAACTCGCTCCGCTTTCCAACGTGCCGATCACGCTGAAGGTTACCGAGAAATCCAACGTCATCTACGAGACGGTGGGCAAACTGGCCGGCATCAACGTGCTTTTCGACCCCGATTACACTCCGCGGCAGGTGCGCATCGAACTGAACGGCGTGACCCTCGAAGACGCCCTGGAAATTATTTCGTTTGAGACCAAAACCTTCTGGCGTCCAGTGACGCCCAACACGATTTTTGTGGCGCAAGACAATCCCGCGAAGCGGAAAGAGCTGGAACAGAACGTCATCAAAACTTTTTATCTTTCCAATCTTTCTCAGCCTACCGAATTGCAGGATGTGGTCAACGCGATGCGCACCATTCTTGAAGTGAGCCGGATTCAGCAGTTGCCCTCGCAGGGAGCGATCGTGGTGCGGGGCACGCCGGATCAGGTCGCGCTGGCGCAGAAACTGGTGGACGATCTCGATAAGGCGAAACCCGAAGTGCTGATCGAAGTGGCGGTGATGCAGGTGAGCCGCGACAAAATGCACACGCTTGGGGTCAGCCCTCCGACCAGTGTCACGGTGGCGCTGCAGAACAACGTCAACACTTCCAGTACGACTGGGACCACCACCACCACTTCCTCTTCGTCGTCGACGAACGGCATCAACCTGAATACGATTGCCAACCTGAATGCCAACGACTTCCAGGTGACCATTCCGCAGGCTACGGCGACGGCATTGTTAAGCGACAGCAACACCAAGATCATTCAGAATCCGCAGATCCGCGCTCTGGACGGCCAGAAGGCGACATTGAAGATCGGCGATCGCGTGCCGGTGGCGACCGGATCGTTCCAGCCCGGTATTGGCGGAGTCGGGATCAACCCGCTGGTCAACACGCAATTTCAATATCTGGACGTTGGCGTGAACATCGACATCACGCCGCGGGTGCATGCCGGGCGGGAGATTTCGTTGAAGTTGACGCTGGACGTCTCCGCGGTGACTTCGCATGTGAGCATTGGCGGCATCGACCAGCCCGTCATCGGACAGCGCAAGATCGAACATGAAATCCGGCTGAAAGATGGCGAAGTCAACCTGCTGGGCGGCATGCTTGAGGACACGCAGACCAAGGCGCTGAGCGGCATTCCGGGCCTGGCCTCCATCCCGCTCCTGAAATACCTCTTTTCGCAGACCAACACGGAGCACTCCGAGAACGAAATCGTATTTGTCCTGATCCCGCACATTATTCGCGGGCCCGACACTTCCCACGGCGGGCCCGATATGCTGGACGTGGGTACGGCCAACGCGCTTGAACTCAGACGTTCGACCAAGCCGGTAACGCCCGCCGTTGCGCCGGGCGCGCCCGCTTCGCAGCCGGCCATCCCGCAGACGGCAACACCCCCGGGGCAGGCTCAGACCAATCCCGGGGCGCCGAATCAGCCGGCCGTCGGCGCTGGAACTTTTCTCTTTGATCCACCCACGTTGAGCCAGGCCAAAGGCGCCACTTTTACCGTGAATGTTATGGTTTCGGGCGGGCAGAACGTCTACTCCGTGCCCGTGCAACTCAACTACGATCCGAATCAGTTGCAGGTGGTGAACGTTTCGAATGGCGGATTCCTCTCGCAGGATGGGCAAGCGGTGGCTTTAGTGCATCGCGACGATCCGGTGAGCGGGACGCTCCAGGTCACAGCCACGCGGCCACCTGGTGCGGGGGGTGTTTCGGGACAGGGGGCGGTTTTGACGCTCACATTCATGGCGAAGGCGCCGGGCCAATCGGCATTGACCATCACGCGCGGCGGAGCCCGGGACCCGGCGATGCAGCCGATTGCCATGAGCGGAGCCCAGGCGGCCATCACCATTCAGTAGAAAAAGTCCTCGTTCTCCGTTCCTAGCGAGAACCCGGGCTTGGTTTTACTGAGGACTGAGAAACGAGAACCGATTCATGAACCGCCGACAGCACGGTTTCACGCTCATCGAATTGATCGTTACCACCGCCATCCTGGCCATTCTGGTGGGGGCGGCGTTTCCGCTGGTGCGAGTGACGATTTTTCGGGAGCGCGAGCACGAACTCCGCGAAAACCTGTGGATGGTTCGGGACGCCATCGATCGCTACAAAGACGCAGCCGATCGGGGGGCGTTCCAGATCAAGGTGGGGAGCGAAGGGTATCCTCCGGATCTCGACACGCTGGTCAAGGGAGTGGATGTTGCCGGCAAGAAACTGAAGTTTCTGCGCCAAATTCCGATCGACCCCATGACCAAGCAGGAATGGGGAATGCGCTCCATGCAGGATGATGCGGACTCGAGCTCCTGGGGTGGGCAAAACGTTTTCGATGTTTACACCAAGTCGGACCGGGAAGCTTTGGACGGCACGAAATATAAGGACTGGTAGATGAAATTGTGGTCCAAAGCCCGCGGCTCCAGATTGCGCAATCCCGCGCTTCGCAAGAAGGGTTTCACGCTGATCGAGATGGTGGTGGTGATCAGTATGATCCTGATTCTGCTGTCGATCGCTTTGCCGATGTACAACCAGAGCATCATCCAGGCCCGCGAAACCACCCTGAAACAGAATCTGGCGACGCTCAATAAAGTCATCGATCAGTACACCCTGGACAAGCAGAAGGCGCCACAGACGCTCGAAGACTTAGTCTCGGCGGGATACCTCAAGTTTATTCCGAACGACATTACTGGCGCCAAGGACAGCTGGCAATGCGACACGGAAGACTCGCTCAAGTCCATTGACCAGACCCAACCAGGCCTTACCGGTTGCCACAGCGGCTCCACGCAAACCGCGCTCGATGGTTCCGCTTATTCCAGTTGGTAGATGAGGTCTCACAAGTTTAAGGTCTCAGGTCTCAGTAAAAACAATGGCGATGCCGCCGCCTCGCGCAATTTTCGTTGACGTCGCTTTCATGTTGCATATTGATTTCCCGACACCTGATGCCTGAGACTGCCACCTTCCCTTGGAGGTTTTTGTGGATTTTCTCAACCGGCTACAGCCCCTGGCGCTGCTCGTGATGCGGTTCGTTCTGGGAGCGATCATGATCGCTCACGGCTATCACAAGGTCTGGGGCGGCTTTCACCGTCACATGGAGTTCGTGGGCTCGCTCGGCATTCCGCACTGGATGGCATATCTTTCCGCGGGAACGGAATTCTTCGGCGGAATCGCGATCGTGCTGGGGTTGTTTACCCGCTTCTTCTCGCTCGCCTTCGTGATCGAGATGGGCGTGGCCATCTGGAAAGTGCACTTCAAGAACGGGCTGATGGGCAGCAATGGATACGAGTTTCCGCTGGCGCTGGCTACCATCGCCTTTGCGCTGCTTTGCTTTGACGGCGGCCCCTGGGGCCTGACCTTTGGCGGGAGGGCAGGCGGACGGAAAGCGAAGAAGGCTGCATAAGAGCCGAGGCGCCCAAGCCGGAAAACAGAAAGCTGTTACCTGATGGCGGAGGGCTGAAGACTGACGGCTGCAGGTCAGAACTCCGCCAACTCCTTCATCGCCCGGAACAGGTCGCTTGCCTGCGGCAGGATGGCATTCTCCAGAATCGGCTGATACGCGACAAAGGTATCGGTGGCCGCGATTCGCTTCACCGGGGCATCGAGGTGATGGAACAACTTGTCGGCAATGCGAGCTGCAATTTCCGCGCCGTATCCCCAGCTCAGCGAGTCTTCGTATGCAATTAACGCTCGGTTGGTTTTCTTCACCGAAGCGGCAATCGCATCCCAGTCAAACGGATTCAAGGTGCGCAAGTCGATCAGTTCCACGCTGACGCGATGCTCGCGCTCCAGTTTCTGCGCAGCCTGCAGCGCGCGTGGCACCACCGCTCCATAGGTGATAACGGTGAGATCGGTCCCCGGTTGTACCACTTTGGCTTTCCCAAACGGAACCATATACTCAGGGCCGGGATAGGGAGCGCGTCCGTAAGTTTCGCGGTAGAGTCGCTTGTGTTCCAGGAACAGCACCGGGTCGTCGCAACGGATCGCGGTCCGCAGCAGTCCCGCAGCATCCAGCGCGTTGGAAGGGAACACGACGCGCAAGCCGGGCGTATGGGTGAAGATGCTTTCACCGCACTGGGAGTGGTAGATCGCACCCCCAGTCAGATAACCGCCAATCGCGACCCTGACCACCAAGGGCGCCGAGAAGGCGTTGTTCGATCGCCAGCGGATAATGGGGAGTTCGTCGCGCAACTGCATCATCGCCGGCCAGATGTAATCGAAAAACTGAATCTCGACCACCGGCTTTAATCCGCGGGTTGCCATGCCAGTGGCCCGGCCGACGATATTCGCTTCGGCGAGCGGAGAATTGAACACGCGGTCGGACCCGAATTCGATTTGCAGGCCCGCGGTCAATTTGAATACTCCGCCCTTGCCTTTTACCAGCTTCTGCTTGATGTACTCCTCGCGGCTCGCGTCGGCAACGTCTTCACCGAAGATGATCACCCGCTCGTCGCGGCGCATCTCGTCGCGCAGCGTGGCGTTGATCAGGTCCGCCATCGTTTTATTTTGCGACACCTTGCTCTGCGCGTCGGCGGGGCGCTTGCCCTCCGCGGCCGTCTCCGGCACGGCACTCGCCGGCTGCGTGTCGAACGCCGCCGAAGTGGGATCGAGATCGGGCGAGTACACGAAGTTATAGATCGTATCCGGCTGCGGTACCGGGGCTTCGAGTGCGCGGTCGGCATCGGCCTGAATCTGCTCTTCGACCTCCTTCTCGATCTGGTTGATCCCTTTTTCGTCGAGGATGCCTTCGCGGAGCAGAAACATTTGCAGGCGGGGAACCGGGTCGCGCGCCGCATCGGCCTGGCGCTCGGAGTCAGGGCGGTAAAGCCGCTCGTCGTCGGACAGGGAGTGGGAATACGGTCGGATCACGTGGGCATGCACAAACGCAGGACCATGCGCGCCCCGGCAATAGTCGGCCGCCCTCTTGAACGCCGAATAGGCGACGACCGGGTCGGTACCGTCGATCTCTTCGAAATGGAAATTGGGGAAACCGGAGACCAGGCGCGAAATGTTGCCGCCCGAAGTCTGGACTTCCACCGGGACTGAGATCGCGTATTCGTTGTCCTGGACGCAAAATATTACCGGCAGGCGGCGGTTCGAGGCGGTGTTCAGGGCCTCCCAGAATTCGCCTTCGCTGGTGGTGCCGTCCCCCAGCGAAACGTAGCTGATTTCATCGCCCTGGAATTGCACATCCTTGAATTGCCGGTAATCGCCCGGGTTCTTCTTGCAGGCCGCGGGATGGCTGGCGAAATAGCGCCCCGCTTCGGCGCATCCGACGGCTTGCAGGATCTGGGTCCCGGTGGCCGAGGACTGGGTCACCACGTTCAGGCGCTTGTACGCCCAGTGCGAGGGCATCTGACGTCCGCCGGAACTGGGATCGTCGGCCGCGCCCACCGCCCCCAGCAGCATTTCGTAGGGGGTTGCGCCCAGCGCCAGACATAACGCGCGGTCGCGGTAGTAGGGATAAAACCAGTCGTAGCCGGGCTTTAACGCAAAGGCGGCACCGACGCCCATGGCTTCGTGGCCGGCGCCCGAAATCTGGAAGAACACTTTCTGCTGGCGCTTGAGCAGAATCTCGCGGTCGTCCACCCGCCGCGACGTGAACATGATGCGATAGGCATCGATGAGTTGCTGACTGGTGAGGCCCTGGTACGTCTTGCCCCTTTTTGCGACGTTTCCTTCGCTCAGCTTGGGATCGACTTTGGTCGTGGCCATGCCGCGTTCTTCACCCCACTTGGTTCCAGCCCCGCAACATTGTAAACCAGTTCCCNNGAGAACTGGTTTATCCTGAACTGTCCATGATTCGCTTCCTGCGGCCGTTTGATCCCCATCGCCTGCGCTTGCTGGTGTTTGATCTCGATGGCACCCTGATTGACTCGCGGCTCGATTTGATTCACTCCGTGAATGCGACGTTGCGTCATATCGGCCGTCCGGAACTGGACGGTGACATCATCGCCAGTTACGTGGGAGATGGAGCTCCCGCGCTGGTGCGGCGCGCCCTCGGTGACACGGAGAACGACGACGGGACATTGCTCCGATCCGCTCTCGAGTATTTTCTCGGCTACTACCGCCTTCACAAGCTCGACCACACCACGGTTTATGACGGGATCGCGGAGACTCTGGCCACCCTGTCTGCTTCCACCAATGGATTGCCCCGGCGCATGGCGGTGCTCTCCAACAAGCCGGTCAATCCCTCGCGCGATATCGTTCGGGCCTTGGGATTGGCGGATTTCTTTGTAGGTGTGTACGGGGGCAACAGCTTCACCACCAAGAAGCCCGATCCACTGGGCGTGCGGGCCATCCTGGAGGAAACCGGCGTAGCCGCCGATGAGGCGCTGATGATCGGAGACTCGTCGATCGACGTTTTGACCGGGCGCAATGCTGGTTTGTGGACTTGCGGCGTCCTGTACGGGTTTGCCCCGCAAACGCTCGAAGAAGTCCTGCCCGATGTGCTGGTCGAAAGCCCTCGCGAACTGGCAGAGTTGCTCTGCTAGTGTAGTGCGCCAGACAGATCGACCTTGATGAGTCCCAGATTTCCCCCGTGTTCCTCCGTGCCCCCCGTGGTCAATGCCTTTGACTTTCCCTCAGTGCTAAATTCATGCCCGGATCGACGCGAAAACATAACGGTCGCCATTTTCCACGCACGACGCTAGCTCGTCCGGCGCGCTGGGAACTGTCCCACCGCCGGCCCGTGCAGACAAGCGGTGAATACCAGCCAGGCTAACGGCTTTTCCAGAGCGCACCGGGTGACGATTCTGTGTACAATTCCTCCGGCTTTCAAATTCACGAAGGATTTCAGCTTCTCACTCCAGTTGTGCGACCCAGGAGGTCAACCATGAAAAGACTTACGGGATTGATGCCCGCGCTCTTTGCTTTGTTCGGACTTGCAATGTCCGGGGCTGCCCTTGCCCAGGACGCGACCATGAGCCATATGCCACCCAAGGTACTGTCCATCACCCGGGAGTACACCAAGCCGGGCAAGAACGGTACTCCGCATGAAAAGACCGAAAGCCTGTTTGTTCAGGCCATGACGCATGCCAAATGGCCCACCCACTATATTGCTGTCGAATCTCTCTCGGGTCCCTCGCGGGCGCTCTTCCTCACCGGCTACGATTCCTTTGCGTCATGGGAAAAGGATGTGCTCGCCAGCCAGAAGAATACCGCGCTGGCGGCCGCCCTTGACCACGCCAATACAGCGGATGGTGAACTCTTAAGCGAGGTTGACAGCGGCATCTTCGTATTCCGCGAGGACTTCAGCCTTCGTCCCGAAGTAGACATTGCCCACACCCGCTACTTCGAAATCTCGAAGTTCCAGGTTCGCCAGGGACATGACAAAGACTGGGACGCCATCATCAAGCTGGTGACCGAGGCTTACAAAAAAATCCCCGACGCGCACTGGGCGACCTATGTCTCGCAATATGGCAATCCCGACACCACCTACATCATCTTCAACCCCATCAAGTCGGCGTCCGAGATCGACCGGAACCTCCTGATGGGCAAGGAGTTTGAAGCCGCCATGGGCGAGGACGGCATGAAGAAGCTCCTCGAGCTAATCGCCTCCGGGATTGAGTCGAGCCAGACCAACCTGTTCGCTTTTAATCCGCGCATGAGCTACCCGGCGGACGAATGGGTTAAGGCCGATCCCGACTTCTGGAAACCAAAACCGGCCGCCGCCAAGAAAGCAGAAGAGAAGCCGGCGGACAGTCACTAAGATTTGAGCCAGAAATCACCAGACCCGCCCCCAGGTTGCGGAGGGCGGGTCTTTTTGCCAGTCATCTTTCCCCAGTGCCCCTCTGTGTCCCCCGTGGTTAAACCTCTTGCAAGTGGGATTGCCTCTATTCCCAATCGCCGCCCGATCCTGCTACCTTCAACATCAANNCATGCCCTATCACCTTGCCGACAGCGCCTGGTCCCCGCGCCGTGTGCTTCGCGAGAACACTTCGCATTGCTACGAAGGCGCCCTGTTTGCCGCCGCCGCGCTCCGCGTCATCGGATACCCTCCGCTCATTCTCGATCTCGAAGCCGAGCACGATACCGACCACGTCATTGCCCTCTATCAAATCGACGGACACTGGGGCGCCGTCGCCAAGTCGAATTACACCGGATGCCGCTATCGCGAACCCGTATATCGCTCGCTGCGCGAGCTCGCCCTCAGTTATTTCGACACCTACTTCAATCTGCGGGGCGAGCGAACCCTGCGCACCTTTTCCCGCCCCGTCCACATGCGCCGCTTCGATCCCCTCCACTGGATGACTACCGAGCAGCCCGTGTGGTTCGTAGCGGAATACCTGCTCACGATTTCTCACGATTCGCTGATCACACGCGCCCAAGCCAAGCGGCTGCATCGGCTCGATGGGCGCTCGTTCCGTGCCGGCTGTCTGGAGCGCGCCGAGAAAAAGACTTAACCAGCACTCTGTAGCACCGGCAAGATGCCGGCGCTACAAGGGGTTTTAGAACACGTGGAACCGAACTCCCTCTTGTCTCGTACGTACGGCATAGATATGTGTCTTCGCCAGATCATGGCAGTCTCGCTTCTGCTGGTTGCCGCCTCCGCCTCCGCCTTCGCGCAGGAGCGGGCCCCTTCCGCCAAGACTGATCTCAAATCCACCGATCTGAAGCCCCTAGATCTGACGCCCGACGCCACGGGCGCCGTGCCTCCACAGCAGATTCGCGAGGTTCTGCGGCGCGCTGAAGAGAAGGACATCGAGAACCAGAAGCAGCAGCGCGATTACACGTATATCGAGCGCAACGAGGAGCATCACCTCGACGGTCATGGCGCGGTGAAGAAAATCGAATCGCGGACATCGGAGATCCTGGAGATTTATGGAGAGCCGGTCGAGCGGCTAACCGCGAAAGATGACAAACCGCTCTCGCCCGACGAGGTGAAAAAGGAAGACGACAAGATTCAGAAGATCATCGACAAACGCAAGAACGAGTCCGAAGGCGCCCGCCGCAAACGGCTGGAGAAGGAAGAGAAAAGCCGCGAAGAGGATCGCAAGTTTGTGTTAGAGGTGGCGGACGCGTTCAACTTCCGACTGGTTGGCTCGGAGATGTTGGATGGGCACGATACCTGGGTGCTGGACGCCGATCCGCGTCCCGGCTACCAGTTCAAGGACCGCGGAGCCCAGATCCTGAGCAAGTTCAAAGGCCGGGTTTGGATCGACAAATCCGAACGGCAATGGGTGAAGCTCGACCTCACCGCCATCGACACCCTGTCGGTCGGCTTCGTGCTGGCGAGAATCCACAAAGGCACGCGTGTTCTGGTTGAGTTGACCAAGGTGAACGATGAGGTTTGGCTGCCCAAACACGTTCAGTCCCACCTCGACGTGCGCATTGCCCTCTTCAAGAACTTCGACGAAGACATCGAGCAGACGTTTCGCGATTACAAGAAATTTCGAACGGCGACGCGGGTGACGGTGGTGGGGGAGGAGAGTCGCGAGTAGCGAGTAGCGGGGCGATTCTATCCGGCAAGGATGGGATTCCCCGGCGGCTTGTTGGGGCATGTGGCTTTGCAACGTGTAGGGGTTCTCGCAGCTCAACCACTACAAGTGCTACAATGCTTACAATAGTTACACATCGGAGGTTGCCGGTGAAAGCATCTCGTTCGATGGTTTTTAGCATGCGGCTGCCCGTGGAGAGCGGAAAACGTCTCAAGCGAATCGCGAATCGGCATGGATGGACGCCGAGCGATGCCAGTGCGCGTTTGGTGGAGGAAGGTTTAAGGCGGTCGGAATTTGCCTTCCTCGATTTTCGCGATTCACCGGCAGGCCGGCAGGCCTATCTACAAGGGAGCACGCTCGCCGTGTGGGAGGTCATTCTTCTGCTCCGCAGCTATAAGGGAAACATCGCCGCCGTTGCCAAACATCTCAGGTGGCCGGAAGCCAAAGTTCGAGCGGCCGTTCACTATGCGGAAGCGTACCCCGGCGAAATCGATGAGGCGAAGGCAGAGAACGATGCAACCGATTTCGAAAAGCTAAAACGCATGCTGCCCCAGACGGTCGACTCTATTTCCCGGAAGATCAAGCGAGGTTGACGTGCTCAAGCTGCTTCTGGACGAACACATTTCCCCAGACGTGGCGAGCGGCCTGCGGCGTCGCAATCGGGCGTTAGTCGTACATTGCATGGCGGAATGGGAGGGAAGCGGCTTTCTTGGGAAAGAAGATTTCGCTTGCCTGCTGGAAGCTGCCAGGCAGAGATTGACCCTGGTTAGCTATGACCGGAGAACGATTCCTCCGCTGCTGAAGCTCTGGGCCGAAGAGCAGCGAAGCCATGGCGGTGTGATCTTTGTCGATGAAAAGACAATTTCCCCGGCAAATATCGGCGCTCTGGTCCAGGCTTTGACCCAGCTGTCTAGAGAAACCGGGAAATGGGATTGGACCGATCGGGTCTACTTCCTACGGCGTCAACCTTGATTGATCGTTATTCGGACAAGAACGATGACGAAGATATTGAACAGACCTACCGCGATTACAAGAAGTTTCGCACGGCTGCGAGGATGACGGTGCTGGGTGAGGAAGGGCGCGAGCCGTGGGCGGCGACTCTATCTAGCAATGACGATCCTCCCCGCGCAAGGGCGATGTCACGCGCCAATCTTGAAGCACACTTCATGGGCTGAGGGTGCTCGTAAGGGCGCGCTATCGGACCTGAAAATCGACGTCCACCTCAACCACACCTTCCACGGATTCTCCCTCGCAGGTGGCGGGCTTAAACCTCCACTGGCGTACCGCCTCTAGAGCTACCCCATCGAGGTCACGGTTTGAGGCAGAAGTTGTCCTCAAGTCGTGGGGCTTCCCATCGGTCCCAACAACGACTCTTATCATCACGACGGTTGGCCCAACGGAATTCCGTGCGATCCTGGGCTCCGGCGAATAGATTGCCCTTGGGGCCTTGACGATACTGAGGCAGTTCACCGATTCCTTTGCCCCATCCGGCGGTATGAAGAATGTTGGGTCTGTCGGAGGCGCAGCCACCAACTCTACAACTCTCGCTTTTAGCACCGGGTGGCTGTCTTTATCACACTCATAAGACCGTGCTAGCACGCGATTGCCGAATCTCTGGTAATCAGCGTAGATACACACCGCCTCTCCGATCCGAGTCCCCGCTTGAAACGGTGTTACCTGAGCTGTGACAGTTCCATCAATCTTGTCGAAGCACAGCGCCGACTTGCCACCCCAAGGTTTGGGCTTGACTTCTATGCAGCGCACGCTGAGCCCGTTGAGTTCGCGGTCCTCCACTTTTTCTGGCTTCCATGCTTCCGGCCGGAATCTGCCGAGGTTAGTGAGACCGAGAAAACTGCCTAGTTGTTCCGGTTCGGCCGTCGTGCTTTCAAGAAGCCATCGCTTTCGACCCACGACGACTAGAGTTCTGCGAAAATCGCCCAGCACCGTTTCCATGCGCCATTGTGTCCTGGAAACCCAATCCTCCGTATGAGCGCCTTCCGAGACCGAACCGTCCTCATTGATGACCTTGAAATTGAGCTTCAACCGAAATGGGGGAGCGCCTTCTGCGCGAATGTCGGAAAGCTGTTTGGCATGTGCGATCAGAGCCGCTGCTTCAGCGTCTTTCTTGCTGGCGAGGGCGGTCGACCCAAAGAAAGTAAGCGTCAGAATTAGAAGGAAACATCGACGAAAGGCCATACAATTCCTACTCCTTACTCCATCCTGTAATCGATCCTGATCCCCCGCCGCTCAATTTCTTCAAGGAAAGTCTGCGCAGGCACGTCCCGCTCCTGCAAAACTGCTCCACGCTTGCTGACTGCGCCCATGCACATCATCTGCAGCACGATGGACGCGGGAAACGCGGTGGTGCGCATCATNNTCGTAGTGGTCGACCATGGTGAAGGTCGCGACTCGGCCTTTAAGTTTCCCGCCCAGCAGGCCCCGTACTCCGGGAGCTCTCACGGATTCGTGGGCTTCGAGGCGCATGATGCAGACGTCCGGCCCCTTGCCGGCAAACTTTCCCTCGAACACCTTTGACATCAACGCGCGCGGCGCCACGTCCACGTTGCCGACCCGCATTTTCTCATTCGAAAACAAGCCCAGCTCCTTCAATTCGCAGAGCAGATCGTAGTGGCCGGGATAGCGCAGCGTCTTCTCAAAGCACTCGCCAACTTTTCCTTCAAAGGTCTCGGGCAAGGTGGAAGTTCCGCCGGAAGTCTGAAAAGCCACGAGCGGCGCGAACCCGTCCATGTGAAATGCTTCCGGCTCGGTGAGCGCCTCGATCGTGGTCAACTTGCCTTTGCGCAGAATCCGCGCCGGTTCCACATATTCGTTGATCAGCCCCTCCACCGAAAACACGAGCTGATAGTGAAACGGAGGCATCGGCTTTTCGGGCAGGCCTCCAACGTAGAGCTTGAGCGCGTCCGCGCGTCCGTCGAGACGGCGCACCAGTTCGCCGCCGAGAATCGAAGCCATTCCCGGAGACAGCCCGCAATCGGGCGCAATGCCAATGCCGCGCTTTTCGGCTTGCCGGGCGAGCGCCAGCTCCTGCCGGACGACAGTGTTGTTGCCGCCCAAGTCGGCGAAATGGCACCCCGCGCTGATGGCCGCTTTGGCCAGGCCGAGGTTCAGGAAGTAGGGAACCGCAGAGAGCGCTCCATCGTGCCCTTTCATCAGCCGAGCGGCTTCTTTTTCCTTGGAGGCGTCGAGCCCGAGGGCGCGGACTTTCTTGCCGGCGGTGATGCGGTTGACGCGCACCGCGACTTCTTTGGCGCGCTTGAGGTCGCTGTCGGCGAGAGTGACGGACTCGACCTGGCTCTGCCGGGCCATATCGTAGGCGGCGGCTGAACCCATCATGCCGGAACCAATGACGAGAAGTTTCATGAGTGCTCCTTAGAAGTTACGATTCGAAATGAAGTTGTCGATCCGAAATTGCGATCGCAAGACAGATCAGGCTACAAGATTTTCTGCGAACCAGACGTGACGGGGCTCACGCAGCGTGGGTGATCCAGAACCGTGGTTCAGCGTGCCGAGAAGCGAGCCAATTTCCGGATTTTCCGCCGGCCTTACGCAGCCATCGCAGGCGTCGACATGGCGTCATTCGTGGTTGAGTGCGACCTCAAGAAATCCGCGGTGCTGTTGGAAAACGGCAAATCGAGCGACGCGACTGCGAGAAGCGCAAGCGATTTCTGGGTTTGGGAGGAACATTGAGTTACCGTGTTTTCAGCGGTTTGCGCGCCCGTTCAAGTACTTCCGTACCGTCTCTAGTACCTTAGTTACCGCAATCCGGGTGACCGGTGCCTCATTTGCACAAGAACTACTATCTGTAGTGATATGCATATGCGGAAACCCAATCTGTAGACACTCACTGCAACTCCAATTTTTGCGAAATCCAGAAAACCCCCATAAAACCCAAAGAAACCGGCAGATTCACGTCGACAGGCCCTCAGTTCCGGTTGAGATATGCTCAGCACACCAAAATAACTCGAACGCGTTTGGATCGAGGCCTTGGTTCCGCAAGTTGGTCAGCGTTGCCGGAAACAAAAAGGCGGGCTGGAAAACGAATTTTGCGGAAGAAGGAAAGGGTAATGGCCGACTCGCGAGAAGTGATGAACATTCGCCAAGCTTCCCAGTATCTGGGGGTGAGTCCGGACACGCTATACAAGTACGTGAACGAGCAAAAGATTCCGGCGTTCAAGTTGGGCAATCGCTGGCGCTTCAAGAAATCGAAGCTCGACGAGTGGATGGAAGAGAAGTCGATGGAAATGGAACCGCGGGGCAAGAAGAGAATCAAAGCAGCCGGTAAAGCTGCTGGAACTCCGTGACGGGTCCTGGTAAGGGAACTGCGTAAACGATCTTCGTAAAAGAAGGGCGGGCACATGTTTGGAATGGGATCGAAGACGATAGTGGGGCTGGATGTGGGTTCTTCGAGCATCAAGGCGGTCGAACTCAGGAAGACGCGCACCGGAATCGAAGTGGCGCACCTCGGCCTGGAGCCGATCGCGCCTGACATAGTGGTCGATTCCATGATCGTGGACTCGGGCACCGTGTCGGCGGCCATCGCCAAGCTTTTCACCGACACTCTCATCAAGTCGAAGTTAGTGGCGACGGCCGTGAGCGGACACTCCGTGATCGTCAAGAAAATCTCGCTGCCCTCGATGAGCGACCAGGAACTGGCCGAGACCATCGAGAAAGAGGCCGCCCAGCACATTCCATTCGACTTGGCGGACGTCAACCTTGACTACCAGGTTCTGGCCGAGGAAGCCGGCGCCACCCAGATGGATGTTTTGCTGGTGGCAGTGAAGAAGGACAAGATCCTCAACTACACCAACGTACTCTCGATGGCGGGCAAGACTCCCGCTATTGTGGACATCGATGCTCTGGCCCTGCAGAACTGCTACGAATACAACTACGAGCCGGCCCCCAATCAAGTGGTGGCGCTTTTGAATCTCGGCGCCAGCGTCATGAACATCAACATCGTGAAGGGCACCACCCCCTTGTTCCCGCGCGACGTCAGCGTCGGCGGACATCAATACACGGACTCTCTGCAAAAAGAACTCGACCTGAGCTTCGAAGATGCCGAGGCCCTGAAACTGGGGCACAAGGTGGGAACGGTCAGCGAAGACGCCAAGACGCCGGTGCTGCAGCAAGTCACTGAAATCATCGTGCTGGAAATTCAGAAGACGTTCGACTTCTTCCGGGCCAGCGCAGCGGGTGAACACATTGAAAAGATCTACCTGGCGGGCGGGTCGTCGAAAGTGCCCGGCTTGGTCGAAGCGCTACGGCAAGAGTTCTCGATGCCGGTGGAGTTGCTGAATCCGTTCCAGCGCGTAACGCCGCCCGCAGCCGGGCATGGCGCGGAACTGGTGGAGCAGAACCCCGGGCAACTGGCTCTGGCCGTGGGCTTGGCCCTGAGGAGCTTTGAATCCCTATGATCAAAATTAACCTGCTCGAAAATTCCAAGGGGAAGAACAAGCGGGGCGGCGGCGGTCCATCGATGCCTTCGATGGAAATGGGCGATATGGGTTCGCCCAAATTGAAGGTGCTGGTGGTGCTGGTGCTGGCCGGGTTGTTCAACCTGGGCTACTGGTACCGGCTGGACTCCCAGTCTAAAGCGATCGCGGCCCACATGAAAACCGCGGAACAGAAGAACCGCGAGCTGGCCGACGTGAAAGCCCGCTACCTCGAACGCCAACTGCAGGCCGACAACTACAAGCGGCGTGTGGACGTGATCGACGGGTTGCGTGCGGGCCAGGCTGGGCCGGTCAACCTGCTGGCCATGCTGGGCGAGACGGTCAACAACACCGAGGCCGTGTGGCTGAGCAAGATGGACGACACCGGGCCGAGCGTGAATCTGGAAGGCACGGCGCTGAGCACCGACGCGGTGGCCAATCTGATTGCGAACCTGCAGAAGACTGGATACTTCCGCGCAGTTGAGATCAAGGAAACCTTCCAGGACGAGCAGATCAAGGACATGCAGGCGTTCCAGTTCACGCTCACCTGCGAGAAGGGAAAGTCCTAAGCGTTAGGAGCGCAAGGCGGACCTATGGCGATGAATTTTAGCGAACTGTCGGGCATCAAGCAGTGGGGTGCCGTGATCGTCGGGGGAGCCATCGTAACGGCGGCCCTGTACTTCACGGTGTTCAAGAGCCAGAGCGAGAAGAACGCGACCGCGCAGCATGCGCTGGAAGACAAGATTCGGGAAAACAACGAACTCGAGTCCTACCGGCCCAAGCTGAAGCAGATCAAGCAGCAGCTGGCCGAACTGAAGCAGCAGCTCGAGATCGAGCAGCGCATCGTTCCCGATGAGAAACAGGTCGATGGATTCATCACCATGATGGATTCCGAGGCGCAGAAGGCGGGCGTGGAACTGCGGCGCTACTTCGCAAAAGACGTGAAGTCGCAGCAGTACTACACCGAAGTGCCCTTCGACATGGAACTGGACGGGCCGTACTACTCGATGCTGAATTTCTTCGACCGCGTGGGCAAGCTGGAGCGGATCGTCAACATCAGCGGCACGCTGGTGTCGACCACCCGCAACCCGCAGGGTGCGAAGGTGAAGCACACGTATCAGTACGCGCCTAACGAGAGCGTGGTGGCAACCTTTACCGCGACCACCTTCTTCAGTCACGATTTGCAACCTTCAGCCGCGGCCGCCGGGGCTAAGCCCGGAACGCCGGGGGCGAAGTAGGAATAACTATGACAGCGATGAAGCTGACGACAGGCATTCTGGCAATCACAATGATGGTGGGCGGGACCTGGGCCACGCAGGCTGTGGCACAGAACCCGGACGCCATCGACAACGCGCGCAGCATTGCAAAATCGCTGCAGCAGAAGCAAGCCAACGACACCAACGCGGCGCTGGATGCCGCCGGAGTTCCAGCGGCCAAGCAGTCGACGAAACCCGCGGCGACTGCCCAAAGC
>PMBA01000307.1 GCA_003152795.1 Acidobacteriaceae bacterium | reverse complement strand
CACATCTTCGAATTTGCCGTTTCCCAAATTGTGGTAGAGCGACATCGATCCCTGAGTTCCGTTATCGGGTAAAAACAAATCGATGCTTCCGTCATTGTCGTAATCCAGAAAACATGCGCCCGGTGCGTAATACTTCGCCGCTGAGCCAGCCGTTTCCGCCCCAGGCCGAGCGACAATTCCCGAGTCTTTCGTCACGTCCACAAACCTCACCGGAATNNGGGCGCGCCCAGCTTGTTCTGCGTGACGTACTGGAATTTCTTCATGGCTTCGTGGGCGGTGTCGGCCTGGCCGGATTGCTGGTAGGCCCGCGCCAGACCGAACTGGGCCGAGGCGTGGAACGGATCGAGCTTTAGCGCGTGTTCGAAAGCGGCAATCGCTTCCGGAAATTGCTTGAGCTGCGCGTGGGTCGATCCGAGAAAGTACCAGGTGTCGGCGTCGTTCGCATCAATTTCCGTGACGCGACGGAACGCGTCGACGGCGGCGCCGGCATCGGCGGAGTTCTTGTAATAAAGGCCGAGGTTGTACCAGGCGTGGGCGTCTTTGGGATTGTTCTTCGCGGCTTTTTCCAGCAACGCTTTCGCCTCATCGACCCGCTGCAGGTTGAGCAGAGCGACTCCGCGATTCACGGTGACCACATCCAGGTTGGGATCGCTTGCGGCGGCTGCTTCGAACGACTTCAGCCCTTTCTCGAAGAGTTGTTGATTCATGTAAGCGACGCCGATGTTGTTGAGGCGGGCGGCTTCCTTGGGGTCCGAGGCGGGAGTGGTCGCGGCGAGTAACGCGAGCAGAACGATGCCGAAGATAGCAATGCTGAGCGTCTTGGTCATTGTGAGTTTAGAAAAGATTCTATCCGAGTGGCGGGTGTGTGTCCGGGGGTATCAGGGGTGCGCGTGGCCTCGCAGCTTGGCAGGGTAGGGGTCCTTCGACTCCGCAGGTCATTCGCTTCGCGAATGGCCTGCTGCGCTCAGGATGACAGAACTCGGGAAGGCTATTCGAAAGCAACGCTACTTCTTCCCGTAGGGGTGCGCAGCGATCTGGCCTTTGGCTTCCTGGATGGTGACGGTCTGTCCGGTCGCTACGTTCGAGAGTTTGTCCACTTGCCCGCTGGGCCAGTCGATTTCTACCGTATCAGATTTGGTCCTCGATCCCATGCCGAAGGTCAGCACCAGTTCACTCTGTGAAAGATAGCTGGAGCCGGTCTTCATGGTGAGCCATTGCTTGTCGCTTCCGGCGCTGACGCGAACAACGGCGCCGATACCATCGCGATTGGATTTTGTTCCGACGAGTTTTATGCGGAGGCTCTGGTTGACGCCGCCCTGATTGAGGTAGAGATGCGGCGGGCCGCCGTTGGTCATAAGCAGGATATCGAGGGCTCCGTCGTTGTTGATGTCGGCGTAGGCGGCGCCGCGCGCGACTTTCGGAGCGGCAAATGCGGTCCCGACATTATTTGTGACTTCTTCAAACTTGCCGTTCGCGAGATTACGGAACAGGTGCGGCGGCTCGGCGTAGCTGACGCGCTTCTGCACGGTCTCGATCTGGTCTTCGATGTGGCCATCGGCGACGAAAATGTCCTGCCAGCCGTCGTTATCGTAATCGAAAAAAAAGCAGCCGAAGCCCAGCGTCAGGAGCGTCGCGCGGCCAACCTCCGAGCGCGCCGCTTCATCCACAAACAGGCCGTTGCCTTCGTTGTGGTAGAGCGACAACATCTGGTTGGAAAAATTTGTAATGACCACGCTGGCGCTGCCGGAACGGTCATAATCCACCGCGTCGACGCCCATGCCAGCGCGAGCCACGCCATCTTCGCTGAAGGCAACACCGGCGGAAACGGCGCGCTCCTCGAAGGCGCCGTTCTTTTTATTCAGGTAGAGCTTGTTGGGCTGCGTGTCATTGGCGATCAGGATATCGGGCCATCCGTCGTTGTTGTAGTCGAGAATGGCGACGCCGAGACCTTTTGATGTTGGATCATAAAGCCCGGCTTTCTGGGTGGCGTCTTCGAACTTGCCGTTGCCGAGGTTGTGCCAGAGGCGGGCCGATGTTCCCTTGTACGATTCGGGCGTGCAGTAAGACTTGTGTGAGCCATCGAGGGTGCAGTAAAGATCACTCTGCTCGGACCACTGCACATAGTTGGCGACCACGAGATCGAGTTTGCCGTCGTGATCGTAATCGACCCAGGCGGCGCCGGTGGAGAACTCGTTTGGCCCCAAGAGTCCCGCGGACTTGGTGACGTCGGTAAAAGTGCCATTGCCGTTGTTGTGGAAGAGATGGCTCTGGCCGACGGCGGTGATGAAGATATCGTCGAAGCCGTCGTTGTCGTAGTCGCCCACGGCAACGCCGAGTCCGAAGAGTGCAATGCCGAGGCCGGACTTGCGGGTTACGTCGGTGAAGGTTCCGTCATGATTGTTGTGATAGAGCTTCAAGGTGGTCGCGCCGCTTTTGGCGTGGGCGGGCCAGTCTTGTCCGTTCACGAGCAGAATGTCGGGAAAGCCGTCGTTGTCGTAATCGATGAAGGCGCAGCCGGGGCCCATGGTCTCCGGAAGCCATTTCTTTCCGAAAGCTCCGTTGTTGTGGGTGAAATGGATGCCGGCCTGGGCGGTGATTTCGCGAAAGGTGACGGTTTGCGCTTGGGTGGCCGCGACTAGCGATAGGGCGATTAACCACGGAGACACGGAGGCACGGAGGAATGCAGGCAGAGGGTTTTTGTTCGAAGAATGCATTACCTTTGGGCCCCGGAAGTCGTGGTGGCGACTGCTGCTAGACGCTTCGCTGGTGCATTGTTCAAGATGGGCAGGGGGACGGACACGTGCTCGTGGATATTCTGGCGTTCATTGTTGTCTTCCGGATTCAGCTGGCGGTAGGGACCGGTGATGGCCTGCGAGGCCTCGTCGGCTTTGAAACGCAGGTAGCGCGCCTGATGTTCTTTCGACATTTTGTCGTCGCCGAGCCCGTTGTAGCAGAGCATGAGATTGTAGTGCGCCTGCAAATCCTCGGGATCGACGGCGAGCACCCGCTGCAGGACGTTCACGGCCTCGGAATACTTACGCTCAAGAAAAAGAACGCGTCCAAGATTGTTTAGTGCTACACGGTCGCGGGGGTATTGACCGAGCACAACTTCCAGATGCGCGGCCGCCTGATCGTAGTCTCCCGTGGACTTCATTAGCGAAGCGTAGAAGAAATTTGTGCGCGCCAGCTTCGGATTCAGCGCGAGCGCTTTCTCAAGAACGACACGGGCGCGGGCCACGTCGCCCTCCTGCAGGGCGGCGCGTCCGATGTTCACCCAGCCATCGGGATTCTGCGGATCGACCTCGGTGACCTTTCCGAAGGCAGCCTGCGCCGCTTTCAGATCGCCTTGCAGCAGCAGGCCGATGCCGTAATCGTTCCAGCGCTGCCAGTCTTCTTTTGCAAGCTGCGTTTTGGGCTGTGGCGCGCTGGCGTTCGCGGGCAAAACGTTGAGGGCAACTTCGTCTTGCGCCACCGCCACGATCGGGAGGTCGGGAATTTTCTCCGACTTCGCGGAAACTCCGTGAAGCGATTGCGTGAACGCAAATCTTCTGTCGTCGTAGTCCGCAGTAACTGACGCAGGGGCAACCGCGCTCTGCGCGATTCCCGGCTTCGATTGACTCTTGTCCGGCGGGCTGTTTGAATCGCCCTCCGGTTCGCCCGCAAACCCGAACTGCGTCCCGAACCAGGAAAACTTGCGATAGCAGAGCCTGGCGGTCAAGGTAATCTTGCTGCCGGTTCTCTCCGGAACTTTCATCCGGAAGTGCACCGTGTCGGCGGCGCCTGGCGGGATCAGACGCACGTACACAACGGCGCGCGTGGCCCAGGCGTTTCGCTTGTTGATCGGGTTGCCGTGCGCATCCACCTGGAGCGATCGATAGAAGTGCGCGCCCTTTTCGACCGGCCCCTTGCCATCGTCGGCAACCATGCCGCTCCAGAAGATCGTCTGGCCTTTGTCGTCGACACCTTTGAGTTCGAGCCAGGTGTCGTAGGCGTCGACCGTGCCGCCAGGAAAGAAATGCCCAACGCGTTTGGTGCGCACCACCACGTCGACGCGGACGGTATCGCCGCGACGGACAGCGGGCTGTACGCGGTTCAAAGGCGCGGTGACAGGCGCGGCCTCGGTGTTGGAGCCAGGCGTGATCGTGGTTTCCGCTTCTTCACCGACGGCAAATGTGGTCGAGAGTTCGTGCTCCGCAACGGCTCCCACTTTCAACGGGGCGTTTGCGGGCGATAGGGCAAAAATGTCAACCGTAATTGCTCCGCTGGTCAAAAAATCTTCGGTGGACTTCAGCTGCGCAGAATCTTCGTTGGCCGTAGGCAGCGCCGTGTTAGCCGCGGGAAAACGGTGGGAGTGAACTTTGCCTGCGACATTTCCCATGTCGTTGGAGGGTTCAAGCGGCATGTGGCAGTCGGCGCACTGCTGCGGCTTCGCGGGATAGTAGAACGAGCGCGCACCCTCTCCGGAAACCCCGCTCGCCTGCCAGTTGTCGTATTCGTTGAAGCCGCGAAACCAGCGGTAGTGATTGACGGGCACGTCGAGGTGCACCTTGTGGCAGGAGGAGCAGAACTCCGCCGTCTGCTGTTTCATGAAGGGCTTGAGGAACACGCGGCGGTGCGGCTCCGGATTCAGCTTGATCATGAAGTCATGCACAGCCCGTACCAGGGGATTCTTACTGGCCGCGAGTTCGTGCAACTTGGGATACTCCAGATAGAAATCGCCCTGCCCCATCGTGCTTTTTACGTCGGCGATGGAGTGGCACATCATACATCCGAGTCCGGCCTGGGCTTCGGGTGTGTGCACGATTTGTTTGATGGGTGTGTCCATTTTGCCGGCGTAGAGCACCGCCGGGTCATGGCATCCTCCGCACCATTTCGAAGGCTTGGTGCCGACTGTGTCCTGCATGTACTCGATCGCCTTGCGATACCACTGATTGTTGAACGATGAAAAGTGGTGGGCCGAGCTGTTCCACTGGTTGTAGATATCTTCGTGGCAGCGCTTGCAGGAATCCGATTCCATGAAGAACTTGCTGGGAATTTTTTCTCCGCCATACACCTGCGCGGAACTGGGGAAGAAGGGCCCGTTGGGGCCGTCGCCTTCGCCGTTCATGGTAAGAGGCGGCAGGGCGGGATTTTGAATGCGGCCAGCCTGCTTCCAGCGAGTTTCGCGGAGATAGCGAGCGGCGGGCGCGAGCACGGCCAGCACAACGAGCACGGCAGCGATGCGGAGAACAGCATGACCAGGCAGCCATCGCCGCTGCCCCAATCGGGCTGCTGCGATCAGGCCGACGCCGATAAAGCTCAAACCTAGATGAACGTATACGAGCCGCCATTCGGTGCGCAGCGTTCCGGTGTAAATCAATACCAGTCCCAGGATGGCGCCGAGGAACAGAAAAACCATTCCGAGTTGGACCAGCCGGTCATCCTGGTACCACGAGCGCACCAGCCAGACCAATACCAGTACCGAAGCCAAAACGCCGGCAATGGTGTGCAGCGCAACCACTCCGGCGTACAGAACATTCGCCTGTGGGAAGGCGTAAAGATAGATCGCGGAGACGGCAAGGAAGCCGATCAGCAGGGTCAGTACTCGATTCACAGAAGTCCCGGTAGAAGAGATTCCAGCGGCGCGCACGACAACCAGCAACGCTCGGTTGCGCCATATTATCGGTTGGCGGCGAGCGGTGTCTCTAATAAAAACACATTAGAATCCCAAAATACCGCCTCGCATTGCTGACTTCCCAGCCGCTCTGCTACTTTGAATGGTTTCCGGTTTGCTATCTGCTGACTCTTTGGGGTGAGACGTAATGCCGGCCATCAAATTCCGCGGTGTGGACTTTATCAACTTCGACGGTTTGCTGAATGACGACGAGCGCCTGGTGCGCGACACGGCGCGCAAGTTCATCGAGGACAATCTCGTCCCGATCATCGAGGAGTGCAACCGCGCCGGCCGCTTCCCGCGCGAACTGGTGAAGCCGATGGCCGATTTGGGATTTTTCGGCGCCTCGCTGAACGGCTACGGCTGCGCCGGCATGTCGAACGTGGAATACGGCCTGGTCACGCAGGAACTGGAGCGCGGCGATTCCGGCGTGCGCTCGTTTGTCAGCGTACAGTCAGCGCTGGTGATGTATCCGATTTATACCTTTGGCAGCGACGAGCAGAAGAACACATGGTTGCCCGCGATGCAGAAGGGCGAAAAACTCGGCTGCTTCGGATTGACGGAACCGGACTTTGGATCGAATCCAGGCGGCATGAGGACGCGCGCGCGCAAAGTTGGAAACGAGTATGTGCTGAACGGCGAAAAGATGTGGATCACATCGGGGTCGATCGCCGACGTGGCGGTGATCTGGGCCAAGGTCGAAGATGAGGGCGACAAGGTACGCGGGTTTCTGGTGGAGACCGACCGACGCGGATTCAAGGCCGACGACATTCACGGGAAGTGGTCGCTGCGCGCATCGGTGACCTCGGGCTTGTCGCTGCAGGATGTGCGGATCCCAGAGGCGAACCTGTTGCCAGGTTCGGGCGGACTGAAGTCTCCGCTGATGTGCCTGAACCAGGCGCGCTATGGGATCTCGTGGGGCGCAATCGGCGCGGCGATGTCGTGTTATGACTGCGCGCTGCAGTATTCGTTGTTGCGAAAACAGTTTCGCGATCAACCCATCGCCTCGCATCAGCTTGTGCAGGAGAAACTCACCTGGATGATCAGCGAAATCACGAAGGCGCAGTTACTCGTGCTGCAAGTCGGCCGCCTGAAAGACGCGGGGAGAGTGCAGCACCAGCACATCTCGATGGCGAAGAGAAACAATGTGTGGATGGCGCTGGAGTGTGCGCGTCTGTCGCGAGACATTCTTGGCGCAAACGGCGTGGCGGATGACTATCCGATCATGCGGCACCTGATGAACCTCGAAAGCGTGAAGACCTACGAGGGGACGCATGATATCCACGCGCTGATTATCGGGGCCAGTGTGACGGGGATTGACGCGTTCTGAGCCTCCATTCTTTTTGATGCGGAAAGATATTCCTGACAAGTTCGCATTATGCGAAGTTTGCTCGAACGCGCTCCACTCACGCATAGAGTTCGGTCAGCAACGCATACGCACGCCGCATGTGCGGAATCACTATGCTGCCGCCGACCACCAGCGCAACATTGATCGCTTCTTCCTGCTCGGCGCGGGTCACGCCCAGGCGATAGGACTGAATCACGTGGTAGCTGATGCAGTCGTCGCAACGCAGGCAGGCGGAGGCGACGAGTCCCATCAGTTCTTTGTATTTGGCTGGCAGAGCGCCTTCCAGGTAGGTGTTGTGATCCAGGTTATAGAAGCGCTTGACGAGAAAGTTGTCGGCCTTGTCCACGTTTTCGTTGAGACGAGTGCGGTTGTCGAGAAAGCGGCGCGCGAGTTCGCTTTTTTCAGCAACCAGTTTCTCGGTGAAGACGAAAGTCGGTTCTTGTCGATCGGCGGTCATGACAAAAAGATTAGCAGACGGAGTTGGGGTTGTGGACCGTCGGCAGTCTTCCGCGGTAAACGGTTCGCGGACGGGGGCGTCCGCGCTACACAACCGGTGTGACGGCTGCACTTCCCTCTTCGACCCGAAGGGGATATATTCCAGGGTCGCATTTCTACAGAGGAGGCCATGATGCCAACCCAGACCCAAACCCGTCCCGAACCACACGCGAAAAATTTTGGGGAGAATATTGAGAGCGATCTGGCGCTGGAATTTTTGCGGGTGGTGGAGAACGCGGCCATCGAGTCGGCGCGAACCATGGGCCAAGGGGATCGTCCGCTGAGCGACCAGGCGGCCACGGAAGCAATGCGTAAGACGATGGACACGGTCCCGATGCACGGCACGATTGTGATCGGCGAAGGCGAGCGCGACGACGCGCCCATGCTTTATATCGGAGAACAAGTCGGCGGACCGTATCTGGACGGCCGCGACGTTCCGCATGTGGACATTGCGGTCGATCCGCTGGAAGGCACGAACCTGTGCGCCACCGGTGCGCCAGGCGCAATTACCGTGCTGGCGGCTTCGGAAAAAGGCGGGCTGCTGCATGCTCCCGACTGCTACATGGAAAAAATCGTGGTGGGGCCATCGTGCAAGAATGCGGTGGAACTGGACGCTCCGGTGGCCGTCAACCTGAAAAATATCGCGCGGCG
>PMBA01000325.1:583-15875 GCA_003152795.1 Acidobacteriaceae bacterium | reverse complement strand
GCCATCACGGCGCGTTTGGAGCGGATTGAATCCGGCGGGTTCGAGATTCGCTTTGGGGGATACGGATTCTTCCCTACGGCAAAGGCTCCACGCGTATTCTGGATCGGAATCCAAGCGGGGCCGCAGTTAGGCCAACTGGCTGGGAGCATCGATGTGGCTGTGGCCGAACTGGGCATTGCGCGCGAAGACCGGCCCTTCAGTCCGCACCTGACGCTGGCGCGCGGCGGCGGCAGGTCGGGCTCGCCGAAATGGGGCAAAGGCGACGGTCCCAACGCAATTTTCGCAACGCTCGACAAGCGGCTCGCCGCGATGGGCGAGCTTGACTTCGGCACAATGACGGCGAACGAGTTTATTCTCTTTCAGAGCCAGCTTTCTCCTGGAGGATCGAAGTACACGAAGCTGCGGCGATTTCCATTGCGCCGCGGCTGAGGAGCAGAAAGTTCAGGCAGACAGCAACATGAGTTCTTACTTCATCACCGCTGCGGTGGGCTATCTGCTGGGATCGGTTCCGTTCGGATACCTGCTGGTGCGGATTTTCAAAGGTGAGGATGTTCGCGCAACCGGCAGCGGAAACATTGGGGCAACGAACGTGGCCCGCAAATCGCCGGCGCTCGGGGTGGCGACTCTGGTTCTGGACGCGGCTAAGGGGCTGGCCGCGGTGCTCGTGGTGCGCGCGCTGTTCACGGGGCCGGATCGGCAACTGATCATGACGACGGCCGCATTCTTCGCCGTGCTCGGTCATCTGTTCCCCGTCTGGCTCAAATTTCGCGGCGGCAAAGGCGTGGCGACCAGCCTTGGAGCTTTCATCCTGCTCACGCCGAAATCCATTTTGTGCCTGGTAGTGTTGTTCCTGATCATGGCCGTTGCCTTCCGCTACGTCTCGCTCGGATCGGTTGCGGTGGCGGCCGCTTTTCCGCTGCTGGCGTGGGCGCTGCACGAATACAGGGACTCGCGGCAGCTGGGATTGATCGCCCTGGTGGCGGTGCTGGTCATCTGGAAACACCGCCANNAGTCAGGAATAGAGTCAGGAACAGAGCCCGAAAAGCAGTCGGAGATGTCAGGAGCAACCCGCAGATGAGCCGGATCGCAATCATCGGCGCAGGCGCCTGGGGCACCGGGCTGGCAATCGTCCTGGGACGTAAAGGGACGCATCAGGTCCGGCTTTGGGCCAACGAACCGGAAGTCTGCGAGAGCATCGCAAGAAGTCGAATCAACGAACACTTCCTGCCGGGTTTCATCCTGCCAGAATCGATTGCGGCGACCGGCGATCTCGATACCGCGCTGGATGCGGCGGAGATCGTCGTCAGCGTCATGCCATCGCAGCATTGTCGAACCTTGTTTGAACGCATGGCGCCGGCGCTCCGGCCGGAGACGATTTTCGTGAGCTGCACCAAAGGTCTGGAAAACGGAACCCTGCTGAGGATGACGGAGGTGATTGGCGACGTCCTCGGCAGCCGCAAGTTCACTCCTCGGGTGGGAGCGCTCAGCGGTCCGTCGTTTGCGAAGGAAGTGGCGCGGGGCGATCCAACGGCTGTGACCGTGGCATCCGTCGATGGCGACGTAACACGCGCGGTGCAGCAAGCGTTCAACGATTCCCGCTTTCGCGTCTATACCAACGACGATGTGATCGGGGTGGAGTTGGGCGGCGCGCTGAAGAACATCATCGCCATTGCCGCCGGCGTCTGCGACGGCCTCGGCCTTGGGCACAACTCGGTCGCGGCGCTGATCACGCGAGGACTTGCCGAGGTGGCGCGTCTGGTCGTGGCCTGTGGCGGCCGCCTCGACACCATGGCTGGGCTCGCCGGACTCGGCGATCTGGTTCTGACCTGCACGGGAGATCTCTCACGCAACCGCAGCGTGGGCGTTGAACTGGGCAAAGGCCGCAAACTGGCCGANNGCAAGAAGAACGTCGAGATGCCGATCACCGAGCAGATGTTCGCTATCCTCGAGAACGGCAAGTCACCGCACCAGGCGATCGAAGACCTGATGACGCGCGCCGCGAGATCCGAAATCTACTGAGCAGCGGACACTCGGTCCGCCAAGGCGGCGGCTATCGTCCGGGCGCTTGCCTGTTAGCGGCTCAGACTGCTATTTTCATTGAGCCTCGGCAACCGGCAAGGGGTAGAGGCTGAGCAATCCAAAGCTCATTCTGAGACGTACTTCAGGAGGATGAAGATCGGCGTGGCGAGCGCTGACACCAATGCGATGACGTCCGACCTGGCGCTGGTAACGGCGATACGGTCTGGCGATCAGGGTGCCATGGCGGCGCTTTACGATCGTTTCTCATCGATCGTCTATGCGGTGGCGTTGCGCGTGCTGCAGGATACGGGAGCGGCGGAGGATGTGTTGCAGGAAATCTTCATGCAGCTCTGGCGCAATCCGGGAGCGTTCGACGCGAGCCGCGGCAACATGGCGGCATGGCTGGCGGTGATTGCGCGCCACCGGGCTATTGATGCGCTGCGCCGGCGCCGTCCGGAGAACGATATTGAAGACGTCACAATCTCTGTAGAGCCGGACATGGCCAGCGATGCCGACCGGGCGCGCGCCATGGATAAAGTCCGCGGGGCAATGCAGACAATGCCTCCGCCACAACGGTCCGCGCTCGAAATGGCGTATTTCGAAGGACTGACTCACACCGAGATCGCCGAGAAGACCGGCGAACCGCTGGGCACCATTAAAACCAGGATTCGCACCGGGCTGCTGTCGTTGAGAAGAGTGTTGGCCGCATGAGCGTGCACGAACAATTCGCGGAAGACCTGGCGCTGTACGCGCTCGGATCGCTCGAAGGCGCGGAACGCGACGCGCTGGAAGCGCACCTGAAGGAGTGCGCCCTCTGCCGCCGCGAGTTGGAAGTGCTGCGCGGCGACCTGAGCGTGCTTGCGCTGACCACCGCCGGACCCAAACCGCCGGCGCGCTCCCGGCAGCGGTTGATGTCGGCTATCGCCAACGAGCCGCGGGTGCCAGCAGCGGGGCCTGCGACCGCGAGCCGGCGGCGTTCCTGGTGGCCAGTTCTAGGATGGGTGACGGCGGCGGCGCTGGCACTGGTTTGCATCGGATTGATGCGGCAAAATTCGAGCCTGCAGCAGGACATGGCTTCGCTGCGCGCCCAGTTCACCGACCAGGGAAGCAAGCTCGAACAGGCGAACGAGGTCATGGCCACGCTGCTGGACCCCGACTCACAGAAGATCGAACTGGTGGCCGCGGGCAACAAGCCGGAACCGCGAGGGAAGGCGATCTACCAGCGTCGCAATCGCAACCTGATTTTCCTGGCCAGCAATCTGGCGCCTCTACCCGCGGAGAAGATCTACGAGTTGTGGCTGTTCCCCGCCAACGGCGGCGCTCCGATTGCGGCGGGCGTTTTCAAGCCGGATGCGCGGGGCAGCGCGACGGTTGTCAATCCTCCGCTGCCGGAAGGCATCGAGGCCAAGAACTTTGCGGTTACGCTGGAACCCGAGAGCGGCTCGCATGAGCATCCGCGCGGGACGCCGGTGATCGTGGGCGTGGGCGAGTGAGACGTTGGACTGCGAGGTATTTTCGGTACTGAACCAGGTCGAGAGCCAGAAGAACAAATTGGTGCCCGGAGACGGAATTGAACCGTCACGTCCTGTTACGGACCCGGGATTTTAAGTCCCGTGCGTCTGCCAGTTTCGCCATCCGGGCGGTGCGGTTGCGTCTGGAAGAGAATACATCAGTTCTGCAGGGCGCGGTTGGGATCGTCACCTCGAAGGGGTGCGATTAGCGTGTACTCGTTTGAGGTCACGNNTGTAGGGATGTGCTTGTGTGGAGGAGACTTTGAAGGTATCGAATTGGCTTCGAAAGGCAGTTGGCTCATCGTTGGCGTTGAAAACCGTTCTTTTGTTTTTGGTAGCAGGAGCGGCGGCATTGGCTGGCGCGCAGACTGGCGCCATGAGCCCTTACCAGGACGAATCGGACGGCGTCAGCGCGGGCGGAAATTGGCTGGAGTTCCACTCCGACGACAAGATGACGGGGGCGAAGAAAGTACGCTTTGAGCTGCAGTCGGATAATTATTTTCGCGAAGACCCGGAGTACAAACCGAGAGTGACTCTGTTTTGCAGCGCTGGCAAACTCAAGCTGGCGGACTTCAATCCCGGAGTCAAACTGGGTCCGCCGAATCGCCCCGGCTTCTGGGGACAGCCGCAACTGGAAGTAGAGGTTCGGGTTGACGATACGCACTATTTCAAAGGGTGGAACTGGATGCGCGGGCATTTCCTCTCGATGGATAAGGGCACGGTTCGCGGGATGATGGGGGCCCATGTTTTCAAGGTGGAACTGCCCACGCGGAGCGGGCGGCAGATCGCGGAGTTTTCTCCGGGCGGGCTGAATCTGGATCAAGTCAGGCAAGCGTGCGATCTGACTCCGAAGAAGCCGAGCAAGGACTAGTACCTCCGCCTTGTTTTGTTCAAGCCTGCTGGTAGAGCCATGGATTCCGCCCGACTGCACGGGCGAGACACGTGCATGCCTCCATGGCAGGATCGATTTCCCCGCCTGCATCCCCAGCCGCTCCGGCGAATCCAATCATGGTAACGTTGGACTGGCAATGGGGGGCCGATGAAGATTGGGATCACATGTTATCCGACCTATGGCGGCAGCGGAGTCGTCGCGACCGAACTCGGGCTGGAGCTGGCTCGCCGGGGCCACGAGATTCATTTCATTTCCTATTCGCAGCCGATTCGTCTGACGGGGCCGGAACCCAACATTCACTATCACGAGGTTGAGGTCACGCGCTATCCGCTGTTTGAATATCCTCCCTACGATCTGGCGCTGGCGACGCGCATGGCCGAGGTGTCGCAGCTCTACGAACTTGATCTTTTGCACGTGCACTACGCGATCCCGCATTCGGTGAGCGCGATGCTGGCCAAGCAGATGCTGGCGGCGACGCCGCCACGGCGCCATTTGCCGTTTGTGACTACCCTGCACGGTACCGACATCACTCTGGTCGGGCTCGACCGCTCCTATTTTCCGATCACGCGTTTTTCAATTGAGCAGAGCGACGGCGTGACCGCGATCTCGCAGTACTTGCGCACCCGCACTCTTAAAGTTTTCGACATCAGCAACGACATCGAAGTCATCCCCAACTTTGTGAACTGCGACGAGTACCTGCGCAAGCCGGAGTGGCTGGAAAAACGCAGCGAGTATGTCCGGAACGACGAGCGGCTGCTGGTGCATCTTTCCAACTTCCGTCCGGTGAAGCGCGTTCTGGATGTGATCGAAATCTTCGACCGGGTCCGCAAGAAGATTCCCTCCAAGCTTTTACTGATCGGCGACGGACCGGATCGTTCGCAGGCGGAGTGGCTGGCCGTGCAAAAAGGCATTCACGAGCACGTTCTGTTTCTTGGGAAGCAGGATCAGATCCGCGAGAAGCTGGCGATGTCGGACGTAATGCTGATGCCGAGCGAACTGGAAACGTTCGGACTCGCGGCCCTCGAAGGCATGGCCTGCGAGGTGGTTCCGATTGCCACGCGGACGGGCGGAGTGCCGGAAGTAATCGAACACGGCGTCAGCGGATTCCTGGCCGATGTGGGCGACGTAGAGACGATGTCGCGTTATGCCATCGATCTGCTGGGCGACGAGGCGGCGCTGCGCGCCATGGGAAAACGGGCGCGCGCGGGCGCGCAGGAAAAATACTGTTCCAGCAAGATTATTCCGCTTTACGAAGATTTTTACCGAAAGGTGCTGGGGCAATCGCCGAAGTCGTCATGAGCTCTTCGGGATTGGGCAGAATGGGCAATCGCAACCGGATGAGGGTGCCTCCGCCTTCGCGGTTTTCGATGATCATCTTCGCGGCATCACCGTAGAGCACCTGCAAGCGCTCGGCAACATTCGCCATGCCGATACCCATGCCTGCCAAGCGGGAGGCTTGCCCGTGCTCTCGAGCAAACTCTTGCGCCGACCCCATGCCGACGCCGTCATCTTCCACCTCGACCACGAGGCGCGATTTGATCAGGCGGCTGCGCAAGGTAATACTGCCGCCTTCGATCTTGGGGGAAAGTCCGTGCTTGACGCAGTTTTCGACCAGCGGCTGCAACAGCATGCTGGGAACCATGGCTTCGAGGGACGCCGGATCGAGATCCTTGACGACCTTGAGCTTGTCGCGTCCAAAGCGCACGACTTCAATGTCCAGATAATTGTCGATGAACTCCACTTCCTCACGCAGCGGAACGAATGAATCCGAACTATGAAGCAGGCGGCGAAGAATGGTCGCGAGCTTCAGGATCATCTCCCGCGCCGTGTCGGGATCGAAGCGCACCAGCGACGAGATGGAATTCAGGGTGTTGAACAAAAAGTGCGGGTTAATCTGATTCTGCAGAGCCACCATGCGCGCCTGCAGCAGCAGGCGTTCCTGCTCTTCCAGTTTGATCTGGATGCGGACGCTGTTGAAAATTTTCAGTTCCGTGCCCACCACCATGACCACGGTCAGGTAAATCGCGCTCTCCACCAAATAACCGTTGAGAGTTCCGCCGCCGCCGCTCCACAGGCCGGGGCTTTCCAGGCTGAAGATGGAGTTCGGCCAGAAGCGCCAGATTTCGGTCTGCAAAAAGCGCAAGCTCACGATGGTGGCGAAAAAAGCGACCTGCCAGTCGAACACGCGCGGGCGGGGCAGGTTGCGGCGGATCATGCGATACAAGGTGAGATCGATGAACGGCGAGAACGACCAGATATCTTCCTGTTCGGGGGCGACGCGGCGCAACTGGCCAGCAATAATTCCGGCAAGCACGTTCAAGGGTAAACTGGCCCACTCGCCGTGCGCCGCCGCGGGCAAGGACATGAGCGCACCGCCGAGCCCTCCCGACAAGCGGCCGCCGATCACGCCCAGCAGCAACGCGGTTTCGAGCGAAAGGTCGCCGGCGAGGAAGCTTTTGACGTTGCATCGTATCCAGACGCCGAGCGCGATGGGGATCGCCATCCACAACGCCAAGTAAATCTTGTGCCGGGTTTCGCGCTGCTCACGGAAGATCAGGCTCTTGAATTCCTTGGAGCGTACCAGGGCGCTCGACAAGGCTGCGGCCACGCCCAGCTTGATGAGGAGGTTGACGAGTATCAGCCGCGGTTCGAGCATGGAATGAATTTTTCCCGGGAGATGGCGCGCGGGATCAGGCTTCGATTGTACCCGCTGCCTCGCGCAAAAGCTGCTCGACGTTGAGATTGGCAGTTGAGCTCGCGGGAAGGCCGCCCTGGGCGAAATCGCGGCTGCCACCGCCGCGGCCTCCGACGGACGACAACACCTGCTTGAGCAACGCGCCCATGTCGGCGGTCGAACCGGGCGCGCCGCTGGAAATCTGCGCCGGAGTCTGCGCGAAAACCAGCCCCGGTGGATCCACGGTGCTCGCCACCAGCGCGATGGCCGGCGTCGCGACTCGGGTCACTTTCTGCGCAAAGAGTTTGGCGAAGGCGATGTCGCGATCGGGAAACACCCGAACGACGACCTTCCGCCCGTTCGTCTCTGGTTGACTCTGGAGAGCGGCGGAAGCCATCAGCTCGGCGAGTTCATCGAGCGAATCCTCCTTTTGCTTGCGCAATACTTTGCTCTCTTCGAGGCTCTTGCGAATCTGCTCTGGCACGTCGCCGAGTTGCGCCGAGAAGAGCGCAGCCGCCTCGCTCAGGGCGCTGTAGTCATGCCGCGCCATGCGAACTGCGCGCTCGCCGCAGACAAACTCCACCCGAATTCCCTGCCGCACCTTCTCGGTTTTACGGAGCAGGATCGAGCCGATCTGCCCGCTGGCGCTGACGTGAGTTCCGCCGCACGCCGAGAGATCGAAATCAGCGATCTCGACCAGACGCAACTCGTCGCGCTCTGTCGGAGGCAGTTTACGCAGGCCGAGCTTCTCCGCTTCCACGCGCGAAACATAGCGAATTCGGACCGGGCGGTTCTCCCACACAAGGTGATTGGCTCGTGTTTCGGCGGCGGCAATCTGCGCGGGACTGACAGACGGTGTCGCCAGATCAATCGAGCAATAGTCTTCGCCCATGTGGAACGAAACGGTCGCCATCTGGTAGAGCTCGATGAAAGCTGCCGACAAGACATGCTGTCCGGTGTGTTGTTGCATGTGATCGCGGCGGCGATCGGGATCGATGCTGCCATGGACTTTATCGCCTGGCAGTGGCAACTTCGCCGGCGCTTCCAGGTAGTGGACGATGCTGCCGTCTTCCGCCTCCGCTACTTCGGCCACCCGCAGGCGGTCGGCCCCTTCGAGCGAAAGCCATCCGGTATCGTGAACCTGACCGCCGCTGGTGGGATAGAACGCGGTTTCCCGCAGGATGATGGCGGGGCGCGGGTGCTCCGGGGAAAGAGGCGCAACGACTTCGACAACCGAATCGAACTCGCGAATTTCAGAACTGTCGTAGTAAAGACGCTTGGTCATGATGAAAGCGGGACTCTCACCGCGAATCCAGAGTTGCCGTGGCCACGAACAGCTGCCGAGCTGCGCTCGGCTTGGACGGGCGAGGGCGCCCGTCCCTACGCGAACAAGAACAAAAGTCAGGCACCGGCGATCCACTGCACACGAAAGAGCCCGTTACCGTTGCTTCCTTCCGGACCTGGCGGGGTTGGCGGGAAAACGTCGCGCGGAACCGATGCCTGACTCTCCATACTATCAAAGAGACCGCCGAAAACAGGAACGGACTCCCGGCCTTTCGACTATCATCAAGTCACGCTATGGCTGAGTCGGAATGCGCCACCTGCAAAAAGTTAAAAGATCGCGAGACCCGCGCCCACACGGAATGGACCGCTCATCTGTTCCGCAATGAAGTCAAGCCTCGGCTCTCCGAGAAGGCGAAGCGAAAACATCAGAAAGAGGAAATGGAAGCGTATCAGCAGGCCCACAAGGCGCGTCTGGCTCACGTGAAGACTTGTCCAATCTGCATGTCCAACCCGTAACACGCCGTCAATCCCGAGCGCAGCGGGGACGCCTACTCCCGAAACGCATTTTCGGGTGAGTAGGGGTCCTTCGACTTCGCCAAACCAATCGCTTCGCGAATGGTTTGGCTACGCTCAGGATGACAATGCATATTTGTGCCTGGAATTTGTACCCGGAATTTGTAACCAGAACTTAGGGGAGGCGAGCTAGCGCACGACCAGCACTTCGCGGATGGCATCGCGGGTCAGGAAGAACTTGATCGAGGCGAAATCCCGGAAAAGGTTTTCGATGTGCCGGTTGTTGAACACGCGCTGCAGGCGCGGAGACTGCTTTTCGGATGCAGGACGGCCGGGCGGAGTGAACTTCACCTCCTGCATCTCCAGCATGTCGCTGTCGGTTACGTGATAGCGATAGCAAATCGAGTCCGGGCCCGCGTCGCGGGTGTGAAAGAAAGCGAGCAGGTATCCTCCCGGCTTCATCACCGACCATAAGCGGTCGATGGTCGGCTTCACCAGGCTCTCTTCCAGGTAATCGGGCAGGTTCCAGCACAGCACCACGTCGAACTGGGCGTTCGCGTACACCAGGTTCTCTTCCAGAAATTTCTTGCTGTTCAGTACCGGGTTCCCCGTGATGTCTGGTGTGCGCAGGCCGGGATCAAGTGACGATCGCAACAAATCTTCGCTGTAATTCTTGTGTCCCTTGCCAGTGAAAAAGCGGATGTTGTTGGCGGAGGTCGCACCCATGTCGAGCACGCAGAGCCCCTCCTGCGAATTCAGCAGCCGCGAAATTTCTCCCATGCCGCTCGACCGGCGGGTCAACTTATGCGGAACCGCGGATTCCGCAGTCTGGTTCGAAGAGCTCCGAAAGAATTTCATTACGTTGTCAGAAACAGTTGCCATCGATCAATGCGTCCGCTGCCGGGATCAGCCATCGTCCCCATGCAATTACAAAGACGTGGTCCCCGCCTTTCCAACCTCTTTCTGAATATCAACCTTCCCTTTCAGGAACGCGCCCTCTTCAATAGCGATGCGCTGCGTGGTCACGTCGCCATTTACCACCGCTGATTTTCGCAACTCCACGCGTTCGGAGGCGTTCACCGTCCCATCCAACTTGCCCTGAATCACCACGGACTTGGCGCTGACGTTGGCCTTGACGTTACCGTTTGGCCCGACTGTCAGGCTGTGGTTGCGCAGTTCAATCTTGCCTTCGACGTTGCCGTCCACATACAAGTCTTCGGAGCCCGACAACTCTCCTTTGATTACCACTGACTTGCCGATGTGGGCGCCCTCTCCGGTTTGCGGAGCATCCATGCACTGGCCTCCCTCTCGCTCGCGCTCTGTTCGCCGCGAATGAACCGATTGTAAATCATTCTGTGGGATTGCGGCTCACTTCGGCAACCCCAAATCATTCTCCATCAGGAACTTACAGCAGAGGGCGGAAGCGCTGGCCCAGGGCGCCCTTGGGTTTGCTACCATCGTCTGGACGGGGGCAGCGTGCTCCGCCAGGACATGACGATCGTCAACTCCATCTCGCGCACATCCATGGCTCGCAGTATGACCCACTGCATCTTCCACAAGGGCGCCTGGATTCTGCTGCTGGCCGCGGCCGGTTGTGCCGGGCAGCAAGCGACGGTTTCCACATATCGCGATCCGGTGGAACTGGTGCGTAAAGCTGTGCAGAACGAAATGAAGGCCGCCACTGACGATACTGCCCACTTCCTTTTTCGTGGGACCAAGACAACGCCTCAGGGATCCACGACCAAAATCTATGTTGAGACCAACGATGCTACTGCCGGCTTGGCGATCGCCTACAACAGCAACCCTCTGACTCCCGAACAACGCCGGCAAGAGGAGGAGCGAGTCGAACGCTTCGTCAACAATCCCGAAGAACTGAGAAAGAAACACGAACAGGAACGCGGCAGCGCCGAGCGCACCATGCGCATTGTGCGCGCTCTGCCCGATGCGTTCCTGTTTGAGTACGCCGGGGAGGAACCGGGCTCGGCGGGCATTGGCCGGACTGGCGCGCCGCTGGTGAAAATAAAGTTTAGTCCGAATCCCCGCTACCAACCACCGTCGCACGTCGAAGAGGTCCTGACCGGCATGCAGGGCTATGTGCTGGTGGACGCCTCCCGTTACCGCCTCGCCAGCATTGACGGCACCCTTTCCAAGGAGGTCGGCTTCGGCTGGGGAATTCTCGGACACCTCGATCGGGGCGGCCGCTTCGTGGTACAGCAGCAGGAGGTTGGCGACAATTTCTGGGAGATTTCAGGCATGACGTTAAGGTTTACCGGCAAGATACTGCTGTTCAAGAGTCTCTCCATCAACTCCACTGAAATTTTCAGCGGCTTCAAGCGCGTTCCCTCGGACCTGACGTTCGCGCAGGGGCTGGAGCTGCTGAAGATAGAAGCCGCCTCCAGCAAATAGAAAGAGCGGTTCGCAGAGCGACGGGCGAGTGCGCCCGTCCAAGCCCAGCCGGGCGGAGCGCGGCAACTGCCAGCGGTCATCGCAATTGCGAATTCGCCTTAAGCCTTCCCGGCGCGAAACGTCTCTTCGCGCACGGTGAACTTCCGCACCATGTCCTCGCGCACCTGGTAGCCGGTGCCGGGCGCGTCACTGATGACGATCATGCCGTCGCCGCGCACTTCCACTTCGGGTTCGATGATGTCTTCTTTCCAATAGCGCTTCGATGCCGACACATCTCCGGGCAAGCGAAAATTCTCGAGTGTCGACAAAGCGATATTGTGCGCTCGACCTACTCCCGATTCCAGCATTCCGCCGCACCACACAGGAATGTTGTGCCGAAGTGTGACATCGTGTATTTTTTTTGCCTCGCCGAAACCGCCCACCCGGCCCACCTTGATATTGATGATGCGGCAGGCGCCGATTTCCAGCGCAAAATCGGCGTCGCGCGCATTCAGAATGGATTCGTCCAGACAGATCGCCGTCTGGATGGATTTCTGGAGCCGCGCGTGAAGATAGATTTCATCGTTCCACAACGGCTGCTCGATCATGAGCAGATGGAAAGCATCGAACTTGCGCAGGTGCTCGACCTGGTCCAGGGTATAGGCGGAATTTGCATCCACGCTGAGAACGATATCCGGCAAGCGCGAGCGAATCTTCTCCAGCACATTGAGATCCCAGCCCGGCTTCACCTTGATCTTGATGCGCCGGTATCCCGACGCCAATTCCGTGTCGATTTTCTGGAGGAGTTGTTCCGGAGAGTCCTGAATGCCAATCGAGACGCCGCAGGCGATCTCACGACGCGTTCCTCCCAGCAGTTTCCAGAGCGGCAGTTGTTTCTGCCGCGCCTCCGCATCCCACACCGCATTTTCAAGCGCCGCCTTGGACATATGGTGCCCGCGGACTCTGGCGAAGCGCGCCGCACAGTCCCGGCCAGAATCCAGTTCGCTCTGCAGCAGCATTGGCGCGAGATAGTGCTTGATCGTAGGCCACGCTGTTTCGGTCCATTCCGGGCTGTAATACGGATCTTCCCCGGCGACGCACTCGCCCCACCCGCGCACGCCATCGGCTTCGAGGCTCACGAGCAGAATGCGGCGGCTGTAAACGCGCCCAAAGCTCGTTTCAAAAAAGTGCACGAGCGGCATATGGATTTCACGAAGAGTTATGGATTCGATTTTCATAATGGGTTGTGGTTGGTATCAAGCATCGCTTTTGTGGCCACGAATTTCTTCCTCCCCTAGAGACGAGGCTTCCGCTGAGGCGCGATAAGCCGCGTCTTTACGGGAAATCAGACGCCGGCTAATACCGCCAAGGCTCGTCCCACTCGCCCAGCAGGAACCGGCCATTGCCGCGTTCGTCGCGTTCATAGCCGAGCACACTCAATCCCTCGGCAAACGCCGTTGTGAACCGCTCACGATTGTTTGCCTGCACCGCCAGCGCCTGCGCACGGGTCGTCTTCTCTGCCTTCCATTCGTAGATCTCCGCCGGCACAGCGATGCGTGCGCGGCATTCGAACTTCGTGGGCGGAGCATCCGCCAGCACCGCTTCGACCCGCTCCGACTTCATCCACCACTCCGCCACCAGGCGGTCGGTGGGCAATCCACCCTGCAATGGCGACGACGTGATCCCGTACTGGTTCACGTTGTAGCGCCGCGCGATCGCACCCAGCCTTTCGATATTCAAATACGAGTTCTTGATCTCCAACGGATCGAACGTCCACTCCATCAGTTCGAAGCCCCGGGCCAGAGCATCCTGACGCTGAAAGAGCTTCATCCGGCGGCCCAGTCCCGCATTTCTATATTGCTGGCGAACCGCGAGCATGTGCGAGTGCAAATAGCAGTGGCCATTCCGCATTCCCGGAATCGCCAGGGCGAAGCCAATCAGATCCCTTTCAGCGAAAGCCCCAATTACGTGACCGCCAATCTTAGACGCCACCACGAACATCCGCACCGGAATCAGGTCGGTATCGGAGAATTTCCAGACTTCCTTCTGCAACGCAAAGCACGCCTGCATTTCCGCCAGCGCGTCACACTTGCGGATAGTCACGTCGCTGGTGGCCGCTCCCGTCACGCTTGTTTTTCCTGCTGTTTCGCCTGTTGCCATAAGGTTTCGAGTTCGTCCATAGCGGCTTGCTGCGGCCCCCGCCCGCTGGCGCGCAACCGCTCCTCCATCCATTGAAACCGGCGCTTGAATTTACGATTCGTCTTGCGCAACGCCGACTCCGGATCGAGCGACAGATAGCGGGCAATATTCACCAGCACGAAGAACAGATCTCCCACTTCATCTTCCAGACGCTCGCGAAGTTCGGGAGGAACCTGCGGCTTTCCCGACCCGGCAATGCCCGTTCTCGATGGAGGCGTGACCGGGGCGGCCTTGAGTTCCTCGCGGAGTTCCGCGGTTTCTTCAGCGAGCTTTTCGAAGAGCCCTTCCATCTCCGGCCAGTCAAATCCCACGTGCGCGGCGCGCGAGCTGAGTTTATAGGCCTCCATGAGCGCTGGCATTTTCGACGACACGCCCGCGAGCACCGATTGCGCCTGATCAGACTGCGAGCCGCGAGACTGTTCTGTCTTCTCGCCTCCGGCCGCCGCCAGCCGCTTCTTTTTCTCTTTCTCTTGCGCCTTCAACGCCTCCCAATTGCGCAGCACTTCGGCAGGAGTGTCCGCCTTCACATCGCCAAACACATGGGGATGGCGGTCCACCAGTTTGTTTGAAAGCCGGTCGAGCACGTCATCCACCGAGAAATGGCCTTCCTCGCTTGCCATCTGCGAGTAGAACAGCACCTGCAACAGCAGGTCGCCCAATTCGCCAGTCAATTCCGGCCAATCGCGATTGTCGATGGCTTCGAGGACTTCATAAGTCTCTTCCAGCGTGTAGGGCTTGATGGTGTCGAAGGTCTGCTCGCGATCCCACGGGCATCCGCCCGGAGCGCGCAACCGCGCCATGATCTGAACCGCACGTTCGAATCGTTCACCTGTGGTGGGCATCCTGTTCAATGTAAATGACGCGAATTGAGGGGGCAATGGCGGCGAATCCCCCTCTGGGGCCGGGGACGCCCGGCGCTCCATCACTCAAGCTCCTGTTCCTCGTTCCTGCCGCAGCGAGCTCACGAGCAATTCCGTTTCATCCGAGATGATCGCATCCACGCTCCACTCTTTGAACTCTCGCATACGCTCGGCACGATTCACCGTCCAAACCATGATTCTCTTCCCTGCCGCGTGCACCAGTTTGATCAATTCCTGGTCCGCNNAGAAATCCCAGCGGAATCGCGGGATCGAGATGGCGGATTGCCCCGAGCACCTCGGGAAGAAACGACGAAACCACGTATCCCTTTTGCGGTGGATGCTTGCGCAGTTCAGCGAGCGTTTGCGCCTCCAGCCCCGCGATCTTGAATTCGATATCGAGAAATGCGCGGTGGGCAAACTGTCGCAAAACATCTTCCAACCCAGGCAGCGACAAGTTTTTCGCCTCCGCGTTTTCAATTTCGATTCCGCCAACAGTCGGGTCATGGCAGACCACAGCCTGCCCGTCGGCGGACCGCCGCACGTCAAACTCAAACCCGTCGCAGCCCTGCTCCAGACAAAGCTCGAACGAAGCCAAAGTATTCTCAGGAATGTGCCGGCAAGCACGAGCCCCGCGATGCCCGAGGAGAAGAGGTGTCATGGGAGTTCTCAGTTCCCGGTTCTCAGTTCTCAGAAAAATCCTCCCTGGTGTCTAAACCGAGAACTGGGAACTGAGTTTTCAGTCCAAATCGAAATCGCGGATTGGCTTTCCCGTGTCCGGCGTTTCCTTGGCTTTCTTGACTGCCTCCTGGAATTTTTTCTCCAGCAACTCGGAAGCATGTTTTTGGGCTTCGATCGATTGGCGGAAAATTGAGTCGCGCCGACTGTCCTGTTCCTTCATGGCGCGGGCGGCTTCTTCCATGTCGTTGAAGGTTTTAGGCTTGACCGGCGCGGTGTG
>PMBA01000325.1:0-459 GCA_003152795.1 Acidobacteriaceae bacterium | reverse complement strand
ACGATCGAGACCAGCACAACCAGGAGCGCGAGAATCTCCCCAAAGCTCAGACCAGATTTTTCCTGCTCGAAACGCCGCGCTCCGAGGCTCAAAATATTGAGCGTGGCAAAACCAAACACCAGCGCCCAGAGAACATTGTAAATTTCCTCGCGGGTCGAACGCAGGATGAACATCGCCGGGAGCACACCGACGGCCAGGGCATGGAGCGCCCGGCCAGCGAACCCGGTCCAGCCGTGAATCCGGCCCATCGCCAGCAACAGGGATGCGCAACTTCCGCGCGCGGCGATGGAGGGTGCAGGCAGTTTCATATAGAAATCCGATAGTACCGTGTTTGGCTTCCCAAAGTCAGCCCGGCCCGATCAAGAAGCACCCCACAGGTAACCATGGTTGATTTTCTGCGGGCAGTCGCAGAGGATAGTACGCGATGATCGTCAACTTCGCCGAGCGGGCGCACAACCA
>PMBA01000119.1 GCA_003152795.1 Acidobacteriaceae bacterium | reverse complement strand
GGGAATCACAACCTGAAGTTCGGCGCAGAGTACCGCGAATATATCTAGCCGCAGGGCTTCACGCAGCGCAAGCGGGGCGATTACGACTACACAACGTTCTGGCAGTTCTTCACAGATCAGGTTCCAGACTACCTGGCGGAACGCTCGATCGGTTCGGTTACGTATTACGGCAACCAGAACATGTTCTACGGCTATGGCAACGACGATTGGCACATCGCGAAGAACTTCTCCATCAATCTTGGCCTACGGTATGAGTTCACCCAGGTTCCGCTGTCGCAAAAGACCTGGCAGGTGCAGAACGCGATTTCCAATGTTCCGGGACTGATCACGTTTGCCGCGCCCGCGGAGCAGAAGAAGAACTTTCTGCCGCGTGTTGGCTTTGCCTGGTCGCCGGGGTCCAGCGGGAATACTTCCGTCCGGGGCGGTTTCTCGATGTCTCAGGACGTGCTTTACGACAACCTGGGCCTGCTCTCGGCGCCCCCGCAGGTGCAACAGACCTGTGACGGGTTTCAGGGAGGGCTGTCGGCTTCCAGTTCCTGCTTCTGGAACGATCCGACAATCAACGGCGTTGGTTTCCTTGCGGGTGGTGGGCTTCCATTTGCCACGACCATCCCGCCGATCACAGACCCGGTGCAGGCTCGCCTCTCGACCGGCGGCTACATTCCGGATCAGAAGCTGCCGTATTCGGAAACGTGGACACTGGGTATTCAGCACATCTTCGCCCAGAAGTACACGCTTGAAGTCCGTTATGTAGGAACCCGCGGGATCCACTTGCCAGTTCAGGCCCGTTTGAACCGGCAGGCGAAGACCTCGGCGACCGATTTCCTGCCGACGTACTTCACCGCGCCGGATCCAAGTGTGATCAATGCATTGACCACGACGTATGGCGACATCAACAGCAATTCCAGCTTCGTGCCAGCGTATGAGGCTGCTGGTTTTACTGGAAGCAATCTGGTTGGTTTCATGCCCTGGGGCGCATCCAAGTACAACGGCCTCCAGTCTCAACTCCGCCGCAATTTCAGCAATGGTCTTGAAATGCAGTTGGCGTGGACCTGGAGTCACGCAATGGACAACTCGACGGCCGATGTTTTCTCAACCTACATAACGCCGCGCCGCGCACAGGACTCCAATTGCTTCGCTTGTGACTGGAGCGACTCCGCTCTTGATCGTCGTCATCGCATTACACTGCAGGCGTTGTACGACATACCTTTTTTCAAGAAGAGCGACAGCTGGCTGGAGAAGAACGTGCTTGGCAACTGGGAGTTTGGTCCGATCTACACCTTCCAGTCGCCGGAGTACGCAACCGTGCAGTCGGGCCTAGACGTCAATGGCAACGGGGATAGCGCGGGCGACCGCACCATCATCAATCCCGCTGGCATTCACGGCACGGGGACCGGTTCCACGGCGCTGACCAACACCGATCCGACCAGCCCGATTTTCGGGCAGATCGTAGCCTACGTGGCGAACAGTCCAACCGCGTATTACGTTGGCGCGGGTAAGTACTCCCGGCCGAATGCTTCGCGCAACACCCTGGCGATGCCACGCACCAACAACTTCGACCTGACGGTGGCCAAGCGATTCAACGTTTTTGGTGAACGCCAATCGTTTGAGTTCCAGGCGCAGTTCTTGAACGTGCTCAACCACGCGCAGTATCTGCCAGGCTACATCAGCGATGTTGCTCCGTTAGGTTATACGGGCACCAACGTACTGGCGATGCTCGAACCGAATTCACCGAACTTCAATCAACCGAAGTCGGTGTTCTCGAACCATCCGCGCAACATGCTGCTGGTGTTGAAGTACAACTTCTAAGCGGAAGCGAACCTGACGTTCCAAGGGAGCCTTTTACAGGCTCCCTTTTTTTCGGTAAGAAACTGATCGTGGCGTTGAACGCCCTGCATCTGACTGGGTCGGCAGGGGCCGCGCGTTGTGAAGGTCGCCGAGGCACGAAAACGCCCCCAAACTTGCGAGCGTCAAGGCAAGGGGCAGGCTGGCAAACCCAGGGGCTTACCTGGAGCCCCGGCTTCGTTCCCGGTTCGCGTCTTCGGTGCGGCCCGCATGTTGGTAGGCCTCGGCGAGGGAGAGGTGGGCGGGGGCGAAGGCGGGAAGGCGGCCGGTGGCGATTTCAAGGTGGACGATGGCGGTTTTGAAGTCGCCGGTTTTCAGCAAGCAGGCGCCGATTTCGTAGTGCGCCCAGGCGGAGTCGGGCTGGAGCTCAACGGCTTTGTGCAGATGCTTCGCCGCGTCGGCGTATTGGGCTTTGCGGGCGAGCGCCGCTCCGAGGGTGTATTGCGCCAGATAGAGGTTGGGATCGGCGGCGACGATCGGGTCGAGTACGGCAATGACGCGGGCAATGGCATTGGCGCCGGCGAGGGCAGGCTTCGACTGGTCGCGAGCCGAGGCGGCTTCGATCACCTTGTTGGCGATCGCTATTTTGTCCTTGGGATCGGTCCCGGAGACTGTGGCAGCAGAGGCTGACGACTTTTGCAGTCCGATGTATCCGAGCGAGGCCAGTTTCTGCATCTCGGACGAACTCAACTCCGCCGCGGCTTTGCCGGCCTCGCCGCTGAAGCGGCGGTCGAAATTGTCGAGCTGCGCGGCCATTGTGTCGAGCGTGGCCTTGGAGCTCTGGGCGAGGTTGTGAGTGGCGCCCGGGTCGGCGGTCAAGTCGTAGAGTTCGGGCTTGGGGGCGCGAATGTACAGATACTTGCTGGCGCGCCAGGATTCAAGCGGGCTCCATCCGAATCCGCGTTGGGGCAGATCGGCGCGGGAATATGCGGGCTGATCGCCGCCACTGCCGCCGGGCGTTGATTTTGCGATCCGCAACAGCGACTGTCCCGGCATTTGCGAGGGCACCGGGATCGCCGCGATTTCAAGCAGGGTAGGAGCGATGTCGACGAGCCGCACCTTTGCGGGAACTCGCGCAGTTGCCGGCTTTGCGGATGGCTGAGATTCAGCGAGTTTCATGAGCAGCGGGACATGGATGGTCTCGTCGTAGAGAAAAACGCCGTGTTTGTCTTCGCCGTGGGCGCCGAGGCTCTCGCCGTAGCTGGCGACGACGATCACTGCGGTGTTGGCGTAGATTTTCCGCTGCTGCAGGGCGCCGATTAACTTACCGATGGCGGCATCGGCGGCGGTGATGGCGGAATTGTAGGAAGTGCCAGGTGTGCGCGGGTCGCCGATATGAACCCAGAGAAAAAACTGTCCTTGTCCTTGTTGTTGTCCCTGTCCGAGCGCATTGTGGTTCAGCCAGGCGACGGCGTGCGCGACCACCTCGGCTCCGCGGCGCTCGGTTACGGGAGGGCGGGCATCGCCAGGTAGCGCCGGCCGAAAGCCAGCGTTGTAGGTCTGAAAGCCGCGGTCGAAGCCTTGTGCCGGGCCGTTCTGTGGGTCGAGATCGATGGAGCCCACAAAAGCGGCCGTGCGATAGCCCTGGGTCCTCAGCAAGTCGGGAAGGTAAAGCAGCGATGACGGCAGCGTGCCCCCAATCTCACTCATGCCGGTGCTCTGCGGGTAGGCCCCGGAGAGAATGGTCGCGTGGGAAACCACGCTGGCGGGCGCCTGGGCATAGGCATGCTCGAAGACGAAGCTATCCGCGGCAAGACGATCGAGGTTGGGTGTGAGCGCGCCCTTGGCGCCGAGAAAGCCCATGCGGTCGGAGCGGGTGGAGTCGAGGGTAATCAGCACCAGGTTGGGTTTAGCGGCGGCGGAAGCGAAAGAGAGACTAAGCAGGGCGAGAGTCACGCCGGCAACGATTTTTTGGATCATGACAGTAAGTGTAAAGGCTGTATCGCAACTGATCAAAACTGCTGTTGGGTAAACGGGCTGCGAGCTACGGGCTACGAGCAACCGGTTTGCTCGCGGCTCGCAGCTCAGTTCTCGGCTCAGCCACGACCTCATAAACGGGCAGTGACTCAGTTTCGCGCTGTAANNGGTTTCGTTAAACTGAGACACTACCCATAACCGGGCAGTCTTGACGTCCATGCAACTCCCTGTACAATCCTATGTACCTGCTCCTCGGGATCCCCAATCTCGTGGTGATGCCGTTACCCGCACCCATCGTTAGCCAGGAAGCCGGACCGACATTTGCAGATCATTATTGCAAATCTACTTAAAGTGATAGCGCCCTTTAGAAAACGTCTTCGGCTGGTGTGGCTGGTGGCTTTGTCGGCTGCGGGCTTGAGCCTGCTGGCCTCCTGCGAGCACGCGCGGGACGGGGCGGCGGCGTCCAGGAAGCTGATTATCCTGGGCGTCGACGGGCTCGATCCTGATCTGCTCACGAAGTTCATGGCGGAGGGCAAGATGCCGAACTTCGCGCGACTGGCAGAGCAGGGATCGTTCCGGCGTTTGACGACCAGCATTCCGCCGCAAAGCCCGGTGGCGTGGTCAAACCTGATCACGGGACTGAATGCGGGCGGCCACGGGATCTTTGATTTCATCCACCGCGATCCGAAAACATTTCAGCTATATTTTTCGACGTCGAAGGTCGAAGGGCCAAAGCACAGCTGGCATGTCGGGAGTTGGGTGATTCCGCTGGGCAGCGGCTCGGCGGAGCAGTTGCGGCACGGGAAGGCTTTTTGGGAGATTCTGGACGAGCAAAGAGTGCCCAATTATGTTTACCGCATCCCGGCGAATTTCCCGCCGATCGCCGCGAAGGGGAAGACTCTTTCGGGCATGGGCACGCCCGATCTGCGAGGCACGTATGGCACGTTCACTTTCTACACCGACGACCCTACGGCTGCGGTTGGAGCGGTCGAGGGCGGAGAAGTGGTGCAGGTCGAAGTGAAGAACAATCGGGTGGCGACCAACCTGATTGGGCCGGACAACACGTTTCGCAAGAACTCGCCTCCCGCCACCGAGCCGTTCACGGTGGACGTGGATCCGCTGGAACCGGTGGCGCGGATCGGCTTGCAGGACCGGCAGTTCGTTCTGAAGGAAGGTGAATGGAGCGGATGGCTTCCCGTGGAATTCCAGCTCATGCCCATCTTTGGCAATTTTATCGGCAATGTGAAAGGGATCTGCCGCTTTTATCTCAAGCAGGCGCACCCGCGTTTTCAACTGTACGTTTCGCCCATCAATATTGACCCGGCAAATCCCGCGCTGCCCATTTCAACGCCGTCGAGTTACTCGAGCGACCTGGCGAAACAAATCGGCGAGTTTCACACCCAAGGCATTGCGGAAGACACCAAGGCGTTGACCGCGGGAGTGCTCGACGACAAAGAGTATCTGGAACAGGCGCACACGGTGCTCGCGGAACATCGCCGCGCCTTCGATGCGGAGTTCCCAAAATTTCAGCGGGGCCTTTTCTTCTTTTATTTTTCGAGCCTCGATCTGAACGGGCACATGATGTGGCGGCTGACCGATCCCCAGCATCCGGCGTATGACGCCGCGCTGGCGGCGCAGTACGGGACCGCGCTTGAGGAATTTTACGAGCAGATCGATCAGGTGCTCGGCGAGGTGATGCCGAAAGTCGATGAAAACACCGCTCTGCTCGTGCTTTCAGATCATGGATTCGCTCCCTACCGGCACTCCTTCAACCTGAATACGTGGCTGTTGAACAATGGCTACATCACGCGCAAAGAAGGCGCCGGCGGGGATGCGAGCGAACCCTTCGCCGATGTGGATTGGAGCCGCACGCGAGCGTACGGTTTGGGGTTGAACGGACTTTATCTGAATGTGCGGGGACGCGAGCGTGAAGGCATTGTCGAGGCGGGCGCCGAGGCCGACGCGCTGCTGGGAGAAATCCGGCAGAAGCTTCTGGACGTGCGTGATCCGAAGGATGGTTCGCAGGTGATTACACGAATCGATTTCGCGAGCGAGGCCTACCAGGGTCCATACGCGCGCACGGGTCCGGATGCGCTCGTGGGGTACAACCGCGGGTATCGCGCGGGATGGAAAACGATTCTGGGCGCGTTCCCGGCGGACGTGCTCGAGGATAATACGAATGCGTGGAGCGGCGATCACTGCATGGACTTCACGAAGGTGCCGGGAGTGCTGTTGAGCAATCGCAAGATTGACGCGCAGGCTCCGGCGCTGACCGATATCGCGCCCACGATTCTGTCTGAATTCGGAATCGCGAAAACGAAGGACATGATGGGGCAGTCGGTGTTTCAGGCGCGCTAGGAAAGGGCGCGTATCGTTGTTTATAGAGTTGAAAATGTGGGAAGTGGCCATCACCAACGGGAGAAAATCATGTTTGGCTCACACAAGGTGAAGATCGAAGGCGAACTGCTGGAGAAGGTGAAGCAGTGTTCGGATGCCGCGGGATACGAATCGATTGACGAATTCGTAATCCACATGCTGGAAAAAGAAACCAGGAAGATCCTGCCGGACGAGAGCAGCACGTCGAAAGAAGAGATTCAGAAGCGGCTGCGCGGATTAGGGTACATCGAGTAGCTTGACTGCTCACTCCAATCCGATAGCCGGCTACGCCGCGGCCATCGCGGCGTTCAAGGTTTCGCTGCTCACCAGTCCGCTGGCGATTGTCGTCGCCGTGTCGCTGGTGGTGGGATTGCTGATGGTGGTTTTGTTCGGCTACACCTCGGACCAGAAGGCGATCGGCAGGGCGAAGGATCAACTGAAGGCGCATTTGCTGGCGGTGCGCCTGTATCGCGACCAGATTCCGGTGGTGATGGGATCTTACGGCAAGATCCTGCGTGGGACCGGGCTCTACCTGAAACTGGCATTCAAGCCGCTGCTGTACGTCATCATTCCGATTACCTTGCTGATGGTGCAGATCGATCGTTATCTGGGGCAAACTCCGCTGNNGCGGCCGACCCGTCGACAGGAATCGATGCAATGAACAACGTTACGTTGGAGCTGCCTCCTGAAATCACGATGACGGCGCCGCCGGTACACATCAATGCCGACAACGAAGTAGTGTGGCGCCTGGCCGGCACAAAAGATGGAAAATATGAGCTGAAGATCGTCGCCGCCGGACAAAGCGCCACCAAGGCGGTTTGCGTGGGGAGCGATTTGCCGAGAATTTCGACGATTCGCTTGCGGGGGCGATTCTGGGAACGAGTGTTCTCGTCGGCCGAAGCGGCGCTGCCGGCGAACAGTCCGATCGAATCGATTTCGATTAATTACCCTGATCGCAATATCGACGTTGCCGGCTATGGGATGAACTGGATCTGGCTGTTCTTCATCTTGTCGATGGTGGCCGGATTTGTTTTCAAGGAAATTTTGGGGATCCAGATATGAAGAGATTGTGCGGGGCGGACACTCCCTTCGACTACGCTCAGGGCAGGCCTGTCCGCGTGAGTGGGGTGGTTGTCGGGTCGCGGGGTGGCATTGGCCGCCCTACGCAGCATTGCGAGCGGACGCATTTCGCGGGCAGGAGTGCCCGCGCCACACGGTTCTTGCTGATCGCGTTCATTTTCCTGCCAGCGCTGGCGCATGCCTACGCCGGGCCAGGCGCGGGATTTGCCGTGCTGTCGTCATTCTGGGCGATCTTTGTTGCCTTCCTCTATTCGTTCTACGCGCTGATGACATGGCCGTTCCGCCAGTTGTTCCGTTTTATGCGGCGGCGAAATGCATATGGAAAGGCGACGTTCGAGCGAGCGGTGATCCTGGGATTCGATGGGATGGATCCCGAACTGGCCGATCGGTTTATGAAAGAAGGCAGGCTGCCGAACTTGGCGAAGTTGCGCGACAAAGGAACTTTCAGCAAACTGCGGACGACGTTTCCGGCGATTTCTCCGGTGGCGTGGTCGACATTCATGACCGGGGTCAATCCCGGCAAGCACAACATTTACGATTTTCTGGCGCGCGATACCAGCAACTATCTTCCTTATCTTTCGTCGGCTGAAATCAAGGGGCCGAAGCGGCACATCAAGATTGGCAAGTATTCCATCCCCTTCGGCAAGACAGAAATCAAGGCGATGCGAAAAGGCACGCCGTTCTGGCACTGGCTGGGCAATGCGGGGATTTTCAGTTCGGTGATTCGCGTTCCCGTCACCTTTCCGCCGGAGAAGTTTCAGGGGGTGCTGCTTTCCGGGATGTGCGTGCCCGACTTGAAGGGCAGCCAGGGCACGTTTTGCCTGTGTACGACCCGCGCTTCCGACGACAAGTTCCGCGAAGGCGGCGTGCGTGTGCCCATCGAGCGCAAGAACGGTGTGTGCCGGTCCTATGTTCCCGGGCCGGACAATCCATTGGTGGAGAAAGCTGGCGAACTGCGCGCGGATTTTGAGATTCGACCGGAGCTGGGATCAAAATCGGCGCGCTTCGTGTTTGGTTCCGAAAAGTTCACGCTGAAAATCGGAGAATACTCCGAGTGGCTTCCGGCGGAATTCAAGGCGGGCATGGGTTTCACGGCACATGGCATTTGCCGCTTCTATCTCAAGGGACTCGCGCCTGAGGTTGAAGTCTACGTAACGCCGGTGAACATCGATCCCGGACATCCCGACCTACCCATCTCGCACCCGGTGACGTATTCAATTTACCTGGCGAAGCTTTTCGGGCCGTATGCCACGCTCGGCCTGGCGGAAGACACGTGGGCGCTCAACGAACACGTGCTCGATGACGACGCTTTCCTGGCGCAGGCTTATGGCAATCACGAAGATCGCGAGCGCATGCTCTTTGATGCGCTCGATAAAACCCGGCAGGGGCTGTGCACATGCGTCTTCGATACGACTGACCGCGTGCAGCACATGTTCTGGCGCTATCTGGAAGAGGATCATCCGGCGGCGCGCGATGTGCCGCACAGCCAGCATCCGCCGGTGATTCAGGATCTGTACGAGCGCATGGATCGCCTGATCGGGCGCGTGATGGAAAAAATCGACGACGACACCCTGCTGATGGTGATCTCGGATCACGGCTTCAAGTCGTTTGCGCGCTGCATGAACGTGAATGCGTGGCTGCATCAGAACGGATATCTCGCGCTGAAAGATGGCAAGACCGAGAGCGGCGACTGGTTCGAGGACGTGGATTGGTCGCGCACCCGTGCTTACACCATGGGCCTGAACGGACTCTATCTAAATATCAAAGGCCGCGAGAAGCAGGGAATTGTCGATCGCGCGGAAGCCGAGGCGCTGAAAGACGAACTTCAGAAGGGGCTCAATGGTCTGGTCGATCCGGCTTCCGGCGCGGTTGGGATCACGGGCGTGTTTATTGCCGACAATGTTTATCGCGGACCTTATACCGAGAATTCGCCGGACCTGATCGTTGGCTATGGCGCGGGGTATCGAGCGTCGTGGGATTCGGTGATGGGGAAAGTTACCGGCCAGATTTTCGAGGACAATACCAAGGCCTGGAGCGGCGACCACTGCATCGACCCGCGGCTGGTTCCCGGAGTTCTGTTTTCAAGCCACAAGTTCATCGAAGACAAGCCTGCGATCGTGGATGTGGCACCCACGATCTTGAAACTGTTTGGCCTCGCGCTGCCCGCACATTTTGACGGGAAGGCGTGGAGTTTGGCGACGAAAGCGGCGTCGAATCAGGGTTGAGGTTTTTGGTCGCGTCGAGGATCAGTTCTGCGCCGGAATTGATGGGATCGACCTGACTGCGGACGGGCGAGGGCGCCCGTCGCTCCACTTACGTCTTTGTTGTTCTCAGACGCGCGGCTAGCCACGCTACACCTGCCAGCATCCCGCACCATCCCAGGAGGCGAACGATGGCGGCAATCCTGGTGTCGTAGGGCAGAACGCCGAGACTCGAGAAAATCGTGTTCCAGTCGTGCTCGACGTAATCGGGATCTCCGGTGGTCACGAGGGGCAAAACCATGGCGCGGGCGTCGGCCATGTAAGTTGCGGTGTAGAGCCAGTTCTCGAAGAAGAAAAACATGCAGAACACGAAGGCGGCGGCCTGGCGTTCGCGGAAGAAATAACCCGCCAGCAGCAGCGGGACCAACCACTGCAGAATGGTTCCTCCCCAGAGGCCGAGGGTTGGGCCGAACCACCCGAAAAGCATGTGGCCGCCTTCGTGGACGACGAGGTTGGCGGAGTCGATAAACAGGTAGCCGCCATGCATGCTGAATGCGTAGATCAGGAAGAGAACGTAGAAGGCCAGCCACGCCAGGACGGGCCAGCGTGAGACCGGACGCCAGTCTTCTCGCGCGCGGGACCATTCCACGATCGAGTCCAGGTAGTCGCGCATTCGGGACTGCTATCTCCCAAACCCTATCTTCCAAACATGGGATAGTGACTCGCCGCCCCCATCAGAAACAGCATGGGGAACGACAGCACGAAGTTCGCGCGCGATGTGAGGAAGGCCTGCCGGGCCAGATACTTTGCCTTGTCGGGAATGGCCGTGCCATTGGTCGCGTTGTCGGAGGTCCACTGGATGATCTTCTTCTGTGCGCGCCAGATTACGCCCCACACGTTCAGCATCATCACCCAGCCCATGCCTCCGCCCACGCCGATGGCGAGCAGGCGATTACTCTCCCATCCATGATCGTTGAGCCGCAGAAACAGGCAGGAGGCCGCGACGACGATGACGGTGTAAATCAGGGCGAGCACCGGGCCTTTATCGAGTGCGCCCTTGCCGGGGATTTGACAGGCATACATCAGAGCCCAGGCGACGGTCCAGATGGTAAAGAAGGTTCCCATCGCACCTCCGGAGGATGCGCCGCCGTTTCTGGCGTCGGAGGCAACGATGCTGCCCCAGTAGGCCAGGCCCATCAATACGGTGAGTACCGATCCCCAGCGAAACCACCACAGTGCGCGCGACATCAGGCTGGGCAGGACTCTGCTTTTGGTGGCGGGATCAAGACCCTTCATGAAGGGAACATTAACCAGATTAAAGAAATACAGCAGGCCGAGCCAGGTTACGCCGCCGACAAAATGCAACCAACGAAACAGCATTAGAAGGTTAGTGTTGAGGTCGGTGGGAATGTTGATCTGGGGCAAGGTCAGGGCTCCTGTTCTGAAACTCTGCTCTGGAACTGACGATTGTAGACGGCTGGCGAGGGAAATGAAACCCGCTCGATTCTCGGGGAGAAGATGAGCCGTTGGGGGGACGGGTGGGAGAAGGGTCCCAAATATTCTTCGCCCGGAAGTTGAAAAGCGTGAGACAAGTCCGTATTGTAGGAGCCGATAGGAGAACTGCCGCCAATTGCCCTCCCAAAGCTGATGGCGCAGTATCGAAACCCGAAAAAAGGAGATCGGCAAATGGAAGCCAAGCCGGCACAGCAGAACATTCAGGATTCCTTCCTCAACACTGCGCGAAAGGAACGGCACAATATTACGATCTATCTGGTCAGTGGGGTGAAGCTGACGGGTCGGATCCGATCGTTCGACAAGTATTCGGTGGTACTGGAAACGAGCAACCAGGAACAACTCATTTTCAAGCATGCGATTTCGACGGTGGTTATCTCGCGCGCAGCGCACAGCCACATGGATGCGAAGCCGGCGGCGGCGGTGGCGACCCTTGGGGAAGCGGCGGCCGCGGGCTCCGCTTCCGGAACTGAAGGATGAAGTGAGTTTGCTTGCGCCGAGATGACTCCAGACTAAGCAGCCGCGGCAGTTCGCGGAATGAGGCCAAGGCGGTATTGAATCCGTCGGAGCGGCAGGAGCGGGCGTTCCTGGTGGGGGTGGAGTTTCGCACCAGGGGCCGCAGTGGTAAGACAAGATCCGCGAGCATCACTTCGGGAGCGCAGGCGGCTCGAGATCACGCTACCAGCGTTGCCGGCTCGTCTTCGTCGTTGCCGGCGGACTCCCCGGACTTCAGCTCGGAGGAATCGCTCGACGAATTACGGGCGCTGGCGACGAGCGCGGGCGCCGGAATTGCCGGCGAATTCACGCAGCGCAAGGACCGGCCGGATCCAGCTACGCTGATCGGCAAGGGCAAGTTGGAGGAGATTGCGGGGGCGGCCGCTTCGGTTTCCGCGGATGTGATTCTGTTCGATCACGATCTCTCACCTTCGCAACAGCGGAATATTGAGCGCGTGGTCCACACGCGGGTCATCGATCGCACACAACTCATTCTCGATATTTTCGCGCGGCACGCGCGCACTCGCGAGGGTCAGTTGCAGGTGGAACTGGCGCAGCTTGAGTACATGCTGCCACGGCTGGCGGGGCGCGGCGTGGAAATGTCGCAACTCGGCGGCGGGATCGGCACTCGCGGACCGGGCGAAACTCAGCTCGAGACTGACCGGCGGCGGATTTTTCGGCGGGTCCGGCACGTCAAACAGCAAATCGAAAATGTGCGCCGCATACGGGCGCAGCAGCGGCAGCGGCGCGAATCGGTTCCGGTGGCCCTGGTGGCGCTGGTCGGCTATACGAACGCGGGAAAATCCACGTTGTTCAACGCTCTTACCAAAGCGAACGTGGTAGCGTCGTCGCGCATGTTTGCCACGCTCGATCCAACCATCCGCGGCGCGGAGCTGCCCTCAAAACGCAAAATTCTGTTCTCCGATACCGTGGGTTTCATCCGGCATCTTCCGCATACGCTGGTGTCGGCTTTCCGCGCCACGCTTGAAGAAGTACAGCGCGCGACGCTGATCATGCAGGTCTCGGATGCCAGCAGCCCGGTCTCGGCCGAGCAGGACGCGCAAGTGGAAAGCGTTCTCAAGGAACTCGAAGCCGACAAAAAGCCCCGGCTGCGGGTGATGAATAAGATCGATCTGCTGCTTCCCAAACAGCGCGAGTCGCTGCGGGACAGCGATCTGGGTGAGAACGAGCAGACCATCCACGTCTCGGCGGCGAAAGGGATCGGATTAAGCACGCTGCTGGAACGCGTCGATGCCCTGCTCGAAGGCGATCGTCCCCGCCGCGTCCGCCTGCGCATCCCGCAAAAAGAGGGCAAGATGCTGGCCCTGTTGGAGGCGGGCTCCCGCATCTATTCCCGCCGGTATGAAGAAGGTTTGGTGGTGCTGGAAGCGGAAGCGCCTGCGTCGCTGCTGCGGCGGATGCGGGAGTGGGTAGTGGAGTAGCAATCTTGTAATGTGAAGTGCAGAACAGGCCGATTGACTTTCGAGTTCTACGCCTTCCCGAACGGGTTTTCCAGCGATGGGCTTTGGGGAGTGAACAGTTCCGCTCCGGTTTCGGTGATGTGCATGTCGTCCTCCAGTCGGACGCCGAATTCTCCGCGAATATAGATGCCGGGTTCGTCGCTGAAGGTCATTTCGGGCTGGAGTTTGGTGGTGTTGCCGCGGACCAGATACGGCCACTCGTGGCCGTCCATGCCCATGCCGTGTCCCAGGCGGTGAGTGAAGTACTTGTAATCGGGGCCGTAGCCTGAGTCGGTAATGATTTTGCGCGCGGCGGCGTCCACGGAGCCAGTCTCCGCGCCGGGCCTGGCGGCGGCCAGGGCGGCACTTTGGGCTTGATGCACAATGTCAAAGACCCGGTTCATCTTGTCGCCGGCTTTGCCAAGCACAAAGGTGCGCGTGATGTCGGACGCGTAGCCTTCCACCGAGCAGCCGCCGTCGATCATCACGATCGTGCTTTCGCGAATGGCCTGCGGTTTGACCGAGCCGTGAGGGAAAGCGGAAAACTCGCCCACTTGTACATCGGCGCCGCCTTCAAAACCGAGCTTGCGGTGGGCTGCTTCCAGCAGTTCCGCGACATCCCGCTGGGTCATACCCACTTTCATCGAACGATATGTCGCTTCGTAGGCGGTGAGAGTGACCTTCGAGGCCAGTCGCATCAGGTCGATTTCGTGGCGGCTCTTGATCATGCGGCATCCAGCGGTGACCGGAGTCGCACTGGTGAACGTCGCGCTGGCCGCGGCTTTTCGCAAGTTGTCGCTGAAGAGGAACTTTGCCGTCTCCTCGATGCCGACGGTGCCGCTGGCGATTCCGCGGTCGCTGAATCCCTGCGCGACGCGGGCGTAGGGACTCTCGTCTTCCTGCCATACGCGAACATCGGGGCTGGGCTTGCCGCCATCGAGCAATTGGGCGATCTGCTCGCGCGCCCTGCCTTCCTCAAACGCGGGGGCCACGTAAAACGCATCGCCCCTGGCGGGTAACACCATGGCAAAGAGGCGTTCGCCACCCTCCCAGCGAATGCCGGTGAAATAGTTGAGCGATGTGCCCGGAGCGAGCAAAATTGCGGACAGATTGTTCTCGCGCATCAATTGGCGAGCTCGTTCCTGGCGCTCGGCGCGCTCTTCGACGGTGATGGGCGTGGCTTCTCCGCGGAGAGTCTGAAGGCCGGCGATGACCGGCGGGAGAGGTCTATCGCTCTCGGCGGGCTGGGCAAGCGTGGGCAAAGCCAGGCTGACGCCGGCAGCGAGCGAACCAGTTTTCAGGAAACGGCGGCGCGACACCATGAAGCCTCCGGAAGTCACCAATTATATCGATTTGCTGGTGGGTGCCGGTTAGTCCCGGCGCGCCGGGACGGGCGAGCGGCCCATCGCTCCATCACTCCATCGATCTATCGGGATGATCCCGCAGCCAAGGCTCTACAATGGCTTCATGGTGGGCGGGTATGTGTGCGCCGGTTGCGGGGAATGGAACGAAATCACGGTTGATGAATCCGCGGGCCGTCGCCAGCGCTACGTGGAGGATTGCCAGGTCTGCTGCAAGGCGAATGTGCTGGGCGTCAGTTGGGACAGCGGCAAAGGCGAGTTTGCGATCGACGCTGAATTAGAATGAAGCGTTGTTGCAGCGACGATGTCTCCGGAGGAGCGATGGGTAATTATGGTGGAACTGCGGGACGGATGGTCCCGCATAACATGGTGACCACGCAGTTTGAACTCGATGGCTTTCGCGTGGTGCGCACGCTGGGCGTGGTGCGCGGAATCACGGTGCGTTCCCGGTCGATTTTTGGAACCATTGGAGCGGGGCTGCAGACGCTGGTCGGCGGCAACATTACCCTGCTTACCAATCTATGCGAGAGGACGCGCGCCGAAGCGTTCGACTTGATGTTGCAGCACGCCGCGGAGATCGGAGGCAATGCCGTAGTCGGAGCCCGCTATGACGCAACGGAAGTGATGCAGGGCGTCACGGAAGTTCTTGCCTATGGCACGGCTGTGGTGGTTGAATCCGCAAGATAACGCAGGATAGCTGGCCCGGCGCGGGGTTCACTTTGTGCCGGGCGCTGGCACTTACTCTGCCTGCTTTGTAATATTCAGCAGCACTCCAACGCACATCAGGGTCACAAACAGCGACGATCCACCGTAGGAGACGAATGGCAGCGGGATGCCTTTCGTCGGCATCAGGCCCAGCACGACGCTGATGTTGATGAAAGCCTGAAGCACAATCATGCTGGTGATGCCGACGGCCAGGAAGCGGCCGAAGTTATCCTGGGTTCGCAGCGCGGCGCGCGTTCCGCGCCAGAGGAAGATCGCAAACAGGATGATGACGGCGAGCGCTCCCACCAGGCCCAACTCTTCGGCAGTGACGGCGAAAATAAAATCCGTGTGGGGCTCGGGAAGGTAAAACAGTTTCTGCTTTCCTTCCATCAGGCCGAGTCCGGTGACGCCGCCGGTCGAGACCGCAATCAGCGACTGAATAATATGGAAGCCGAAGCCCTTCGGGTCGGCGTAGGGATTCAGAAAAGCGAGGATGCGGTCTTTCCGGTAAGCCACGTGAAAGATCAGGAAATAAAGGGGCAGCAGCGCGGCCGCGAAGGCGTATCCGAAGTAGCGCAGCCGGATACCGGCGACGAACAGAACACAAGCGGTGATGCCCGCACAGGCGATGGCGGTGCCGAGATCCGGCTGAAAAACAATCAGTGCCAGAAAAACCGCGGTTGGCGCCACTGCGGGAATCAGCGTGTTGCGCCAGTCGTCCATGGCTTTAGTCTTGTTTTGGAGAAACCATGCGAGAAACAGAATGAGCGCGGGCTTGGCCAATTCCGAAGGCTGCAACGAGATCGGGCCAATGTGAAACCAGCGGTGGGTGCCGTGGGCGCGGTCCAGGAAAAAAACAGAGATAAGCAGCAGCGTGGTAAAGCCCAGCAACGAGAAAACCAGGGCTGGATGCTGAAGGCGCTTGTAGTCCACCTTCATGGCGAACACCATCACGGCAAGCCCGGCGACGGCCCATACCAGTTGCTTGAGCAGGAATTCGTAGGCCGACCCGAAGCGTTCCTTGGCCATCACGGCGGAAGCGCTGAAGATCATGACCAGTCCGATAAAGACCAGAATCGTGGTCACGGTAAACATCCAGCGATCGACGCTAACCCGCTTCGCCATAAGAATTCATTTCACCACGGAGACCGGGAGAGAGGGAGGGGTTTCGCGTCTGGAATTGGCGAGGGGGATAACTGAGTTGGTTCCAGCGGCGCTTGCTGGTGCGTGTCGTGACTCGTCCCCGGCACCACACGGGCAGACCCTACACGGATCGAGACATCGCCAGAGAATGCACAATCTCTTTGAAAACTCGGCCGCGGTGCTCGTAGCTCTGGAACTGATCAAAGCTGGCGCAGGCCGGAGCCAGCAGGATGACATCGCCAGCGACCGCAGATTCGCTGGCGCGCCGGACGGCGTTTTCGAGCGTTTCCGCATGATCGATTTCGGCAGCGCCCTGAATCTGCGATTCGATCTTGGTGGCTGCGGCTCCGATCGTGTACACGCGCTTGACTCGCTGACGCAGCAACTCATGGAGCACGGTGTAATCGCTGCCCTTGTCCTTGCCCCCGAGAATCAGGTGAATGTTCGCCGGGAAAGATTCCAGCGCCTTGATGGTCGCATCGACGTTCGTAGCCTTGGAGTCGTTGTAGTAATCCACGCCCGCGAACCTGGCGACGAACTCCAGCCGGTGCTCGACGGCTTTGAAGCTCCGGACAGCATGGCGAATCTGTTCCGGCTGGCAGCCGACGAGCATGCCGATAGAAACTCCAGCGAGCACATTTTCGAGGTTGTGAGCGCCTTTCAGCGGCACCTCGGCAACGGGGAGGATTTCACTTTCACGATGGCCATCCCGGAAATAAATATGCGTGCCGCGGACAAACGCTCCTTTTTCAAGTTCCTTCTTGCGGCTGAACCAGAACAACTGGGCGCGGGTGCGATCCGATAGCGCCGCGGTGGTGGGATCATCGGCGTTGAGGACGGTGAAATCATCTCCGCGCTGGTTCTCGAAGATGCGGGCCTTAGCGTTAGTGTAGTTTGTGAAAGTTTTGTGGCGGTCAAGATGGTCGGGCGTAATGTTCAGAATGACCGCGATCCGGGGGCGAAATTCAACGATGGTTTCCAGCTGAAAGCTTGATACTTCGAGCACGGTCCAGGCCGCGGGGCCGGCCTGATCCGCAAGACTGATGGCCGGCGTGCCGATGTTGCCGCCGACCAGGGTGGAGAACTTTCCGGCGGCAATGATCTCGCCGGCCAATGAGGTGGTGGTGGTTTTGCCGTTGGCTCCGGTGATGGCTACGATCTGGCCGGCGAGAAATTGCGCGGCCAGTTCGATTTCGCCGATGACCGGCTCTCCGAGGTTGCGCGCCTGCACCAGTTGCGGCGCATCGACCGGCACACCCGGGCTGACGACGATTAAGTCCTGGCCTCGGAAGGTGCGGTCGCCGTGGCCACCGGTTTCGACCGTGACCCCATGCTCCAGCAGGAGCAGGATTTCATCGCGAAGCTCGGCTTCGGGCTTGGAATCCGACACCGTGACGCGGGCGCCGCGCGACTTCAGAAAGAGGGCGGAGGCCACGCCGGACTTGCCCAGGCCAACGACGAGCACGCGTTTGTTATTAAGGTCCATGAAATCTCATTTCACCACGGAGGCACAGAGACACGGAGAAAAGCAAGTTTTGTCTTTTTTCCTCTGTGTCTCTGTGCCTCCGTGGTGGATTCTTTATCTTAGTTTCAACGTGGTCAGCGCAAACAGCGCGAACACCAGCGATGCGATCCAGAAGCGCACAATTACCTTCGATTCCGACCAGCCCAGGAGCTCGAAGTGATGGTGGATTGGCGCCATCTTGAAAAT
>PMBA01000394.1 GCA_003152795.1 Acidobacteriaceae bacterium | reverse complement strand
GAGATGCATGGGTCGGACTGAATTCCGGACCTGAAACGGATTACGAGCGAGCCTTGGTTGGTAGAGCAAAAGCAAAAGCAACAGCAAAAGTCTCTACGAGAGCGAAATGGCGCGCTCCTCAGAGTGCACGGACCAGTACGCTCAAAAAGTGACTGACACCGCCGACATTGTCAGAGAGGCGATATTTCAACCACAGCCCTCGGCACAGTTCATTCAAAGTAGCCCAGGATGGGGCTACTCGCCAGGCAGTTCTACTGGTCCAGTCCAACACGCAACAACAAATCTCGGAATCGTGCATCGCCGCGCAGTGCGTCATAGGCGGGATTTACCTTCAACGATGTGAGTGCGTTCGAGCGTTGTGCATAAGCTTTCTCCAGCCAGGCAAGGGCTTGGTCCTTGTCTCCGATTCCCGCGAAGGCTTGAGCGATGGCACTGGGATCAACTGGCCCGCTCTTCTCAATCTTGAGCAACTCGTGAATCGCCTCCTCTGCCTCTGTCATGTGTCGGGCGCGTCCATGAATATAGGCGCCCCAGGCCCAATACGCCGCGCTCGAAATCGTTGGCCGCAGCTTTTCGTTGTCGGCCAACGCCTCGCCGAACATCCCTTTCTCGACATATGCCCCCTCGATGAGATGGGCACGCATAAAGACAGGATCCATCGCTTGTACAGAACGCCATTTTTCGATGGCGGCGTCGTAGTTGCGTGAGAAGTAGAGGATGGCTCCGTTATCCGCAGCGATAATCAAGGAAAGCGGATCCAACTGATGTGCCCGCTCGCTTTGCTCGAACGCCTCCTCGAACCGCCCGCGCCACATCAGATGCTCCGCATACCAATGGTGCGCGGTCGCATCGTTCGGATTCAATTCGATCGCCCGGCGGAATTCCTTTTCCGAGGTTTGCCAGTCCCAGTCATGGTTTTGAACAATCAGGGCCAGCGCGGTGTGCGCTTCCGATGAACTCTCATCAATTTCCAGCGCCTTCAACGCCGCTGCGCGCGCCTTCGGTATGAAGTCCGCTTCATCGGACGGATTGCCGTATGCGGAGAGGATGGCGGCCCCCTTCGCAAGTCCCGCATACGCGCGCGCAGAAGAGGGGTCTTTCGCGACAGCCTGCTGGAAATACTGAACGGCCACTCGCAAGTCTGCCGGCGTCCTCTTATTGAAGAAATACAGCCCCTTCAAATAAAGATCGTAACCCTCGAAACTCTGCGGCGGCACTGCCGATTGGCTTCCAGCCTCCTTGCGGCCGTCGAAGGTGAGCTGAATCTCTTCTGCGATCTCATGGGCAACCTCGCCCTCGAGAGGAAGCAGGTCTTTTAATTCGCGGTCATACTGACGAGCCCACACGTGGGTCTGATCTTTGACCTGGATGAGCTGGGCCGTGATGCGCAGGCGCTCCGATTCCCGCCGGACGCTTCCTTCAAGTACATATTGCACATTCAACTCGCGCCCGATCTGATCGAGCGGGGTGTGCGCGTCTTTGTAATGCATTACGGAGGTGCGAGCAATGACCCCAAGGCGCTGGGGATTCAGATTTCCTAATTGCGTGAGCATTTCCTCGGTCAGTCCATCACTGACATACTCCTGCGCGGCATCTCCCGTAAGGTTCTGGAATGGAAGGACAGCCAGCATGATTCGGCCAGGCCGCTCAGGTGTCTTCCGCGAACGCCAGGACCGGATCGTAAACCCCGCTATCAGGACGAACGCAACTGTGGCCAGAGCAATGGCGGCCGTTCTCCAACCGCGCAAGTTCCGCACGTGCGCTTGTAAATGAATCTCGCGCTCATCTTTCGCCGTTGGAGGGACGACAGGCGCCTCTGTCTTTAGTCGGTCACTCGGTCGGTCCCCCACTCCGCCACCCGCTGCTTCTGTAACTGGGGCTTCTGTAACTGGAACAAGGAACCGATAGCCTTCGCTGGGCACAGTCAGTATGTAGCGTCGCTCAGGCGTTTCGTCCAACGCTCTTCGCACCATGAAAATGGTCTGCGTCAGGTTTGACTCCTCCACGACACTGCCCGGCCAGATCGCCCTTATCAGTTCGTCTTTGGTTACGGTCCTTTCTGCGTTTTGAACCAGCAGGAGCAGGACATCGAAAGCTTTCCGGGTCAGGGGCACAGCCTCGGCACCCCTCCTTAACACTCGGCCCTGGGCGTGAAGGCTAAATTCGCCGAATCGATACAAGTTATTGATTAGGCTGGACATAACAGGGTTCGGGGATGTTTTGAGAACATTTGATCGCCGTTATTAGGACATTTGAGAGACATGTGAAGTAACGTCTGCGGCTGGGGAAGGTGGAAACGGCGCAGGCCAGAAACTGAGCGGAATTCTATCACGATTGTTCCGCAATGGCCGCTGAGTCTGGGCAAAGAAGAATCCAGGGGCCACAAGCTCTTTGCTCCCACCGGCTATCCCGGCAAACAAGAAAACCCTTGAGGAGATTCCTATGTCGCGCAAAACCGCTTATCCGATCGTTCTTCTGGTTCTAGTCTGCTGCGCCTTGCTTGTCGTCTCTGCATCAGCGCAACAATTTCAACAAGTTAAAGGCACTCTCGCCGGTGTTTCCGCTGGGCGAAATGAGGTCTTTGGCTTCGACGTCCATGCCGCAGTCTGGCGATTCAATCCAAAAACGGCCGCGTTCACGAAGATAAAAGGGGCGTCACTTTTCCAGCTCGCTGTGGGCGGCGGCACCGTGTCTCAACTCGACGAGGTTTGGGGCGTAGAGGGTAACCTCAATGTGTACAGGTTCAACTACACCACCAAAGTCTTCGATCCAATATCGGGTGCCTCCCTCGAGCAAATCGCGGTTGGCGAAGGCACGCAGGAGAGCTGCCATCCCTATGAAGTCTGGGGCGTCAACGCTTCGAATCAAATTTTCAGGTACAACTACTGCACAGACGTGTTCGATCAAATCAGTGGTCTACTGACGCAGGTCGCAACCGGCGGAGGCGATGTATGGGGGCTGAATAGCTCGGGCGCCATCTTCCACTTCAACTTTGCCAAGCAGTCGTTCGGGACAGTTTCAGGCACCCTGACACAGATCTCCGTCGGAGTGAATGACGTGTGGGGCGTTAACGCCTCCCATAACGTTTTTCGTTACGATCCCAAAACCGGCGCAATGAACAGCGTAGGAGGGAATACCGTTCAGGTTTCGGCGGGCGGGGATGGCGTTTGGATTATCGATACGTCCAGCCATATCTGGCACTTTGACTCCAGCAGCGAGTCGTTTGTTGAGGTGGCAGGTAATCTCAAAAGTATTTCCGCCGGATCCGGGGCTGGCGTCTTTGGCGTCAATAGTGCAGATGCGGTCTTCACTTTCGTTCGACCGTAGAAGATGCGAATCCCAGCAACGGGGCTGCACTTCAGCAGGATCGCGCGGGCCGATCCCCCAGAACGCCATTCGGTTGTGGCGTCTGGGGGTTCGGGTTTTTTAGAAACATCCCAATTCCCCGGAAGAGGGTAAATCCTGAGCGTTTACTTTATGAAAACCTGATCGCAGTTGTTGAAATCAGCGTTAGCACCAACTGAGAATTTGCAGGGGAAGTTGGTGCTATGGCGATATTTCGTCAACTATCGGTGTTTTGAGGGTACCCTTGGCTATCAGCCCAAGCAAGACCAGCGGGCAAAGAAGTTTGAAGGGAGCGAGCAAAACGAACCAAAGCGCCGGGAAGCGGTTCAGGATTTCGTACCAGATCACGAGTAATGAAACAACGTTGACCAACGCTGGAAAGTTCGGCCTTCGCCGACCCCGACATCCCCATCCTGAAGGAAGCCAAGGCAGAGTACGCTAAGCTGCAATGAAACTCGCCCGGAAATCCGTCGAGGTTCGCCACGACTTGGCGTTTCTTCGTGAAAACGACAAGCTGATCGGCATTCATGTGGGCGACGTAAAGATGGCCATGAGATGCGTCGAGACTCTGATAATCGAAGCGCACTGCGTGACCTGGCCGAGGCACGTCCACAACTTGCTTCATGACCCAACCAGCGCCGCCTTTTAAGCATGACAAGCCTCCAAGTGAATTCGCATTCATCTGGTCTTCAGGTAGAAACAGTATATTGTTTCAATGCTATGGCGCATCAGAGACTCAGGCCAGACAGCCCAACTGTGGCGTAGTCTTAACTTGAACCTTTGAATTTCCCAGAAGCGAGAAGGCGTCGGGACTATGAACTACGGAGCTCTCTTTCGATCCGCGTTGGTGGCGCTGCTCAGAAACAAGATGCGCAGCGTCCTGACAGTTCTGGGGATCACTATCGGGATTGCGGCCGTCATTTGTGTCGGCCATCGGCAAAGCCGGACAGGCGCGAGTCCAGCAACAACTGAACAATCTTGGCGACAACTTCGTCTGGATTGAAGCGGGCGGTCGGGCGGTCAACGGCGTCCGCACAGGCACGCATGACACGAAGACGTTGGTCATGGCCGATGCCGTCGCGATCAAAAATCAGATTTCTCTGATCAAAAGCGTTTCGCCGAATGTGGATGATCCAGTTCAGGTAGTCTACGGCAATCAAAATTGGCACACCTCCTACCGCGGAGTTTCGCCCGAATACTTCGATATAAAGCGCTGGTATGTGGATCAGGGTGCCATATTCTCGCAGGATGTACGCGAAGATCGACAAAGCAGAGCGCCGAAAGCGTGCCGCCGATGCGTTGACTATGGTCGGTCTTGCCGAACGGGCACAGCATTTCCCGTCGCAAATGTCCGGAGGACAGCTGCAGCGGGTGGCCATAGCCCGAGCCCTGGTAAATCGTCCCTCCATCCTGCTGGCCGACGAACCCACCGGCAATCTCGACAGCCGTACTTCAGTCGAGATCATGGAGATTTTTCAGAATCTAAACGACAAGGGGCTAACGATCGTATTGGTGACTCACGAGCATGACATCGCACAATTCGCTAAGCGTGTGTTGGTTTTCCGGGACGGCAGAATTCGCAAGGATGATACAGTTCTCAGTCGGCCCAGGGCCAGTGAGGTACTGAAGACCTTGCCGACGCTCGAAGACTGAGCCGATTCGATTTCGGCTAGAAGCCACCTGGAATGATGTTGACGTGACCGGCCGTTTTTCTACCAAGTGGAATGAGAGAGAATCCA
>PMBA01000302.1 GCA_003152795.1 Acidobacteriaceae bacterium | reverse complement strand
GGGCGGCCGGCGTTTGCGGCTGCGGCATTGGTTTACATTCTGCAGCTCAGAACGTCAGTTTTCCAGCCAATTGAAATGCGCGGGGACCTCCCGAGCCGAACACCCCGCCCGCCTGGCTCACCGGGGTACCGAAGGCGGAGGAGTAACTCGGATTGTTGGCGTCGGGCACCAGGGCATTGAAGAACCCGGAGTAGTTATTCTTGCTCGTGCCCAGGATGTTCGTCTTATTGAAAAGATTGAAGGCTTCGCCGATAACCTGGAGATGGAATCGCTCGCCCAGGTGGAAATCTTTGGAAAGCCGCATATCGAACGAATTGAAAGTGTCGTCGAAGCGGGCGTTGGGAGAAACCAAGGGGAAGGGGGTGTCGAGCGCCCCGGCGAGGTTGAGCTGCGTGAGGAAAGCGTTCAACTCGGCCCCGGTGCGGAATCGGCGTCCCCCAGCGTTGCGCCCGATCTCTGGAACTCTCATGCCGCTGCCATCGCCCAGGAGGATATCCATTGGTACGCCCGAGGCGTAGGTCCAAAGCGGAGAGAACCGGAGGCCGAAAGGCAGATCCAACGTTCCCTGTAGCACCAGACGGTGACGCTGATCGTTGGGCGTCGGTCCGTATTCGCGGCGCAGATCGGTGGGATCGACCGGCGGATATCCGAACGGGATCTGATCATAGTTGGCATAGTTGCTTGCTTTGGAAAAAGTGTAGGCACTATGGAATTGAAAACGTTGAGCGAAGCGGTGGTCCACGGTAACCCAAAGCGCGTCGTAATGAGTGCTCGCGGTTGACTGCAAATCGGTCACCGTCTCGGGGCCTCCGGAGTCAGGGTTGTATACCGACCCCAGAGGTACGCCAATCAGGAAGTGGGTGCCGAAGTCGTGAATGCCGTCGACTTTGAGAATCCAGTTTCTGGCAAACTCGGTCTGAATGCCCAGATTGAATTGCTGGACCATGGGGTTCCTAATATCGTTGTCAATCAGGTTGATGCCTTCCGATGCGCCTCCGGCGCCGGGGATAATCGGGCCGCTAAAGGGATTGGAGAAAGTGGGCGCACCCGGCACAAAGTTTCCGTTTGCATCGAGGAAGCTGGCGCTTCCCACCGTCACATTGATGGGGAGGGCGCGGCCGTCGAGTCCACGCTCCAGCGACTCAACCTCCAGGGTGATGCGGTCGTAGTAAATCCCGTAGCCGCCGTGAAGACTAAACTGGCCGCCGCTGGTCGCCCAGTTGAACCCAATGCGGGGGCCCCAATTGTTTCCATCCTTGTGGCGCGAGCCGTGCAGAAACGGCAACAGGATGGGATTGATCTGACTGTAGTGTCCGACGTTGTTGACGTCGGTATCAATCTCATAGCGCAGGCCGAGATTCAAGGTTAGCTGGCGATGAACCCGCCAGTCGTCCTGGAAGAAGGCGGCGATGTGATTATTGTCTGCATCCGGAATGATGAGATCTTTGTTGGGCGTGCCGCTCCGGATGGCGACCGCGAACAGCAGGTCCTGGTCGTTGATGACGCCGTCGCCGTTGCGGTCCTGATTGGCGAAGTCCTGAACGAATTCGACCGCGCCGCTGCGGAAAACGCCGAGATCGAAATCCGCGCCGATGCGCTGGAACTCCCCGCCAAAATGCATGTTGTGCCTGCCACGGGTCCAGTCGACTTCATCGTCCCATTGCGAGCGTTTTTGCCAAGTAAGCTGCGGAGAATCATAGGAAGCGCCGTCTGCCAGGCTGGGAAAATCCAATTCGGGGCCGGGGTTTACCGGACCAATCACATTGCTGAAATTGTTGAAGCTGTAGCTGGTGCGGTTGAGCAGAGTCGGGCTCAGCACGCGGGTCCAGGAGGCCTGGAAGGTCTGGAAGCGGTTGTTCGAGCCCTGCCTCTGAGACGCAGAACCGATGGGCTGGTCGGAAAGAAAAGGGGTGACGCCGGTCGCGTCCTGGCGCTCAACACCGTAGTGGAACGTAAGTAGATCTTTTCTGGAACTCTTCCAGTCGCCACGGAGAGTGCCCATGGGATCAGTTAAAGGCGTCGGCGCAAAGCTGTTGGTGATTGACCCGCCTCCGCCGGTTTCATTGGGATGGCGGGTTGCGACCTGCAGGCCGCCTAATTCGTCGCGATATTCAAAGCCTCCAAACCACCATACTTTTTCCTTGACCAGTGGGCCGCCCAGAGTGCCGGCATACTGCTGCCTGCGAAAGGGAGGCAGAGCGCCGCCGGTGGACGATGGATTGAAGGTCGCGGGGAGCGCCTGCAAGCTTTGGTCGCGTTCGTAAACGGACGCCGAACCGTGCAGGGAATTCGTGCCTGACTTGGTGACCACATTGACTACGGTAGAGCCTGAGCGTCCCAGTTCCGCGGAGAAACGATTGGTAGCGACCTGGAATTCCTGCACGGCGTCTTCCGGAACATTGAGCAGCATGCCTCCAACAACATCGTCGTTGTCGTCCATCCCGTCAATGCTCACGTTGCCGCCGCGCCCGAGTTGCCCGGCGGAGGAAATCACGACGGTATTCTGTTTGGTCGGATCGAAATTGGGAGCGATCGAGTTTCCCGGCGTCAACAAAGCCAGCTCCAGGAAGTTGCGCCCGTTCAGTGGCAGGTTGTCGATCTGGTGGGCGTTGACTACGCCGTCCACAACCGAAGAGATCGTATTCACTTCCTCAACGCCGAGGTCGTTGACAATGACCAAGGTCTTCTCTGCCTGAACACTAAGCGCGACTTTCAGTTTCTGCTGTTGCCCCACTTCCAGGGAAACCGAGGCGGCGAAGTCGGCAAAGCCGGGCGCTTGCACCCGAATCTCGTAAGCTCCAGGCGCCAGGTCGTTGAGCACGAATACGCCCTCATGGTTCGTGGTCGTACTTCTGCTGATTCCGGTGGCGTTCTGCCGCGCGCTTACGGGCACGCTCTTGACCACCGCACCTTGAGGATCAACAACCGTGCCCTCGAGCACAGCGGTGCCTGACTGCTGGGCGCTGGCGGCCGCCGCCAGGGATGCGATGGTTAACCCCGCCAGGACAATTTTTCGCAACGAGTCACAGATCTGACGAATACGCAAGGGGCCCCTCCAACGAAAAGTTAAGTTCGACCTAAGTCAATCCATTTCCGCCCGGTAAGCAATGTGCTTGAAGAGGCCGGAGGAAAAGCATTCCGTTAACAATCGATTGCTTTCTTTTTAGAAAACGAGACAAGGTAGCGGAAGCGCGGGCGGCGCGCAATAGTGCAAAAACAATAGGTGCAAAAACAATATGCCGTCGGCAGAGGGTATGCAGGCTGGAAAGCGAGGATTCGAGATGTTGCGGTGTGAAGAAGTTAGAAGAAGAATCGCGCCGACGAGACCTGCTTTGGCGGCGTTGCCACGGCTCGGCAGGTGGTGCACAGAGTATGTTCCTTGAGGTCGATCCATTCCACGGCGTGGGAAGGAGCCATGGCGCAGCGGTAGTCNNTTCATGGACCGCTTCCTTGATCACGCGCTGGCGAAATAGTTCTGGGTCGTGCGGGAGGCCATAGAGTTCCTGACGCAGCCGGTGAGCGGAGACCACGGCGCACGGCCCACCCATCTGCGCCTCGCCAAAAACGAAGGTAAGAATCGGGATGTACAGATCGACGGCCGCAACCCCCAGCACGCGCCAGGAGTCGGCGGCAACAAAGCTCTGCATGCGATGGAGGATTTCCGAGGAGTGGTACTGCTGCCGCTCTCCATGGAAAGCGAATTCGGGATCCAGGCGCACGGGGAGCACTTTGCAGCGGACGAGGAAAGTTTCTTCGATGGCGGGGCGGAGATCTTTCATCAGCCCCTCATCCACATTCCCGATCGGCAACAGGTGTAGCAGCTTCATGGGGCAGTTTTCAGATCCCAGTTCTCAGTTCCCAGTTCTCAGTGCTGAGTTCTGAAGTGCAGAGCCGAAGACTGAGAACTGAGAACCGAGAACTAGACTCGCCTTCAATGTGTTTCTACCGGCGTCCTCGTCCAGCCATACTTCTTGAGCTTGTGATAGAGCGTGACCCGATCGATGTCGAGGATCTCCGCGGCATGGCTCTGATTGCCTCCGCATTCCTCGACGACGCGCAGGATGTGGGCGCGCTCCATATCCTCCAACTTTTTGCCGGCGCCGTTTGATACGCCTTGCGGCTTGAAGATGAAGTCCTGTTCATGCAGTTCCGGTTCCTGTCCGACCACCATGGCGCGTTCGACGGCATTCTCCAGTTCACGAACGTTTCCTACCCAAGGCTGTTGCTGCAACTGGTTCATGGC
>PMBA01000200.1:8713-10534 GCA_003152795.1 Acidobacteriaceae bacterium | reverse complement strand
TCCATGAGTTCGTACTTTGCATTTACCGCTTCCGTGGTTCCCTTGGTGCTTTCGCGAACTACATTCTCAAGCACAACCGCGTTGCTGGGCTGACGCACGGCATAATAAGGTTCTGCGGTAACGATCAGAGCGAAGGCTTGAAGGTCAGTGGTCACGCGCAGCTTGCTGCGATGGTTGTCGCCGACTAATACTTCGCCCAGGTTCACGGCCCGNNAAGGTCGTCGGTTCCCGCAGGTCGGCAAATTCCGCATCGATCTGAATGGATCCCCGCCTGCTATTCACCTTGGCTTCGCCATTCGCTGAGGGCATCAAGTCCGTGCCCGCAAAGTCGAGCTTGGAGGCGCCGCTGCGATGTTCGTAGTTGACGGCCTGAACATTGCGGCTGACTACGTTCACGCGAAATATGGGTGTCGGACTTATAGGCTCGACGACCGTGGTGACTTGACGATTGGTTTGAGCAAATGCGCTTACACTGAGGGCGATTCCGACTGTTAACAAAAGCTTGGTCTTCAAAGTATCTCCTTCATCAGGCAGAGGACTGCCAGGTTGCGTTGTATCGATCTGGTGTGGTTACGTTCAGCCTTTTTGACCAGTTTCCTTTACGTTCCAATGTGGATGCCGGAAAGGGAGTGAAAAAGTCCAAAGACGTTCAGGAGCCACAGAACCACGGCAATGATCACGACGCCGTTCAAAATTGACTTGATAGTTCCCTGCATGGGAATGAAGCGATTTACCAGCCACAGGAGGATACCCACCACAATGAGAACTTCCAGCAGTTGAATTAGAGGCATGATTTTTGACCTTCCTTCTTTGTTGTGGGCTAACTCCTCTCATCCGCTTGGAGTCGCTGCCCGAGTTTTCGGTGTTCGAGGCTCTTAGGGTCGAATCGTGNNAGAATGCCGATTGGCTGGATGTGGTCACTTGGCCGGGACTTGATCAGGGCCCTACCCGCAGCGACCTGAGAATGAGAGCTGCGAATCAGCGGTCGCGGCTCCGTCTGCACACTCAGGAGAATAAAGAATGACAGGTGCGGACTTTCATGTCTGAGCAAGACAGCTCACATGCGGATGCCAAGGTTTGTCAGAGTGAGTCTTCGCCGGCAGGAGTGGACACTGTGAAGCGGCGACCGTCGTCGGCCAAAGCCGCGGCAATTTCTAAGGGCATGGTGGAGGCCATGCCCCTTCCAGCTCTTGCGGGGTCGACTCCGTCAGATTACCGTAGGACGGCGATATCTGGGTGCGACCAGATCAAATCGCCGGTCTTTCAGTCGGCCTGATGCCGTGCATTGGCACATCGGGACTATGGGCAACACTCGACTGCACGTCATGCGTCAGCGNNTTCTTGATCGTGAACACAGCGCTCCGCAGCATCCGAAGGAAAACTGGAAGATCCGAAGCAGCGGCTTCATAAATCCTCCACTCGCTGCCGGCGCTCGCAACTGCCATGGGCGTCCAGCCAATCCAGCAGAGAACGCACGCTGGCCCGAGCCAACGCGATCGCGCAGTCGGCAGCTCCGTAGTAAATATTGATCGTGTCGCCATCGGGGTTCATCGTGTATCCGCACGGGAAGACGACGTCGTTGACGTCGCCGTGGCGTTCGTAGTCGGTTTCAGGGCCAAAGATCCACGAATCTCCTCGCAGCAGGCATTTTTCCGGATTCTCAAGATCGAAGAGCGCCACACCCAGCCGGTACAAACAGCCCGAAGGCGTGTGCCGGACTCCGTGGTAGAGCACGAGCCATCCCCTAGGAGTCTCGATCGGCGGCGGCGACAACCCAATTTTGTTGGCGTCCCACCAGGCGCCCTTGCGCGCTTCCAGCAT
>PMBA01000200.1:0-8661 GCA_003152795.1 Acidobacteriaceae bacterium | reverse complement strand
GTATCTTTATCGTCCGGCGGCATGATGACGCCGTAGCGCTCGAAGCTGTGAAAGTCTTTGGTGAGCGCCAGAGAAACTCCCGGGCCACCGCGCGAATAGGAGGTGTAAGTGACTGCATATTGCTCCAGCTCGGGCACGAAAGTGATGCGAGGATCCTCGATGCCCCATATTTCCTCGGGATACTTCTGCGGGTTGGGCATCAGCGTCGGCTCGCGATCAATCTGCCATCCATCGACGCCATTTCGAGAACGCGCGGCGCACAGATGCGACAAACCACGCCGGTCTTCCACTCGGCAAAGAAGCAGAGTCGTTCCATCCGGCAACAAGGTCGCGCCAGCATTGAACACGCTGTTGATGGAGTACGGCCAATCCCTGCCCGTCAGGATGGGGTTGCCAGGGTGACGTAGGAGCAGTGGAGGGTAGTGCGAACTTTCGACGTTCAGAGGCGCTGTTCCGGGAGCAGTCATGAAGGATTTTCCAGCCTTTCAGATGGTTGCAGAGCGCATCTCCAGAAGCGCCATCAAAAACGACAGCGTCGATTCCGCTCCCTGATTTTGATTGGCGCGGTCGGGATGCAGGCCGTCCCGGCAACCGCCGGTGACGGAATCATAAAGAGGGAGCTGCAGATCGTTGTCGCCCAGGAACCAGTTGAAAGCCGACCACGCTTCGCGGCTCCAGCGGCTGTCCCCAGTTACGCGGTAAGCTTCGAGACACGCGGAGACCGCGCCCGCGGCTTCAATCGGCTGTTGGTCGAAGCGGGCTTTTTCTCCGCCCTGGTGATAAAAGCCCTGCGACCCGATGGGGACAAAGTGGTGGTTGGTTTCGCAACGCTGCGTTTGCGACAGCCAATCCAGCGCCTCGAGACCGGCGGAAACCATACGATCGTCCGAGCAAGCTGAACCCACGCGCAGCATCGCCTGGGGGAGTCTCGCGTTGCCATAGGCTAGAACGTTTTCGAACCACTTCCAATCCGGCCCTCGGATCGCCTCATACATATCGAGCAATCGCAGGCTGAGCGCGGATCTTACTTTGTGCGCGTCGCGGTCCCCAGGATAGGAATCGAGATACTCCTGAATTCCGAGCAAGGTATAGGCCCAGGCGCGGGGGCTGTTGAAAGCCACAGCCACGGGGAGGGAAAACTCGAACAGACGCCCGGCAGCGCACCGCAATGCCTGATCTTCAGAGCGGCCTAGAACCGTTCCCAGCGCCCACAATGCGCGCCCATGGCAATCTTCAGAACCTTCGGTTTCGTTCCACCGGCGATCGTAGCCAAGAAAGTTTCTGAATCTGCCTGTCGCGGGATTAAACGAATGCTCCAAGAACGACAAATACCGTAGAGACGAATCAAGCCTGCCCAAGTCCGGGGTAATGAAGTCTGGCGTAATGAAACCTGGAGTAAAAGGATTTGCTGTATCTGACCCGGCGTTTTCAAGCCGATGGTCGCCGAGTTGCGCCAGCAGCACGGTGAAAATGAGCGCGCGAGCGTTGTCGTCAGTGGTATAGCCCTCGGCTCGATTAGGAATGGTAAAGATCGCGTGCTGCAGCATTCCCGTGTCATCGGTCAGGGCGTTAACGTGAGTGAGTTTTAATGGGGGCAGCTGGTTGAGCGTTTTCGGGGTAGCGCGAGCCGAGAACTGGACGCGGGGAGTATCCATACGGTCGCAGCGAACCCGGGCAAAACTCTCCATGTAACCTTGCGCGACTCTTTTCCAAACCATATCGCGCGAGAACAGATAAGCGCGCTTCCGCATCGCATGGCGGAGCGCGGGGGTATCCAGAAGTTCGATGGTCTTTTGTGCAATGGCGCCGGGATTCTGGAACGGGACCAGGGCGCCCCGGCGGTCATCCAGCAACTCAATCGCGTGCCAGTAGGGAGTCGAGATTATGGCCTTGCCCGCCCCGAGCGCATAGGCAAGCGTTCCGGAAACCACCTGCTCTTCATAGCGATAAGGAGTGATGTAGATATCGGCTGCACCAATAAACTCGGCCATTTCCTCAGGGCTGGCAAAGCGGTCGTAGAAGATCACCTGCGACTCCACTCCCACCTCTTTTGCCAGAGCTTTCAATCTGTTTCGATACTTGTCCCCCTCGCGACGGAGGATGTGAGGGTGGGTTGCGCCGGCAACAATGTAGGCAACATTTTTGTGTTTGGCCAAAATCTGAGGCAGCGCCTGAATGACGTTTTCGATTCCCTTATTCGGCGAGAGCAGCCCGAACGTGAGCAGCACCGCCTTCCCTTCCACGCCAAAGCGGTCTTTATAGAAATTGGGATCGAGAAAGGGCAAGTCTGGAACACCGTGCGGAACCATGTCGATCTTGCCGCCGGGCACCTTGAAGATCTCCTGCAAAAACTGGGACGAAAGCTGGCTCATGACGATGAGGCGATCCGAAAGCTCCGCGATCTCTTCCATGACCATGAGTTGGTCGGGATTGGGCTCGCGCAGAACCGTGTGCAGCGTGGTCACCACGGGCATCTTGAGACCGCGCAGCAGATGCAAAATATGGCCTCCGGCGGGACCGCCGAAGATGCCATATTCATGCTGGAGGCACACCATGTCGATATTATTGAAGTTGAGGAATTCAGCCGCGTCCTGATAGGACCTCACGTCATCCTGGGCGAGCGACCATCGCACCCGCGCGGGATAGTCATATCCTTGTTCGGTGTCGTTTACGGGCAGCGCCAGCAAACGAGCGGTGCCGTATTCCGCGGATATGGCGGCGCACAGGTCGGTGGTGAAGGTTGCGATGCCACATTGTCGCGGAAGGTAATTCCCGATCACCGCGATTCGACTGGGGAGCGACGGCTGCGATTGCCATCGCTGGCGAGTCGCGGACACCACGCCCGGTCCCAGGGGGCGGGGAGGGACGACTTCCAGGCCCCCGTTGGAAAACACTGTGTTTGGTAGCGACATTAGTTCCTCATTTGGTGAGAACAGGTATTGACGGAGGTTACTCTTTCAGATTGGTACCAGGCCATCACCGGCGTCTGGGTTTTGTACCGGGTGGCTGGTCCGGAAGCTTTTCGATTCCAGCCTGAGGTTATCGCCACCGCTGCAATTTGCCTCTTGTCAGTATTCAATGAAATCGGACCTGCGTGCTGGTCAAAATTGACCAGACATCTCTGGGTCGCAACTGGGAATCAGGTTGGAATACTCCGCAGCACACGCGGAATGGCAGGGGTTGACATTCTTAATTCAGAGGCGCAGCGGACGGGTCCGTCAGAGCGATCAATTTTCCAACCGGATAGTCCACGTGTGTCAGGGGGTTCTCTGGTTCAGGGTTGACGATGGTCAGCACATCGCCGCTGGAGACTCCCCGGATGACGAGACGGTCACCTTCGATGGCGACGACTCGATATTTTTCGTCGAACACTGACATCGTCTTTTCCATGCAGTGGTTGGATGCGCGAATCCCCATCAGCGATTCCCGCCCTGACCGCGAACACCCACGGGAAAAACGGGCTAAGGAACGGGTCTGAAATATCCGCATAGCGCGGCTCGACAAACCAGGCCGACAAAGCCGACCTGATGGCTCAAGGCCGTCCAACTCACAACCGAACCTAATAATTTCCCATTACCCGGCCGTGAGAACTGGCTCACTCTCTGGCCCGCGCATCCTCTGTTTGCGGCATCTAAGACTCCTCGATTCCTCCTCGCGCGAGCCCGCTTCATCCGTTGCAAACTCCTGGTTCCGAAGGAGATGCAGAGGCCTGGTGGGACGGACCCGCTACCCCTCGCAACCTCAAGTCTCGCCCATTTTCTGTCGAAGTACTGTGCAGAATGGTTCACCTTAACAGACGGAATTTGGTGCTGTAACGCACGAATTAGTGATCCTTGCCGATTTTTAGGACTAGAATTGATGCGATGGCTTCCCCTTCACCAACGAACAAGAAGANNCAGGAAGCAGGCAATCTTCGCGCAGGGGGATCCGGCGGATGCGGTTTTCTATGTCCAAAAAGGGAAAGTGGTTCTGACCGTCGGCTCCAAGACCGGCAGAGAAGCGACCATCGGCATGCTAACCGACGGAAACTTCTTTGGCGAAGGCGCCCTGGCAGGTCAGGCTCTGCGCATGGGATCCGCGGCGGCCATGACGGATTGTGAAATTTTGCGCATCGACAAGAAAGCGATGATGAAGGCCTTGCATCGCGAACACGCATTTTCCGATCTCTTCGTGACGTATTTGCTGGCGCGGAATATCCGTTATGAAGAGGATCTGGTCGACCAGCTATTTAACTCCAGCGAAAAACGTCTGGCCCGCGTCCTCCTTCTGCTCGCTCATTTCGGCAAGGAAGGCGTGCCCGAGGCCGTGGTCCCGAAAATCAGTCAGGAGACTTTGGCGGAGATGGTCGGGACCACTCGTTCGCGGGTGAGCTTTTTCATGAACCGGTTCAGGAAACTGGGTTTTGTGAATTACTCCGGCGGCCCGGACGGCGGCTTGCAGGTCCACAGCTCGCTGCTGAGTGTGGTTCTGCACGACTAGCGCCGTGACATTGAATCATTTTGTCATTGGGTCCATAAGGGAGAAATATCCACTGGCACAACGACAAGATGGTTCAACCAATCGCTCTCCGCAAGCGCAATTGTCGGTTGCAAACGAGGACTCAAATATGAAGATTTTGCTCTTTGCCGGTCTGCTCCTGGTTGTGCTTGGCATCGCATCCCTGGTCGTGCCTATCCCCCATAACGAGACCGAGGGCATCAAAGTCGGGAAAACCAACATTGGGGTTCAGACCAGCCACAGCGAGCGGGTTTCGCCAATCATCAGCATTGTGCTGATCGCGGGTGGGATCGCGCTCAGTATTGCCGGTGCAAGCTCGAAAAACTGACGCGGGTTCGCCAATGGCGGCTCCCAAGCCGAGCAGCCACTCCCTTTTGATTTGGACCCTCAACGGCTCAAGCCGTTTGCGGCAAAGCCGCCCTACCCTACGCCACGCTCCGGCCACTCACCAGGTTAATGACCAGCACCACCAGCGCAACCACCAGCAGCAAGTGAATCAGACCACCAGCGATGTGGAGGCTGAAACCAAGAAGCCACAGAATCAGAAGCACAACAAAAATCGTCCAAAGCATGTTGATCTCCTTTGTGTAATTGAGTTCCCTAAGAGTAAGTGTCCCCGGAAACTCATCGATCTCTTGTCATCCCGCATTACCTTGTCGTGGCCGGAGCGAGCGACTTCCCGCACTCCAGGCAAGACGTCTTGGACCGCGACGTGATTAAACCGCAAAACGGACACATCCTTTGGGAGGCGAAGCCGCGAACCGGTGGACTCACCGACTCGAACAGCTTCGATACGGATGCCTTGATGGCAGTGAGCCGCCTGCGAAGACGGTCGCGGAACCGGCGAAAAGCGCGTTCCATCGGCGATCCACCTTCGTTCTTTCTCCCCATTCCCGGATGGTCCCGCTATGAGGCAAGTGGCCGAAGCCGACTTGAGGATAGTCTCTCTTTCCCGCAACTTCGGCCCGCATCTTCGGCAATTTGACGATGACACGTCAGGGTTCGCGATTCTGTGCAAGATTGCTCACCCCGGAACAAAAGCACCAGCCCCCCAAATGTGGCGTCAGCCGGGCGATTTGCCAGGACAAGCCGACAACAGTGAGCAATGTAGACCAGATATTCTCCTTCCCGATGAGCGATCATACGGGCTGAGTCGAGCACTTCTTCTCTCTCTTTCAGGTTGTCTGAGCTAAGTCAGCCCATCTGAAGTCGTCTCCTCCTTAGTTCGGCAAACCCCAAAGAGGAATAAATCATGAAAAAGACAATGTCACTGCTGTTAATGAGTTTGATTGGCCTGGTTGGAACGCTGGCGTGGGCTGGCTCGGCGCGTGAAGACACGGTCGAGCGCATGCAGAAATCCGTGGATGTCCTCCAATCGATCATGTCAACGCCCGACAAGGGCATCCCTGAGGAAGTATTGAGCGGCGCAAAGTGCATCGTGGTAGTGCCCAACCTGATCAAAGGCGGTTTCATCCTGGGCGGCAAACACGGCCGCGGAGTGGCTTCCTGCCGTACTCCCGAGGGCTGGAGCTCTCCGGCATTTGTCTCGATTGGCGGTGGCAGTTGGGGATTACAGATCGGAATCGAAGGCGTGGACCTGGTCATGCTGGTCATGAACGACCGTGGTTTACAGCATCTGCTCTCCAGCAAGCTTGAACTCACCGGTGAAGGATCGGTGGCCGCGGGTCCGATCGGCCGTCACACTTCCGCCGGAACCGACATATTACTGAACACGGAAGTGTTAACGTACTCGCGGTCGAAAGGCGTGTTCGCCGGCTTGACCCTGGAAGGCGCGGTAGTAGAGCAGGATAATGACTCGACTCGCGCCATTTATGGCAAGCACATGATGTTCCGCAATATTCTTTCGGGCAGGGCGTCAACTCCCGCCAGCGCCGACGCGTTTGTCAAGGCGGTGTCCGACGCGGGTCACCAGGCCCACATCGCGGAAGCAAGAGAAGACCGGCAGTAGTTACAGCGAGAAGCTNNTATTGACCTGAAACTCTGCCTCCTTATAATCACGGCACTTCCGTCCGGTGCGATACTGATTCGCACCAGCTTTTCACACTCGTTGGAGTGTGTTCTGGCTTGTGCTGAACCACAGCAATTTCCAGGGCAAATCCAGTCGGACGGAAGCCCGCGCTTGATCCAAGGGGCGCTCGTGTTTCTGTTCCAGTCTTTACTGAAGGTGGCAGTGTGGATTTCAGTAGGCAAAAGATACTAAGAGTACTGACGANNCATGCGGCAACCGCCGGAAACCTTCGGGCGGTTCATGGCGAAGTTGCCGGGCCCAGTCCCATTTCTTCTCTTTCCATTTGAAACTCTGTGGATGCAGGCTCGCGCCGGCGCCCTGCGCGTCGGCGACCCGGCACCCGACTTCTCTCTGATGAAACTCGACAGGAGCGCTTCGGTACAACTCTCCCAGTTAACGGCGCAAGGAAAGCCTGTCGTGCTGGTCTTTGGCAGCTACACTTGACCGCCCTTCCGGCGGGAGGTTCCCGCCCTCAACAAGCTTTACGAGCAATACGGAAACAAGGTCGCCTTTCTGGTGGTGTACATCACNNCGCGCGCTGGTGGCAGGAGCCTGCGTGCGAAAACTCGGCATCCAGATTCCCGCGGTGATCGATCAGTTCGGCAACTCAACCGAGCAGGCCTACACGGGATGGCCCGATCGTCTTTATCTGATCGACGCCAGGGGGCATATTGCCTACAAGGCCAAGCCCGGTCCGTTCGGATTCAAGTCGGACGAATTGCGCGCGGCGCTGAAGAGGTTGGTCAATTAAGGCGTCCGCGTTGTATTCTCGGGGCGTGATGCGTTCGCCTGCGCCCCATCGAACTCCAACTCCAGGATTATTTTTGGGGCTGATCATTACTCTCGCGGCTGTGGTGGCTTACTCGGGATACATCACGCGGCAGATTTCCGGCTTACGCGAACTGCAGAACAATCTCGTGGACCGCAACCGGAAAGACTCGCTGCAGTTGCTGCGCATCCAGAACGACTTGAACTCTCTGGCCCTGGCGATGCGCGACATGCTGGATAATGACGAGCCCTACCCTTTGACGGCATGGTCAGCGCAGTTCCAGCGGGTTCGGACAGATCTGGACGATGCGCTGCGCCGCGAGCAGGAGGTGGCCCCGGTAAATCGCACTCCCGACCAGGAACAATACCTGGAGAATTCGGTGGCGCAGTTCTGGGACGCCGCGGATCGAACCTTCCGGCTGGCCCAGGGTTCCAACCAGGCGGAGGCCAGGACGCAGATACGAATCTCGCTGCGGGCGCGGCAGGAAGCGCTGAGCACGGCTGTGTCCCGGTTGCTGGTGCAGAACAATGAAAGTGAGGAGCAAGCTGCGCTGCGAATCGGACAGATCTATGACCGGGTTCAGAGACAGGTGTATCTGTTCCTGACCGCCACCCTGATTGCGATTCTGTTTACCAGCCTTTATATCATCCGTTCCAACCGGCGATTGTTCGCGCAGCTCGCAATGCTTTCCGAACAGCGCAGCGANNCTTGCGCAGAAGCTCATTTCAACCCAGGAATCCACTTTGCGCCATATCTCGCGCGAATTACACGATGAGTTCGGACAGATTCTGACGGCGGTTGGAATGATGCTGACGCGCGCCGGAAATCACGCTCCCGAGGGATCGCCGCTGCGCGCTGAACTGCGTGAAGTTTGTGAGATCACACAAAGCGCGCTGGACAAAGTTCGGAGCCTTTCGCAGGCCCTGCATCCGGTAATGCTCGAAGAAACCGGGTTGGAGAGTACGCTCGATTGGTACTTGCCGGTGGTGGAAAGGCAGGCTGGGGTTCGCGTATTCTATGAGAAATCGGGCACGCCCTTTCCTGTTGACGGCAACGCCGCTATTCATGTGTATCGCGTGGTGCAGGAAGCTTTGAATAACCTTACCCGCCATTCGGGAGCCAGTGAATGCTGGGTGCGTCTGCGATTTCTGCCGCAAACTCTGGAAATCGAAGTGGAAGATCACGGCAGAGGCTTCGAAGCGCAGGCCGCGAAACAGGGCATTGGACTGGTGGCGATGCGAGAACGCGCGGAGTTGCTGGGCGGAGTGGTTGAGTTTCTGCAGCCCCTGCAAAGCGGCAGCGGAACGCTGGTTCGATTACGAGTTCCAAGAGAGAAGCTTGATTCCCATGCCGGATAAAATTTCAG
>PMBA01000135.1 GCA_003152795.1 Acidobacteriaceae bacterium | reverse complement strand
CATACAAGTTCAACGTGTCGGAAAACCTGCCATCATAGATTCGCGTGATGTAGTTGTGGGCGAACGTAGCCGCCGACTGCAGGTAGTCCATGGCGTCGGTGTGCGGCAATCCGGGTGGAAGGTTTTGCGCTCCTCCCGCCGATTGCAGAGCAAAATACAATTCGGTGGCGCCTAACTCCATGTCATCATCCCAAACCGTCTCGGGATAGCCGTCGAACGGAGCGATGGTAAGCAGGCAGTTACCGCAGGTGCCTCCATACTGCGCGGGAGCCGGGTCGGAATAAGAAGTGTCGGCCAGCGCGAAAACGTCTTCCGCATCCAACAGGCATTGATTGGCAAGCGCAGGATGGGAAACGCGGTGCAGTTGGTAGCACAGGGCAAAGTCGGCCGCCAGTCGTCCCGCCAGATTGGGACTGATCGGAGAGCCCGCCGGTCCCGCCACGTAAACTGGACGATTGCAGATATAGAACGTGGTGAGCGATTCGCAAGCCCTGGGGTCGCCCGATTGGTGAAAGCGGTCAGCCGCCTGCGGTAAAGTCCAAATGTCGTACTCGGTAATCAGACAATAAGGACTGTCGTAAGTGCCGCCACAATAACCTCCGGCAGAGCTGGGATCGCCCTCGCCGTAGTAATTCCAGTCCTGAGTGTTATCGACCTGGTAATACAGCGTTTTAGTGCTGTCATCCCACATCTTCATGAGCCACTCGACGCCGAAGTCGGCCTCCGCGGTAAAGTCGGACGACGCGGGAGCACCGGCTCCGCTATCTCCGGAATAAGAGAGCGAAGCGGGCGGCGCAGGCGGGTTGCTTGGAGCATTCGCCCCCATCTGGGCCGGGAAGTCGCGTATCCCGATCTCCATCAGGGCCGCTGTATAGCTGACCGTCTCAACGTATTTCTCATAATCGCCCGCGTCCCACCATCCGCCACCGGCGTCGATGTTGGAGAGACCCGCCGGCACAAGGGGCGGGGCTGGGGGCACGTTGTTGATGAAGTCGTTGCCGTCGAGCGGAGGCGTGTTGTAAACCTGCGCGTTCGCGTCCTTCTCGTGTCCGGCGCCGCTGCGCAGCGCGTTGGGGATGAAATGCCCACCATCCCGTTGCGTCTGGTAAAAGAACAGAGTGTTTAGCAGCAATCCGGAATAGAGCGCCGCCGGAGTGTCCACCGCGAAAGCCGGCGAAGTCGCGGCCTTTCGCCCCAGTATCTTAATCGTGTAGATGTCCCCGCCGGGAACGGTGAAGTCGAGGGCGTACACGTTATAGGTCACCTTTCTGCTGTGGCCCCACGTTCCGATCAGCGCGCCCACATGACCTGTGTGCGCGGTGACACCCATGGAATTGACCACCTGAAAAGTCGCGCCGGTTACTGTGTCCGGAGACATGAGATATGCGCGAAAAGGCCCGCTTCCGGTCTCATACCCGGCTTGATTCACGCGCACATAGGCGGGTGCCGCCAGCAAACGCGGAGCGCTCGCCAGCAAAACGAGAAGAACGCCGGCGACAAGTACAATTCGCGGGGCAGAACACAAACGGGGGCTGGAGGGCGGCATAATATGCTCCTGGGCGGCGGGGACGCCCTGCGTTAAAACCATTTAATAGGGCAAGATACGCGACTGGTTTTATNNGTGTCAACTGGGAGCGCGCCGGTCGTGCGCCGCCACAAAGGGAGGCCGATCTGCGCTCGGCTTGGCGGGCGAGGGCGCCCGCCCTACACGAGCTACGCTTTCGACTTCTTGAACTCGTCGAAGGCATCGAGGAATCGGTCAATATCTAGCTTTGACAGGTAGTACGGCGTCGAGAGGCGCAGCTTGTGCGGATCGGCGCCGCGGATACGGATCTTCTTCACCTGCCACAACCACTTCTCCAGGTCCAGTCGCGGCAATGGAGGCACATTCACGGTTGCAATCGCGCAGCGCATCGAGGGATCGGGAGAAGTCCACGACACGGCGCCGCGTTTGATCATGGCGGCCAGCAGGTAGTCGCAGAGTTGGCGATGGCGGCGTTCGATCCGGTCCATGCCGATGTCGTTGGCCAGTTGGATCGAGGCGCGCAGACCCCAGAGGGCGGGCACGTTGGAACTGCCGATGCGCTGGAATCGTTCAGCGCGGATCTTTACGTCGTCCCAGCCTTCGGTTGCGATGGTGTTCCAGAGGCGGTCGATCATTTCATCGCGCACGTAAAGAAACCCCGAGCCTTTGGGCGCCTGCAGCCACTTGTGCGGGCTCGAGGAATACATGTCGCAGCCCAATTCGCGCAGGTTCAGCCGCATCATCCCAGGAACATGGGCGCCATCGACGGCTGAGATAATTCCTCGACTGCGAGCCAGCGCGCAAAGTTCCCTGGCGGGCAAGACCACTCCGGAGAAGGTGCTGATGTGGCTGAAGAACAAAACCCGGGTGCGCGGAGTCATGGCGTCGCTGAAGAGATTCAACACCTGCGCGGGACTTTCCACGGGCCTCGGTAACGTGATTTTCTTCACCACGATTCCGTAGCGCTTGGCGCGCAAGTTGAAGGGATGCTCGCCTCCGGGATGCTCCTGATCGGTCATCAGCACTTCGTCGCCCGGTTTCAGATCGACGCCGTTGGCAATGTAGTTGTTGGCCTCGGTGGCATTTCTGAGTAGCGCGATTTCATTGCGGTCGCATCCTACAAACGCAGCCAGCGGATCGCGAAACTGGTTCCACGAGGCGTATCCCCAGATGGGATAGTCTTCGGGGTCGGCCTCGTTGAGCTTCTCGCACGCTTCATAGCCCGCGAAGATTGCGCGCAGCACCGGCGCGGGACTCGATCCCACGGTGCCGTTATTCAGGTAGATTTCGTCCGCCGGGATGAGAAACTGCTTGCGCAGTTCGCGCCAGTAGGCGTCTTCGTTCTGGTTGAAAAGGGAGCGCTCGGGCAGCTTTGAGGGCAACGACTCAAGTTGGGCCCACAGATTTCCGCGCCATGCCAGGCCTGCACCCACCACGAGGGAGGAAGTGAAGGACGAAGATAGAAAGCTGCGACGGTTCAACATGCGCGGTTCCACCTTTCCCAAAACGCGCCATAGTATACCGGCGGCTGGAAAACGCAAAAGGATTTGGCACACGGGTAGTGACTCAGTTTCGTGCGGTAACCGGCAAAACCCCGAAACCACGAAGGGCACTAAGGATCACGAAGGCTTTTAGTTTCGAGGTTCTCCTTCGTGTATCTTCGCGCACTTGGTGGATGATGATTTTGGGGAACTCCGGCACAAACGGTTGCGAAAATCGCCTCAGCCGGGCTGTTCTCGGAAAATAGCGGGTAACTTTCCGGCCTGAGCCTGCGTCCAACTAGGTGGGAAACCCCGCTCACCCGACTTGCTATCGGGGGTATAATCTTCTAAGCCGGTTGGGTTTCCATGGGGTGTTCAAAATGTCGTTCCGTAAATCGCTGATTTGCCTGAGTTTACTGGCGTTGATGGGGTTGCCGGTGGTGGCGCAGGATCAAACGTCGCAAGCGCCCGGCGCACAGCCGCAAGCACCACAGTCGCAGCCATCCAAAGATCAGAAGGCGGATCAGACGGCGCAGCCAGCGAGCGGATCGACGCCAGCGCCGCTGCCGCAGGATCCGACGGCGACCCCCAGTTCGACTCCGGCTCCGCCCGCCGACACTTCTTCGGGCAGCGGCGATGCGGCCGCCCCCAGCGGGCCGGCTCCCATCCAGGAACCTGACGATAGCAAGGTCAAGCACGACGGCAGCAAGGCAGATGTGGACGCCATCGGCAACCGTAAAGTCGGTGGCCGCGGCATGGGCAACTGGTACTCGCTCGAAACCGAAATCAGGATGGGCAAGCAATACTCGATGCAGGTCGAGAACAGCGTGAAACTGGTGCAGGACCCGGTGGTGAACGAATACGTCAACCGGATCGGCCAGAATCTGGTGCGCAATTCCGACGCGCAGGTGCCGTTCAGCATCAAGGTCATCGACTCGGACGAAGTGAACGCGTTCGCGCTGCCGGGCGGATTCTTCTACGTGAATTCCGGCCTGCTGCTGGCGGCGGACGAAGAGGCTGAACTGGCCGGGGTGATGGCGCATGAGATTGCGCACGTTGCCGCCCGCCATGGGACTCGGCAGATGACGCGCGCGCAGTGGGCGAACATCGGCACCATTCCTCTGATCTTCATTGGGGGTGGATTGGGCTACGGAATCTACGAAGCAGCCGGCCTCGGCTTGCCGCTCACGTTCATGAAGTTCCAGCGCAATTTCGAAGCGGAAGCGGACTACCTCGGCCTGCAATACATGTATAAGACCGGATACGATCCGCAGGCCTTCATCAGTTTCTTTGAAAAGATTCAGGCGAAAGAGAAGAAAAAGCCGGGCACGCTTGCCAAGGCCTTTGCTTCCCATCCGCAGACGCCCGATCGGATTGAGAAATCGCAGCAGGAGATTGCGACTATTCTTCCGGCAAAGGCGCAATACGTCGTTTCCACGTCGGAGTTTGACGACGTGAAAGCGCGGCTGGCCACCATCGAGAACCGGCACAAGGTGATTGAGGAAAAGGACGGGAACCGTCCCAGCCTGCGCCGCACTTCAACCAGTGACAAGTCCACTGGCACGGACAAGAGCGGGGACGACGATCGACCGACCCTGAAGCGGCGGGACGATAAACCGGACCAGAATTAACCGCGGCTTGCGAACAGAATAAGAAACCGGCGGACATCCCGCCGGTTTTTTGTTGGAAGGTGCTTTGCTTCTAGCCCGGCCGCCATACTGCTGGACGGGCCGAGATGGCTGTCGCTCGAACCGTGCGCCCTACGATCCCGCAGCCACCGACTTGACGGTAATCGTGGCGCCGTCCACTTCGCCGGTAACCTTGGCCTTCGCGCCGGCCAGATCGTTGAGTTTGTCGAGAGCGGCCTTATCCGAGGTCTCCAAAGTGTAGACTTTGTCGCCGACCACGAGCGCGTACTTTGAACCATGTTCTACGCAGCCGCGGGTGCAATGCGCGGCGTTGCCCGGCATTTCGTGCTTTGCCCCGCACATGGCGTCGCTCACTTCTCCGGTCAGAGTCTGGCTCTTGCCGGCGGCCAGCGCTGGAACCGCTGCCAGGCCGGCTAACAGCATCCCTAGAACCGCAATCGCAATTCGATTTGCTTTCATTCGGTTTTCGTCTCCTGTGAAAAGGGCTATGTTCAAAACGAGGTGGTTGCAAAGTAGATGTTCCCTGATCTCAATATAAGATTCTCACGCAACTCGCGGGTTACAAAAATATTTTGTCCTTTACAGGCCGCGGTTGAGCGCTACTGCTGTTTGAAATGGATCTCCACGTCCACGGTCTTGTCCTTAGCTTCGAGTGTCTCATGAATGCTCACGGCCCACTGCACGCCGCGGGGCACGGCCTGCCTGGTATCCTCCAGAAACTTCCTGGGATAGTCGGCGTCGTAGGGCTGACCTTCGCGCAGAGTCCACGCTGCCTGCAAGCGAGCTTTGGCCTGCGTGTCCAGTCCTGTGATCTCCAACTCTCCCATTCTGTAGAGGTCTCCCTCGACGATGTTGATGTCATAGTGCACGGCGGCTTTGTCGTCATCGAACTGAGCCTCGGGCTTGATTTGGAGGGTCATGTAGCCCCGGCCGCGATAAAACTTGCTCACGTTGCCGATGTCGCGGAGCAGGCGAACCGCGTCGGCGGGTTGGCCTGGCGGCAGGTGGAGAAGGGGCGCGACTTCGGCGGTGGCGATTGCCGAGTTGCCCTTCCACTCGACGCCGGAAGTGGAATACACCTTGCCCGGCGTCACCGGCACGATCGCATCCACCTCAATGTCGGCTTTACCTTGTGCATCGGCCGACGGAGGAGGTTGAGGCACCACGCGCGCGCCGGAGGGCGCAAATGCCGCCTTCAGGTATCCGCGTTGCAGGTACACGGGCAGCAGATCGAATTTGGCGACCGCGGCGAGAGTCGAGCGCCCGTATTCCGCTCCGGTCAGGCGCCGGGCAGCGGTTGTGAGCAGAGCCGTTTGCTCGGGCGAAGCTCCGGGGAATTCCACGCTGCGAATCCGGATAGTGAGTTCGTCGACCCGGTAGTCGACGCCGTGCAGGGCGCCGCCCGACTCGTCCCCTTCGCGCAGAAAACTGACTCGCCCTGGGTATCCCTTTTCGGTGAGGAGGGCCTGCAGCGCCTCGGAAACGTGGTCGGAGAGATTGCCGGCAACCGGCAGCAACTGCTTGAAGAGCGGAACGCGGCGTTGCAGGGTATCATGCAGTTCGTCGTCAGTGAACCACACAAAGTTCTCGAAATGCGCGGGAACCAGTTTGCTCTTGTCGGTATCGGTGAGCTGGAGTTCGAGCCGCGTTCCCGCACCGGAGGAAGTGTAGGAATAAACAACGTCGCTGAACAGGCCGGAATCGCCCAGGCGCTGCACCGCCTCCTTGAAGTCGCCGTCGGCGGCGTTCTGGCCAATCTGCAGGCCGCTCGCGGCAAGAAGCTCTTTGTCGGTGTAGCGCGTCGTTCCCGTAACTTTCAAGGCGATGAGTCTGCTGGCATTCTCCGGAGGCGCTTTGCCGCGGCTGGGCGGTTTCTGCGCGGGCGCGGCGGTCAGGAACAGCAAAAAACAAAAGCTGAAAGGCGCGATCTTTCTCACTTGGATCTCTTTCCGACGCCAGCCGTGGAAAAATTCTTCTGCTTTACCGCAATGTCCATAAAAGCCTTGGCGGCGCGGCTGAGGGATTTGTCTTTGCGGAACACGATGGCAAGATCGCGCCGGATTTGCGCGTCGGCGAGCGCGATGGCCACCAGGGCCTTGGCCCGGATGTCTTCCTCGATGTTCGAGCGCGCGATAAATCCGACGCCGACACCCGCGGCTACGAAACGCTTCAGCAGTTCGCTCGAATCCAGCTCCATGGCCAGGTTCGGTTTCAAGTGATGGTCATAGAACAGGGCATCGAGTGCATCGCGGGTGTGACCGAGCTTGGGTACGACCAAGGGATAGGTCGAGACCTCGGCCACGGTGACGCTCTTCATCGCCGCCAGCGGGTGATTCGGGGCGGTGATCACCACCAGTTCGTCGCGATGAATCATCTGCGCTTCGAGCCGGTTGTCGGTTACCGGCAGCGAGACCACGCCAAAATCCACCACGTTCTCGATGACAGACTCGAGAATTCGGGCGTAGTCGGAGCGCTTGATGCTGACGGCGACGTTCGGATAGTCGCGNNATGGTCTTGCGCCGCTCCAGCGTTTCCTCGGCATACTTGAAAAACAATTTGCCGGACGCGGTGAGCGAGACGCGGCCTCCGGAGCGGTCGAGGAGGCGGGCGCCCACTTCTTCTTCGAGGGCCCTGATTTGGGAGGAGATGGCGGGCTGAGTGCGAAAACGCTTCTCCGCCGCGCGGGAAAAACTGGAGAGGCGCGCCACTTCCAGGAAGATTTCTAGCTGATCGAAGTCCATTGCGTGTCGTCAACACACTATAACGAGGGTGACTTGATCGGCAAGGAGCTACCAGCTTCTAGCTCAGGCAAGCTCGTTGACCAAATTTGCGTCCGCGACCATCCGGTTAGCAATCTGTCCTGTTGTGCCTGACACTCCCTGCCTCCTTACGCCGGTATGTTGGAATCAGAGACTTGGCGCTCCGCCCCGTCAAGGTCTTTGGGGGAATTGGACTTACAGTTAATATGATTATAAATCAATGACTTAACGGGAGTGGTTTCACTGCGAATCCAGCTGCTTCCTCCCCGGTCAATCGGAGCGGGCGGGGGCGCCCGCTCTACACGATGGCTACGAGCCGCGAGCTCCGGGCAAGAGCTTACCGCCTTGGATTCTTGAGAAAATTGCGATCCAATTGGACGTTTGCCCTATAATTGGTGTGTGCTCACGGACGAAGACAAGCATTGGATTAGTGAACGGTTAGAGAAGGTGGAAACCACGCTGCTCACCGAGTTTCACAAGTGGGCTTCCCCTGTCGAATTGCGTTCGCGGAGCCATGCCGCAGCGCTTCGTGCGCTGGATGCCGAAGTCGAGTCTCTGTCCGACCGGCTCAAGAATCTCGAAGGCCGCTGATCGGTCCCGATCTAGTTACGGCAGGCGGCGCTCTTGTCGCGGAAGCGAGCCGCGTAGGTCCGTGCTTAAGAGTCGTCATGCCCAATTCTACGTCCGCGACGCCTGTGCGATCGCGTTAGGGTGTATCTTCTTGACTCTCGCGGCCTACGTCTGGCACGTGTGGTGACTACCTATGGCACGACTGAAGTCGTGCCCTTCCCCAAAACCATGCGAGCTAGACGTTGATCACTGCGATGAGTTCTTTCACGGCGGCGGCGCTTCTGTCGAGGGCCGTCTTTTCTTCTGGAGTGAGTTTGATCTCGATGATCTGTTCGATCCCCTTAGCTCCCAGCTTCACCGGGACGCCGACAAATAGCCCGTGGATACCATACTCTCCGTTGAGGTAGGCGGCGCAGGGCAGAATTTTTTTCTTGTCTTTGAGAATAGCCTCGACCATCTCGGTGGCGGCGGCCGACGGGGCGTAGTAGGCCGATCCGGTCTTGAGATGTTTGACGATCTCGGCGCCGCCGTCGCGGGTGCGCTGCACGATGCGATCGAGCGTAGCCTGGTCCATCAGTTCGGTAATCGGAATGCCGGCGACGGTCGAATAGCGAGGCAGCGGGACCATGGTGTCGCCGTGTCCGCCGAGAACGAAGGCGGTCACGTTCTCGACGCTGACCTTGAGTTCCAGCGCGATAAACGCGCGGAAGCGGGCGGAGTCGAGCACGCCGGCCATGCCGATGACGCGCTCGCGTGGGAATCCGCTCATCTTGTAGGCGGCCTGCGCCATGGCGTCGAGGGGATTGGAGACGATGATGAGGATGCAGTTCGGCGAGTGGTGCACGATCTTGCCGACTACGTCGTTCATGATTTTGTGGTTGGTATTCAGGAGGTCGTCGCGGCTCATGCCGGGCTTGCGCGGAATTCCGGCGGTGATGACGACAATGTCGGAGTTGGCGGTATCGGCGTAATCGTTGGTGCCGATGATGGCGGAATCGCGCTTCTCAATTGGCATCGCCTCGAGCAGATCCAGACCTTTTCCCTGTGGGACGCCTTCCACGATGTCGATAAGAACGACATCGGCCAGTTCTTTCGATGCGATCCAATGAGCGGCGGTGGCGCCCACGTTTCCGGAGCCGACTATCGTTACTTTATTGCGCATAAAGTTTGTCTCCCATCAAGAGCGTTAACCACTAAGGACACGAAGCTACACGAAAGAAAAATCAAAGCCACTCAATCCGCAGCCACCGCGACGCGCATGTTGTCGATCATGCATGTAGCAAACTCGCTGGTCTTTACTTTGGTCGCGCCTTCCATCAGGCGCTCGAAATCGTACGTTACTTTTTTCTGCAAAATGGTGCGCTCCAGGCTCTGCTCGATCAGATCGGCGGCTTCGGTCCACCCCAGGAAGCGGAACATCATGACGCCCGATAGAATGACGGAGCCGGGGTTGATTACGTCCCTGTCGGCATACTTGGGAGCGGTGCCGTGGGTGGCTTCGAAAATGGCGTAGCCGTCACCGATGTTCGCTCCCGGAGCGATGCCCAGTCCGCCAACCTGCGCGGCGCAGGCATCGGAGATATAGTCGCCGTTCAGGTTGGGCGTGGCCAGAACGCTGTATTCATCGGCCCGCGTGACCACTTGCTGGAAGATCGAGTCGGCGATGCGGTCGTTGATCATCAGCTTTTTCTTCCACGCGCCCTTGCCATGAGTGGCATAGATGGATTCCAGGCAGTCTTTTACTTCTTTGTAGAGAGCCTGGCGGAAATCGTCCTGGGCAAATTCCAGACCGGGCTCGATGAGGTTTGCGTTTTCTTCGATCGTGAGATTGGGATTCTTGTCCTTGTTGTCGATGATCCAGCTCTCGCGTTCGGTGACAACCTTGTCGCGAAACTCCTCGGTGGCAATTTCGTATCCCCATTTGCGGAACGCGCCCTCGGTGAACTTCTGGATGTTGCCTTTGTGGACCAGCGTCACCGCTTTGTTCTTGTTGTCGAGGGCGTGCTGGATGGCCATGCGCACCAGCCGTTTCGTGCCGGTGATAGAAATGGGTTTGATGCCCACGCCGGAATCGAGGCGGATCTGCTTCTTGCCGCCTTTGAGCATGTCTTTGTTGAGGAATTCGATCAGGCGCGCGCAATCGGCGGTGCCTTCCTCCCACTCGATGCCGATGTAAACATCCTCCGTGTTTTCGCGGAAGATCACGATGTTCATGCGCTCGGGATGCTTCACCGGTGACGGCACTCCGGCGTAGTACTTCACGGGCCGCACACAGGAGTAGAGATCGAGGATCTGGCGCAGCGCGACGTTCAGGGAGCGGATGCCGCCTCCGACGGGCGTGGTCAGCGGGCCTTTGATGGCGACGCGAAATTCGCGCATGGCGCTGATGGTGTCGTCGGGAAGCCAGTTTTGAAAGCGGGCCTTCGCTTTCTCTCCCGCAAACACTTCGTACCACGCCACGGAGCGCTTACCCTGGTACGCCTTTTCGACGGCGGCGTCGAACACCCGAACCGAGGCTTTCCAGATGTCACGGCCAGTGCCATCGCCTTCGATGAAGGGAATGATCGGATGATCGGGGACGCGGTACTTGCCGTTGTTGTATTCAATCTTCTGCCCGTTGGCTGGAACGGGGACTCCATTGAACGACGCCATGCACTTGCCTCCGGAGGCTGGGAAGGAACCGGATCATTATAAAGAATATTGAGGAAAGAGAACGTAGGTTGGCAATCACACCTTGATGTGACGGCACTCACAATGGATGTGGGCCCTGAGTCGGGGCGGGACGCTGGCCGTTCCCAGGTCAAAAAGACTGAGGAACGGCATCCGAGATTACAAGCAACTCCTGGCAGCGCACTCCGGTCACGACCGCCTCATCGAGTCTGTTTGCGATCGTTCTCCGCCATCCGCGCCGTGACCATCTTTTTTACAAGATTGGCCGGCAGAGGCTTGTCGACGGGAAAGCGGATGGTGCCTTTGGATGTCTGGTAGTCCTTGAGTTCGTCCTGCAACGCTGCGATCACCGCGAGACTTCCGGGGAAGAAGCTGCAGTGTTTTGAAAACGCGGCGAACCATACCAGCGCCCCCTTGTACCTGAACATGGGAATGCCGTAGCCGATGCCCTCCGTGGCCTCCGCCGGCACAGTGGAGCGAATCGTGGCGCGAATTGTGTTCAAGGTGCTGCGGGCGGGTTCGGGGACGGCCGCCAGATACTTATCCACGTCTTTTGAGCCATTGCCGCTTTTTGCGGACTGGCCTCGCTTCGCGGAAGCCGCTTTTCTTTTCGGCACAGTCTTGGTCCCTTCGGCTCAATGGATTGAATCCCGACCGCGCGCGGACCCGTGTGTCCGCGCAACACTCCCTAGGCTCGTTCTATGGTCACGGACTTCACCAGCACGTCTTTGTTGGGACGGTCCTGGCGGTTGCGCGGGGCCTTCGAGATTTTTTCCACAACTTCGTAGCCTTCGACTACCTCGCCAAAAATCGTATGTTTGCCGGTGAGCCAGTCGGTGTTGCCGACGGTAATGAAAAACTGCGATCCGTTGGTGTTGGGGCCGGAATTGGCCATGGCCAGCTTTCCCGCCTTGTCGAAACGATGTGGCGAGCCTTTGGTTTCGTCTTCAAACTGGTAGCCGGGACCGCCGAAACCGGTGCCCATCGGGTCTCCGCCCTGGATCATGAAGTCGGGAATCACGCGATGGAAAACCGTGCCGTGGTAAAGAGGATCGGTGGATTTCTTGCGCGTGGCGGGATGCGTCCATTCGCGCTTGCCTTCGGTGAGTTCGACAAAGTTTGCGACCGTCTTGGGGGCGTCCTTTTCATGCAGGCGGCAAACGACAGTGCCTTCGCTGGTTTCGAACACGGCATAAGTTCCGGGGGTGCGGGTCATAGTATCCCTTTCGAATTCTGAATTTGGTCTTTCTCTCTCCAACTCCATCGTTATGACGTGGGTTTCTTCACGCCAGCGGTTGGCTTGGGCGCCCCTGCCGGCTTTGCAGCCGATGCGCCGGCGCGATGGACTTCAATATGCGTGATCTTGATGGGACGAAGCGGGCGTTCGCCGTCGGTGGCCATGCGGGCGATTTTCTTGACCAGTTCGACCGCTGCCTCATCGCACTGGCCGAAAATAGTATAGCCGCCGTTGAGACTGGGGTAGGGAACTTCGGTGATAAAGAACTGCGAGCCGTTCGTGTCAGGTCCAGCGTTGGCATAGGCGAGACGACCGGGACGGTCGAACTTGACGGTGGGTGAAGTCTCATTCTTGAATGCGTAGCCGGGATCCCCCGCGCCCGTGCCCGCCGGATCTCCGCCCTGAATCATGAAGCTGGGGATCACGCGGTGAAAGATGGTGCCGTCATAAAGTGCGACGCCGTGCTTCTTGGCGTGAGAAACCGGGCTGGTCCAGTCCTTGGCGCCGCTGGCCAGGCCGATGAAGTTCTCTACTCCGATTGGGGCAACCTTCGGAAAGAGCGTGCAGTGCAGGTCGCCGGCCGTGGTGTGGATGATGGCGCTCGGCTCGACCGGGGCCGGAATGACGGGACTGCCCGCCTTGTGGACGGGTGGCGTTGCCGCGGCCGGGGTAGTGGAAGCTGCCTGTGCGGCGCTGAACACGGAGGCGAAGACAATCAGGACAAGCGTATACAGTAGAGTGCGCATGGATGCTCCTGTAAGGATTTTTGCAACGTCAATTGTACGATAGACGCGTGCTGGGGGTGGATGCTCGTGTAGAGGCGGGCCGTTGCCCCCGTCCGGTGGGGAGGAGCCACCACACAACCCCCGGTAGGGAAAGCTCACAATGGCCCTCCTGCTAAGCGTTTATCTGCTGGCCTGCATTTCTCGGCTCACGCGCTCCGCTTCACGGAAAACGCGAAGCAGATTGCCACCCAGAATCTTTCGGATATCGTCGGCACTGTACCCGCGATCGAGCAGTGCCTGGGTAATCTTCGGCAGATCGGCGGCCGAGTCGATGCCGGCTGGAGTGGCGCCGCTGACACCGTCAAAATCCGATCCCAAGCCAACGTGATCAACGCCAGCAACCTTGGCGATATGGTCGATGTGGTCGATCAGCGAACTCAAGGGCGGGCGCGGAATCCTGGCCGCCCACTCGCGTTCGATACGGTCTTCATCGAGATAGGTGATGGTCTTTCCCGCGGCCTTGACCTGGTCGGCGTAGGCCTTGACGGCGGCATCGCGGTCTTTGGCTTGCGCTTCGGCGGCCTTGCGGTAGTTCTCGTCGATGAAGGCGTTGTAGAAATTCACCTGCACGACTCCGCCGTTGCTGGCGACAGCGCGCAGCATGTCGTCGGTCATATTGCGGGGATGGTTGGTCAGGGCGCGCGCGGAGGAGTGGGACGCGATGACGGGCGCCTTCGTGGTGGCAAGGGCGTCGTAGAACGTCTTGTCGGAGACGTGGGACACATCGACCAGCATCCCGAGCCGGTTCATCTCCAGCACGATCTGCTTGCCGCCCGCGGTGAGGCCGTTGTGATGCTCGACTTTGGGATTGTCGATGTCGCCGGAGGAGTCGGCCCACTCGTTGGTGTTCGACCAGCTTAGCGTCATGTAGCGAACGCCGAGGCGGTAGAAATCGCGCAAGAGGCGCACGTCGTTTTCGATGGAGTGCCCGCCTTCAATCCCCAGAAGTGCGGCAAGCTTGTGCTCGCGGTGGGCGCGCTCGATGTCGGCGACACTGAAAGCCATCGTCATTCGATCCGGATGCCGCGCGGCCTGTTGATAAACCGAATCGATAAGGTCGAGCGTGCGGCGGGCAAAATGGCCCTGGTTGGCTTCCGGTTCCACCCAGATAGAAAAGAACTCGGCACCCAGATTGCCGGCTTTGGCCTTGTCGAGACTGATGTGGCCTGGGTCTTTGGCATCGGTCGATCCGATGTCGTAGTCTTCGTCAAGGAATCGTTGCGGGGTATCGGCGTGGGTGTCGATAACGATGGCGGAGTTGTGAATCTCTCGCGCCCTGACGCTGACGGTTTGCGCGTGGACCGGAGCAACACAGGCAAGCGCGATGACGACTAGGAACGCGGAGTTTTTCATGATGACCAGCGATTCTATACGATGCGGAAGCCGGTATCGAACCACTTATCCTGCGCTCAGCGCTGCGAGCGC
>PMBA01000012.1 GCA_003152795.1 Acidobacteriaceae bacterium | reverse complement strand
CTGAGGAGGGCCGGTTGCTGCTCGGGGTTCCGGAGGACGAACTCCAGAACGTCGCGCGGCTCGCCCGTCCAGAACTCCTGCCGCCGCGTCATTCCCACGGGCTCTGCGAGCCGCACCTTCGAGAGGTCCGCGGCGAGCCGCCGCAACTCCTTCACCGGCCCCGCCGCGTAGAAGCTGGGCGCAAACGGGTCCAGGAGGCGATGACTTCCCCCCGTCTCGTCTATTATCCACACCACCATCCCGCCGGAGGTTGGATAGACATCGAAGATCCAGCCAGTGATGGGCAGCAGCGTGGAGCGCATGGGGCACTCTGGGATGATTCCGTGGAGAAAGGAGCCGTGAACGCTCCAGGTGATTGCGATTTGTGTATACCAAACAAATGTATGGTTGTCAACCGATAGTCGGGATATGCCGGAGGGGCAGCGGATTTTCGGCGCTGGGGAGTGGGGCCGGCCGGGACGACTATAATCCGGGGGAACTGGTTGGAAAATGCGAAATCGCAAGATATCGCTGGAAACTGCGGGGTATCAAGGACGAAGGCAACGAGCTACTCGGACCGGGCGAGGGAGAGAAAATCGTGGAGGCTAACGATGAAGCTGACCGGCCCGGCTGCTCGCGGACGGGTCCGGGTTGAGCGAGGGGTTTGGCGTCTTGGGTATCCTCATGGCTTGTCCGATATCCCGCCGGCCTCGCGCTCTCCAAAGACCTCTTTGGCAGCAAACATGCCGTTGAGCGCAGCCGGGAACCCGGCGTAAATGGCCATCTGAATAATAACCTCAACGATCTCGGTGCGCGTGCAACCGACATTGAGAGCCCCGTGTATGTGGACTTTGAGCTGGGGCTGTGCGGTGCCGAGCGCGGTGAGGGCGGCAACCGTGGCAATTTCACGGGAGCGCAGATCCAAACCTGGTCTTTGGTAAATGTCGCCGAATGGAAATTCGATGGTGTAGCGAGCGAGATCGGGCGCAATGTCCTTGAGCGCGTCAATGACACGCTCACCGGCTTCTCCGTCGATTTCCTTGAGCTTTGCAAGCCCGCGTGTAAACCTTTGGTTTTCGGTAGTCAAAGTCGTTCCCTTTCTTGAGTGGGTAGAGAAGGGAATGCGGTGACGCCTAACGCAGAAGTGACCGGCGCGAGCCGCGTAGCGGCGAAGCGTCCGAGTTGCCTGCCGGGTTCGGCCGCCCGACGATGCCCGACGAGCGGAGTTCAGGCCGGCTGCGCATGCAAACGCACACCGAGCGCGCGCGCCACTTTCAGCACGGTGGCAAAGCTCGGGTTGCCGTTCTCGCCAAGCGCCTTATAGAGGCTCTCGCGGCTCAGTCCGGCGTCGCGCGCAACTTGAGTCATGCCCTTTGCTCGGGCAATATCGCCAAGGGCGCGCGCAATGCCGACGGCGTCGTCGGGTGCTTCGGCAAACCAGGCGTCCAGATAAGCGGCCATTTCCTCTGGGGTTCGCAGTTGCTCCGACACGTCGTACGGGACGGTCTTGGTCTTCGGTGAAGACTTGGCCACAGGTCTTGGCATGGCTAGATACTCCTACAGGCTATTGGCCAGCGAAATGGCTGCCTTGATGTCTTGCTGTTGCGTGGATTTGCCACCTCCGGCCAGTAGCACGATGACCACCCCGCCACGCTCAGTGTAGTAGACCCTGTACCCAGCGGAGCCGAAGTCGATCTTGAGTTCACACACACCGTCGGTGAGCGTGCGATGTTGGCCAGGGTTGCCATTGACAAGACGATCAACGCGGACCTGGACTCGTGCGCGCCCAGAGTGGTCCTTGAGCGAGTTGATCCAGTCTCGATAGACCTCGGTCATCTGCACGCGCGTTAAGAGAGTGTATCCCACGGGATACTAATGTCAAGAAGAATGGTGTGGCGACTCGATTGGGCCGAACGTTGAGCACATCAGGTGCGGCCGAAGGCTGCCTGCGGGTGCGTGTGTTAGTGCTCAGCCTCAGTAGATACATGCATCGAGTATCGACAGCACTTCCTGCAGGACCGGTTCGGGCGCGTGTCCGATGCGCTTCACGTTCCGAGACCGGAAGGCGATCGACTTGACCTGCTCGACCATGACGAAGCCGGTGACGTCCTGCCCGTCAGGGATCGAGCTGTGTTGGATCTTCTTTCCTATCCGACGATCAGCAGAGCAACGTACGGAACGACATTGAAGACAAGAAAGAGGATTTTGAACAATCCGAGGAACGAGTAGATGACCACGTTGTAGGTTTCTCGGCGAATGGGAAACCATTTGCTCTGCATGCGGTACACCAAATCTGGGGCCAATATGCACAATGTGGTCCAGAGGACCAACAGGGCTCCGTTTATGATTGTGCACCACAGGAAGAATCTTGTCAGCGTCTGAATATCCATGGTCTTCCTTATTCCAGATTGTATTGACCGTCAATTCTTACAATCGCGCTCCCGCCAAACCAGACACGAGCATCGCTTGCGCCAGTGTCTCGGGAAAAAAGCCGGACGAAGTTCGGGGCATCGCGAAATCCATTTTGCTCTATTTGTATCTTCTCCCCCTTCCACATGCCGTGGGCCAGCAGATAATAACCAAAAGCCGAGTTTCCAGAGCCTGTTGCAGG
>PMBA01000384.1:12024-13370 GCA_003152795.1 Acidobacteriaceae bacterium | reverse complement strand
ACCAGCAGCGCCTGCTGGTCGCTGGTGCCGGGGCCGCGGGCATCCTGATCGACGATGATCTTGATCTTCTCGGCAAAGGCCGCGGTTGCCAGCAAAAGAGCGAGCAAGAGAGCAAGCAAACATAGAAGCGCGAGTTTCCGCATCCGGCGAATCGGCATGTCAGTATTCCCTAACCGAGTGTTGGATTCGAAAGCTAAGGGCAGACCNNCTGGGGTTGCGCCAGACGATTCGGTCTGCCCGAAGTTGAAACGCGCGAGATTCAGGTCACTCCTAGAAGTTGAGCTTCAGGGCGAACTGCACCAGGCGCGGATTGTTTACCGTCGAATTAATGGTCCCGAACGTGGAAGCATTGGGGCAGCTTGCCGCGCACGATGGTCCTCCGTATTGCGCGTTGATGTCTCCGTTCGGTGACGCAAACTGCGCGTGGTTGAAGAAATTAAAGAACTCAGCCCTGAAGTCGATGTGCATGCCTTCGCGGACCGCGATGTGTTTGATCAGCGAGAAATCCGTATTCACAAAATCCGGTCCGGAAAGGGGCGCGCGTGGGGCGTTTCCCAGTTCCCCAGCGACCGGCGACTGGAAGCAAGTCGTGTCAAACCACGCTGCCGGGGAATGATGGCTTGAGTTTCCAGAGCAGGTTTGATCGGGACGGTTTGTACTGGCCGCGTTTTGCTGAAAATTCACGCCCGATTGATTCTGGCTATCGAATATGAAAATCGGGAATCCGGAGAGAACCCTCTCAATCACATCCGCCTCCCAGCCGCCCAGCACTCCGTCGAGCGCGCCGTTCCAGCCACTGCCGAACCTCTTGCCTTTGCCAAACGGAAGAGCATACGTCACGCTGGCCGTGAACTGCTGGTTCAGGTTGATCTGGGACAAGCCCCAATCCAGCTTTGAACTTCCCGGCAAAGGAAAGTATGTCGGGCCCAGGTTTGTGCCCAGGCCGTCGGATAAGCCGCTGTCGTAGGTTCTCGAATATGTGTACCCCAGGAGCGCGTAAAGTCCGTGTCTGGCGCTCTTGGTCTCAGCCTTAATCTGTAGTGAGTTGTAGTGAGCGGTTCCCGCGTCGTTGTTATTCGATATCACACCAAGAGTCGGATAGGGCACTCCAAAAGCCGCTCCACCCGGCCCACAGCCCAGCGTGTATCCGGGGACCACACCGCACGCCGCCGGAGAGTTGACATTGAGGTTCAAGCCATCCACCAGAATATGATGGCTGCGAGACCCCGCATACCCCGCCGTTAGCACGATGTTGCCGGGGAGTTGGTGTTCAACGTTAAAGTTGAACTGCTGCACCTGCCCCTGCTTGAAGTTGAGGTTCTGCGACTGCACCGTTCCAGGGAAAT
>PMBA01000384.1:166-11980 GCA_003152795.1 Acidobacteriaceae bacterium | reverse complement strand
CCCTGATTCCACGAAGAATCGTGGAAGATCGCATAGCCCGCGCGAATCGCAGTATTTTGTTTCCCGAAGGGCTTCCATGAGAGTCCGATACGCGGTTCAACCGCGCTCTTGTCCATCTTAATGCCCACGCGTCCGTCACTGCTGACGCAGATGGTGCAACCTGCAATCTCCGAAGCCGGACCCGCGACCAGCAACTTGCCGGTGGCAAAGTCGAAGTTCGACTGACGATCATGAGCCTCTGTGATCGGGGTGACAAGTGCCCACGCTACGCCAACGTTGAGAGTCAGGTTGGAGGTAATTCGCCAGTCGTCCTGCACAAACGGACGGAAAAGCTTCCACCGGCGTCCCGTTGTACCGCCCTTGAACGTCTGATCGTGAATGGCGCCGCCAGGCTGGCCCAGGAGCAGGTCAGCCGCCGGGTCCCCCGTCCAAGTGCCAAAGAAAAGTAGAAAACCGTCCTGGAATGCGTTCGCTTCAACATTCATTTGATTGGCGCGGAATCCACCACCAACCCGGATGTTGTGATTGCCGCGGATCATGTCAAAAGAATCGGAGAGGAAGAAAACGTTGGTTCCACCCGTGTCGGGAGCGAACCCGCGATCGCCCAGCGACCAGTAACCGGTTAGTTCGGTTGAGGTCAGCCCGCAACTCATGCAGTCTGTGATTGACTGGTTTACAACTCCTGCGGGCGCCCCCGGGCACTTGCTNNGACAAGATGTGATTGAAAATCCGGCTAAAGCCGGCGGTGAACTGGTTGATGTTGCGGTCGGAAAGAATATGCGTTTCCGAAATCGCCACATTGCGCCCGTGGTTGCTGATGTTTTGCGTGCTGGCAAAAGCATTCGCTTCGGCAAACCCCGGCGAACCCCCCGGAATAAAAGAATCGGCCTGATCGTAGCTGAACCGCGCAAACACCGAATCCTTGCTGGAGAAATTGTGGTCAACACGGATATCGAACTCACCCTCGTTGAGTTTTCTGACCGGGACGTTGCTGTAGTTGTAAATGCCGTTTGGGACGGTAACGTTGGCAGCGGGATAAAGGTCAATCATCTGCTTGCCGGTATTGTCCCACATATCGCTCGGGATCTTGTTGCAAGGGACTCCGGATGGCTGGATGCCGCTCGACGATGGAAGGGCGTTGCCGGAGCCATCGCACTGGAACGGGCCGAGCGAGAACGGATTCACCAGTGGAGCATGGGGATTGCCAAACGCATCAAGCGTGAAATCCCCGCCCATCATCGCTGACGTGGGAACGATGCCCACAGAAGGAATTCCATGTCGCTGCCTTTTCGCTTGATAGTCCAGAAAGAAGAACGTCTTGTCTTTCTGAATCGCTCCGCCCAGTGACCCGCCAAATTGATTGAGATTGAACTGCTCTTTACTGGAGGCGAAATAGCTCTTTGAATCAAGTTTTGTATTTCGGAAAAATTCGAACAACGAACCGTGCAACCGATTCGTCCCCGACTTCGTTGTCACTAGCACCGTCGGCCCCGCTCGCGTACCGTACTCCGCCGAGTAGTTATAGGCGAGCACCTTGAACTCCTGGATGTCATCGATCGAAGACACAATCGCGATACCACCACCCGTCAATTCGTTGTTATCAACGCCATCGAGCAACCAGTCCGTGCTGCTGGCTCGCGATCCTCCTACCGAAAGCGAGTAAGAGCCGCGCGTCGACACTTCGCTGCTGGGGCCGCCATTGAAGAAGCTGCCGGTGTTGGTTTCCTGTGTGACGCCGGCCGTTATCGTCGCCAGTTGCACGAAGTTGCGCCCGTTCAGCGGCAACTCTGCAACTTGCTCGGAAGTGATCACCTGGCCGAGCGTTGGATTCGTAGTTTCAACTGCCACTTCGGTGGCGCTCACTTCCACCGTCTGGCTTACTGACGCGGGGTTAAGCGCGAAATCAATTTCGCGCTCTTCGTTAACCTGCAGACGAATGTCCCTCTGCTCGGTGGTCTGGAATCCCTGGGACTCCACTCGAATGGTGTAAATCGACACCGCCATGTAAGGCGCAATGTAGTGGCCGGATCCGTCGGTCTTGACTTCACGCGTCGTGCCGGTGCTCTGCGAGGTGATTTTCACCGTCGCTCCGGAGATGACTGATCCGGTCTTATCGGTAACCGTTCCGGATAGACTGCCGTTCGCCTGGCTGTACACCAGCGGACACAGGGCTAATACGGAACACAGAACCGCTACCACCAGCGCTTTTCTCTTCAGCATGGGTCCCCTACCTTCAGCGGCCACTCGTCTTCCCGACCATATCTCGATCAAAGTGAGTGGCGATTTTGGGATCGACTTCCTCGCAGCTCAACCGTGGAGCATCCCTTTTTCGCGATGGGTCATATAAATAGATTAGAAAAGTAAAGTCAAGAGTTTTTGTGCAAACTCCGCAAATGGGCTGCGACGAAACTGGGAATTCAGTTTTTCATAATGCCTATGCTTTCGCGGATTTTTATGATCTGGTCGCCGGCAACGTTTTCCACACGTTGCACCTGGCCGCTCGGCCACCGAATCTCGATCGCATCGGCCTTGGTCGCTTTGCCCAGCCCAAAATGCAGCCGAAAGTCACTCTCCGAAAAGTATCCGCAGCCGCTGCGAACTGAGTCCGTATTCCAGGAAGAATTGTCTTCGAAGGAATCTTACAACCCGCCAACGGCTCTGGCCGCGACTTTAACCATTTGCCTTGGCCACCAGCAGTATCCCCAGACAATAAAAGACAAACATGAGAACGAGATAGACTCTGGCCTTGCCGGGTGCGCCGGCAAATTCCTTCCAGGCCAGCACGCCCCAGAGCGCAGCCACCATCGGCGCGGATTGCCCGATGGCATACGAAATTGCCACCCCGGTAAAGCTGGCCGCGACCAGATTAAAAACCATGCCCGTGCCCCAGATAANNTCGTGCGGCATCGCGCGCGTCATGAAGGGAGCCCACAGCCCCATCAGGACGCCAGAGACGATGCAGATGGTGATGCTTTTTTTCGACGTCGAGCGACTCGCGGCGGCCAGCGCGCTATAGGCTCTGCCGTCCAGAATGACGGCGACGACGGCGCAAAGCACGCCCCCGGCCAGCAGAGCGGCGTTGCCTTGCGGGTGCTGCACATAGCTCGTGATCACGCCCACTACCAGCGCGATTCCGATCGAAACCGGAAAGGCGATCGCCAGCCCCGCCATATCGATGGCCGCGACCAGCAATAAATTCGCCAGATTGAAGATGGCGCCTCCGACCATGGCAAGAATCACGTCGTTGGTGTTGGCCGCGTGCAGGTTGCTGATTAGATCGGATCCATCGTGGCTGGTGATGCCCATGGTGTGGCCCAGAATGAGCGAGATCAGAAAAATGCCGACCGCGTAGTCCCAATAAAACAGCTCAAAGCGATAATTCTTTACGCCTTTGTAGGTGTTGGCCCAGGAGCCCCAGCAGATGGCGCTCGTGATCATCATCAACAGTGCAATACCCAGCGTGTGGGGTGTGTACATCGATTCTCCTTTGCAATTGCAATGCCCGGCCCCTAAAGGGGTGTTCGATTCTTTGACTTGCGGTATCGCGAAAGCAATGCCCTGATACGAAGCAGAACCTACTTACCGCGAATTCTGGAAACAAACAGCTGCAGGAAGCGGTCGGCGTCAACCTCGACGCAGACTTTCGCATTGGGCTCGACTTTGTCGAGACCTTCAATGACATAGCGGTCACCGTGCAGCACGTTGCGTTCGACCATGCCGTGGCGATTGGCAACCGTCTCGCCGCGCGTGAAATCGCCTCGGGTTTCTACATCCACATGCATCGGTGGCGCTTTTACTAACGTTGAGTCGATGGCCACTCCGACCGCCAGCGGATCATACATGGGCGTGCCATCGAACCCGAATTGCGCCGCCAGATCAACCAGATAGTGCGCCACCTGGTAGATGAAATCATTCATCGGCCCGTGGGTCTGTCCCAGTTGTGCGACGTACTTCGACGACAGCAATGTCTTGTCGCCGACGTCAAGACCGACCATGGTCAGCGGCCAGCCAGCCTGGAAAACGATCTGCGCAGCTTCGGGGTCGTTGTAGATGTTCGCTTCGGCGGAGGCGTTCACGTTGCCGCCCGTAATCGAGCCGCCCATGATGATGACTTCCTTGACCAGCGGAACAATCGACGGATCTTTCTCCACCGCCAGCGCAATGTTGGTAAGCGGACCCACCGGGACCAGCGTGATTTCGTGCGGTGCGGCATGCACCATCTCGATGATCAGGTCCGGACCATAGCGGGTATCCACTTTGCACTTGCTGGGCGGCAATTCGATGTTGGCCAGCCCGTTCTTGCCGTGCCAGAACTCGGCGGTGATCAACTTCTGGAACAGCGGATGCTGGGCTCCAGCGGCCACGGGAATGTCGCAACGATTGGCTAGCGAGATCATGCGCAGTGCATTCTCCAGTCCCTGCTTCGCGGTTACGTTGCCCGGTACAACCGTGACGGCGCGGATGTCCAACTCCGGCGAGTTCAGCGCCAGCATCAGGGCCATGGCGTCGTCCGTGCCGGGATCTGTATCGAAGATAATTTTCTTGCTGGCGCTGCGCGCGGGAATCGCCAGCGCCGCCACCAGCAGTGCGGAGAGAATTGCTGCCCTGAAAAACTCCTGGTGAACTCGAAAACGACCGCACGGCTTGCTCAAAACTGCCCTCCAGTATCACCGATCGGAAAATTTTGGAATCGCGCCGAGCCTAGCCGTGCAAAGTCTCAGTGTCAAGACGAAACCGGGAATTCATCTTTCGTCGTATCTGCCGTACAATCGAACGGCAAAGGACGAGTAGCGGCACAACTGTTGGATGTCGCCGCCCCAACGCCCCGTAGAAACGCGGAGTGAGACGGGGCAGGCCAGATCTCCGCTGTATTTTCGCTGGAGCGCTTGATGCCGGTCGAACACAACGAGGTTCGGAGCGTCGCACCCCGCCGTGCCAGCGACCCAGGCACTGCGATTGCCATCCTTTCCGGACGGCCTCTGCTGCCCAACACCGGCATCCCTCTCAATTTAGATTGGGTCCGGGAAGTGCGGGTCAACACCAGCGCCGTCGAGCGCCGCGCTCAATCCCAGGTCGCGCGCCGTACGGTGAAAAAAGATTGGCAGGCAGCCTGGCTTCTGCGCGCCATCACCTGCATGGATCTGACCACTCTTTCCGGCGATGACACCGAGGAGCGGGTTCGCCGTCTGTGCGCAAAGGGCCGCCATCCCATTCAGCAGGAAATTGAAAAAAAACTTGGCATCGAGGACTTGCAAATTTGCGTCGCTGCCATCTGCGTCTATCACACGTTTGTGGAAACGGCTCTGCGCGCACTCGAAGGTAGCGGAGTGCATGTCGCCGCAGTGTCCACCGGCTTCCCTGCGGGCCTGTCGCCACTGGCGGAGCGGGTCAACGAAATTCGCCGATCAGTCGAGGCTGGCGCTCACGAGATCGACGTCGTGATCACCCGGGCGCATGTTTTTGGCGGCCGCTGGCAGGCCCTCTACGATGAGGTAGCAGCTTTCAAGCAAGCCTGCGGATCCAGGCACATGAAGGTGATCCTCGGCACCGGAGACCTGCTCACGCTGCGCAACGTGGGGCGCGCGAGCGTGGTGGCCATGATGGCGGGCGCTGACTTCATCAAGACTTCTACGGGTAAAGAGCCGACCAACGCGACCTTGCCGGTGGGCCTGGTGATGACGCGCGCCATCCGCGAATACGCGCAGCAAACCGGAATGGCCGTGGGTTTCAAGCCCGCGGGCGGCATCCGCACCGCGAAGCAATCGATGGATTGGCTGGCGATGATCAAAGAGGAACTGGGCCCGTCGTGGCTGCGCGCCGAAATGTTTCGCTTCGGAGCCAGCGGCTTGTTAGGCGACATCGAACGGCAACTGGAGCATCAGGCCACCGGGCGTTATTCCGCCGAGTATCGGCATCCGATGGCGTGAGCTCTGAAGGTGGTGTGGTGACGGGGCTTTGCCCCGTCCCGGCGCGAGTGGCAGAAGGAACTTCAACTATGGGGGAAACAATGGCTCGATTGCTGGTGATCTACAAGACTCCGAAAGATGCGGCCGCTTTTGACAAACATTATTTCAGCTCCCACATTCCACTCGCAAAGAAGATCCCCGGCCTTAGAAAGTATGAAGTCAGCCAAGGTCCCGTTGCATCACCAGCCGGGCCGTCGGGCTTTCATCTGGTCGCGACGTTGCACTTCGACGATATGGCGGCCATCCAGAAGGCTTTCGCGAGTCCGGAAGGACAAGCTACAGCGGCGGACGTGCAGTCCTTCACAACCGATCCCCCGCACATTCTTTTGTTCGACAATCGCGAGGTTTGACACGACCCGCGGCCCGTCCAAATTTCAGGACTGCCATGTGTCGCAACAGAGTCTGCAGAAGGGATCGAGCCCACTCAAATGAGCATTGCCGAAAAGTTCGTCAGCATGGAATACGGCCCCGCGCCCGAAGATTCGAAGGAAGCCACGACCTGGCTGGAGCACCATGGCTACCGCTTCCAACACTTCATCGGCGGCGGATGGCAGGCGCCCGCGGCGGGAGAGTACTTCGACACCGTCGATCCTTCGAACGGAGAGAAACTCGCGTCGGTTGCGCAAGGTTCGGCGGCCGACGTTGACGCCGCAGTCAAGGCCGCGCGGGCCGCGTCTTCTGGATGGCAGGCGCTCTCTCCCCATGCCCGCGCGCGCTACCTCTATGCCATCGCGCGGCTGGTGCAGAAGCAGTCCCGTTTGCTGGCGGTTCTCGAGACGATGGACAACGGCAAGCCCATCCGTGAGAGTCGCGACATTGACATCCCGCTGGTGGCGCGGCATTTCTATCACCATGCGGGTTGGGCGCAACTTCTGGAGCACGAGTTCCACGAGTACGTTCCGTGCGGGGTCGTCGGTCAGATCATCCCCTGGAATTTCCCGCTGCTGATGCTGGCGTGGAAGATTGCGCCCGCGCTCGCGACCGGCAACACCGTGGTTTTGAAACCGGCGGAATTCACGCCGCTCAGCGCGCTGGCCTTTGCCGAAATCTGCCAGGAAGCCAACTTGCCCGCCGGTGTGGTCAACATCGTTACCGGAGACGGCGCAACCGGCGAGGCGCTCGTCAAGCATCCAAACGTGGACAAGATCGCCTTCACCGGATCGACCGAAGTCGGACGCGCCATTCGCGCCGCCACCGCGACCAGCCACAAGCGCCTTTCGCTTGAGCTTGGCGGAAAGTCTCCATTCATCGTTTTTGAAGACGCCGACCTCGACAGCACCGTGGAAGGCTTGGTCGACGGAATCTTTTTCAATCAGGGCCAGGTTTGTTGCGCGGGCTCGCGCCTGCTGATGCAGGAGAGCATTGCCGAAGCTCTAATCGCCAAAATCCAGGATCGCATGAGCACTCTCCGCATCGGCGCCCCGCTCGACAAAGCCATTGACATCGGCGCGATCATCGCGAAGGTGCAACTCGACCGCATCTGCAAACTGGTGGAGCAGGGTGTGGCCGACGGCGCAACCTGCTGGCAGCCGCAGGTCACCTTGCCCTCGCGCGGCTTCTACTATCCGCCAACCCTGCTCAGCAATGTGCATCCGACGTCGACTGTCGCGCAGCAGGAAATTTTCGGACCCGTGCTGGCGGCAATGACCTTCCGCACGCCCGCCGAAGCCGTGGAGTTGGCGAATAATACGGTTTATGGTTTGGCCGCCTGCGTCTGGAGCGAGAGCATCAATGTCGCTCTGCATGTTGCCGCACAACTTAAAGCGGGAGTGGTCTGGGTAAACTGCACCAACCTGTTCGACGCTTCCTGCGGCTTCGGCGGCTATCGCGAAAGCGGTTACGGTCGCGAGGGCGGACGCGAAGGCCTGCTCGAATACCTGGAGCCAGCGTGGTTCAAGAACGCGCCGCTGCTTGCCACAGAGAAGACTCCGGCGAAGAATACGCCCGCACCGCCTGGGGCGGAATCGAAGGCAGTCTCCAGCACTTCGGCCAGCCCTCCCGATACTGATGCTCCTGCAATCGATCGAACCGTCAAACTCTACATCGGCGGCAAACAGGCGCGCCCCGACTCCGGCTACAGCATGGAGGTGCGTTCGGCCGACGGACGATTGCTGGGCGAAGCACCCCTCGGCAATCGCAAAGACATTCGCAACGCGGTCGAGGCGGCGCGCAAGGCCGCCGCGTGGGCAAAAACTACCGCCCACAATCGCGCCCAGGTTCTCTACTATTGCGCCGAGAATCTTTCCCAACGCCGCGATGAAATTGCCCATCGCCTGGCTGCCGTGGTTGGCGAAAAACAGGCCATCGCCGAAGTGGATCTCAGCGTCCAGCGCATCTTCTCTTACGCCGCGTGGGCCGATAAGTTTGACGGCGCAGTGCACAACCCTCCGTTCCGCAATGTCGCGATCGCGATGAACGAGGCCATTGGGACGATAGGCGTAATCTGCCCCCGAGAAGCACCGCTACTCGGTTTTCTTTCGCTCGTGATGCCCGCACTCGCGGTTGGAAACACGGTGATTGCCGTTTCGTCGGAAACCTACCCTCTGATCACAGGCGATCTCTACCAGCTTTTCGACACCAGCGATCTGCCCGGCGGCGCGCTGAATGTTGTGACCGGATACGCCTCGCAGCTTCTGAAGCCACTCGCCGAACATGACGATGTCGATGCTATCTGGTGCTTTGGCGATGAACCGAGCGCCGCAGCCGCTAAGGCCATGTCGGTTGGCAATCTGAAGCAGGTTTGGACGAACGAAGGCCGCGCCATCGACTGGTTCAACCCGAAACTGGCCGAGGGCCGCTGGTTTCTTGAGCACGCCACTCAGCTAAAGAACATCTGGGTTCCTTACGGCGAGTAGGGACATTGAATCATTGAATCATTTAGACATCGAATCATTGAAGACCTGGGTTCCCAAGGGTTTTCAATGCCTCAATGGTTCAATGTCTAAATGATTCAATGTCTCCAGCCACGAGTAAAAATCTGCTGCATCGGCAGCATCCAGGAAGCAGCGATGGCGGTGGAAGCAGGCGCATCCGCGCTGGGCCTGGTCTCCCACATGCCGAGCGGGCCAGGCGTGATCAGCGACGAACAGATCGCTGAGACTGCCGCCACAGTTCCACCCCCCATCGCAACCTTCCTGCTGACTTCCAGGCAATGGGTTCCCGACATCGTCGAGCAGCAGCGTTTCTGCCGGACCAACACGATCCAGATCTGCGATCATCTTACGCAAGGCACCCATCGCAATCTAAAGAACGCTTTGCCTGGAATCTCCGTGGTGCAGGTCATCCACGTGACCGGACCAGAATCCATCGAAGAGGCCGTCCTCGTAGCGCCCCACGTGGATGCAATCCTGCTCGATTCCGGCAACCAGAGACTCGCGGTCAAAGAACTAGGCGGCACCGGCAGAACTCACGATTGGACCCTCAGTCGCGCCATCCGCGAACGCATCGGCATCCCGCTGTTTTTGGCGGGAGGGCTCACGCCCGAGAACGTAGCCGAGGCCATCGAACAGGTCGGCCCGTTTGGCCTCGATCTGTGTTCCGGCGTGCGCACCAATGGCCAACTGGATGCCAGCAAACTGAAGCGCTTCTTCGCGGCGGTGCGCGATGCGGGTGCAAAATCTGCGGGAACATTGTCTAATGTTAGGTGAGAGATGTGGTATGAGAAAGTGGGTATCGCGTTGACTTTTGCGGGCCCTACAGGCAAACTCTCCCTTCGCCCGTTCCACGCTTTCGGGTGAGTACTTTGGGTCCGGCGTCAACGCCGTAAGCGAGGCCAAGGCCGGCTCAGGAACCGTTCGCTCACATTAGGCAACTATGTCCGCAGACCGCGTCTCCTACACGCTCGATTCGACGCTGGAGACGGTGAACAACGCCGAACAGACGGCTGGCCGCATGGCCACCGAAGCCGGTTTTGACGACGAGGAGGTCATGAAGATCTCCATGGCGGTGCGCGAAGCCGCCGTGAACGCAGTTTTGCATGGCAATGCCTACGATCCGAGCAAAAAGGTTACACTGGCTTTTGAGCGCACGGCTCATGACCTGGTCATCGTCATCCGCGACCAGGGCAAAGGCCTCGACGCCAGTAAAATCCCGGACCCTTTGGCGCCGGACAACCTGATGAAAACATCGGGCCGCGGCATTTTTCTGATACGCTCGTTCATGGATGTGGTGGAAATCCACCCGTCACAGACGGGCACCGAACTTAGAATGATCAAGCACGTCCACGGCAACCCCGCGGACTCCAAGGAGGCTCCCCAGTGAGCATGAAGTCCAGTACTCGTCAAGTGGATGGCGTCACGATTGTCGACCTCAGCGGCCGGATTACCCTCGGCGAAGGCAGCGTTGTGCTCCGCGACACCGTTCGCGATCTGCTTTCCAAGGGACAGAAAAAAATCCTGCTAAACCTGGGCGACGTGAACTATATCGATAGCTCTGGCATCGGCGAACTCGTGAGCGCCTTCACAACTTCGAAGAACCAAGGCGGAGAACTGAAACTGCTCAACCTGACCAAGAAGGTTCACGACCTGCTCCAGATCACCAAGCTCTACACCGTGTTCGACGTGAAAGACGACGAAGCGGCAGCCGTTCAGTCCTTCAAGTAGTCGTCCGCACGAATTGGGAGAAGAGATTCGGTGGAGCCATGCACGCCATGGCCCCACCTCTTCCCATTTCAGGAACGGTCCTCGAAATTTTTTCTCTCCCTTTCGCCCTGCCAGATTTTCTGACTCTTACAATTAAAGTTGAGACCTGCGCGCTGGGCAATGTCTCTCCTGTATGCGCCTTCGATCTCTATTGGTTCTCGCCGCGATCGCGTTCGTCACAATTTCCGTGTGCCTCGCACGCAAGCAGCCTAAAGACACCCAGTTCATGAACACAGCTTCTGATCAGAAATGCCTACCCATTTCTGAAGCGCAGAAACACGTGGGCAGAACGCATTGCGTTAGTGGGACGGTCGTGCGCGTCGAGGACGGCCCCAACGGCGTCACGTTCCTGGACTTCTGCGCCGACTACCGCAACTGTCCCTTCACCGTGGTCGTATTTCGGGGTGATCTGAGAAAGGTGGGGGACGTACATCAACTTCAGGGCCGCGAACTCAAGATCAGGGGAAGGATCGAGGAATACGACGATCGCGCCGAGATCATCCTGCGGCATCCTCAGCAACTCGGGAATGATGCCGCGCTGCCACCCGCTATCCTCAAAGATTACGATGTCGAGCGTCATGGAAACTTCAGCGCCGGGACTTTCCGTGCCAAAAAAGCGAAGCACGCCCGCGGCAGGAGACCGGGACCGCCCATTGCAATTATCGATGTGGAAGAGGAGTAGTGTTTTGGGTTCCCTGCGTGGGCGCTGTTGCGGCACGATCCCGCTCTGCGGTTCATACCATTCCGTTCCGCAACTCTTCCAGCGCGTACTTCGTCCCCCGCCAGACAATCCCGTTGTTCCACAGCGCGTGAAACATCGATCGAACGAGCGTGTACATGAATAGTGTCGTGCTTACGGGATGCAGGAAGAAGTAATAAGGTGGCACTGCGGACCGGGCCGACATTCCCCAAAAAATCCCGAAGAGAGAGGCAAGAGCTATGCCATACGGCAACCGAGCCCACCCGTGCGCCAACCACACTCCGAGAAACGGTCCCAGGTTGATGAATCCTAGAGCAACGATTGCGCCGACCGTGCGCGGCCACTGGAACGACATTACCGCAAAGAAGTTCTTGGTGAGATTGTTGACGATTCCAAAAGCACCCTGAGCCCACCGCAGCGAAATCAGGTCCTCGCCAAACACATTGCGCTGGGCATACCCGGCATTCTTCACTACCTTGCCGAGTTTCATATCGTCGAGCACTTCCAT
>PMBA01000384.1:0-150 GCA_003152795.1 Acidobacteriaceae bacterium | reverse complement strand
GAACGCAATCATCATGCGCTCGCCCGCGGTCTTCGTGATCATGCGCGGAAACAGTACGACATGGTCCGCCTTCTCCGCTTCCGCATAGGCAATCACTCGCCGCAGCGCGTCCGGCTTAAAACGTACGTCCGCATCGGTGAACAGCAGCCA
>PMBA01000349.1 GCA_003152795.1 Acidobacteriaceae bacterium | reverse complement strand
CAGTTGGCCGAACTCACCCAGCGTCTGACCACCTATCCAGAGGGTTTCCACATCCATCCCAAGGTGAAGAAGTTGCTCGATCAGCGCCAGGAGATGGGCCATGGCATCAAGCCGGTTGACTACGGCATGGCGGAGGCGCTGGCCTTTGCCAGCCTGGTGAAGCAGGGTATCCCGGTGCGCCTCAGCGGCCAGGACTCGCGCCGCGCAACCTTCAATCAGAGGCACTCGGTCCTGCTCGATATTGAGGATGAGACAGAGTACGTTCCGCTGCTCCACATCGCGCCCGGCCAGGCGCCGTGCGACATCTACAACTCCACCCTTTCGGAAGCCGGCGTGATGGGATTTGAATACGGCTACAGCCGCGATTATCCCGAGGCCCTCGTTCTATGGGAAGCGCAGTTTGGCGATTTTGCCAACGTTGCCCAGGCCGTGATCGATCAGTTTGTCTGTGCCGGCGAGGACAAGTGGAACCTGCTCTCCGGCCTCGTCCTTCTGCTCCCCCACGGCTACGAAGGCCAGGGTCCGGAGCACTCCAGCGCCCGCATCGAACGCTTTTTACAGCTCGCGGCGCGCGACAATATCCAGATTTGTCAGCCCTCCAACGCCGGCCAGTACTTTCACCTGCTCCGCCGCCAGGCCCTGCGCAAGTGGAGGAAGCCGCTCATCGTCTTCTCGCCCAAGAGCATGTTGCGTCATCCCGATGCCCTCTCTCCCCTGGAAGACCTCACCCATCAACAGTTTCTCCCGGTGATTCCCGACACCGAGGCCCAGGACCCCAAGCGCATTCTGATCTGCACTGGGAAAATCGGACACGAACTCCGCACCGAGCGCCTGAAACGCAGGGACAAAGACAAAGACAACGACTTGACCACCGCCATCGTCTTCCTCGAACAGATGTATCCATTCCCGGAGGCCGAACTAACCGCCGAATTGGAGCGTCACGGCACGGCCCGCGATATTGTGTGGGTGCAGGAGGAACCGGCCAACATGGGCGCGCTTTTCTACGTGCTGCCACGCCTGAAGCACATCGCCAATGAGCGCCCGGTGCATTCCGTGAAGCGTTCCGCCAGCGCCAGTCCAGCTACCGGTTCGGCAAAAGCGCATGAGGTAGAACAGAAGACTCTGTTGGCCCTGGCCTTCACCACGCTGGATTGAAATGGTGTGCGGTGATCTTACTTTCCGGCAATCTGCGGGAGACAGCTCCGGAGAATTCAGCCCGTGGAGTCGGCCGAGCCTGGCCTGGCACTTCAGCGCTGGCAATAAACGAACAAATGATTCCGGTTCTCAACCAAACACTGCAAGCCGGCAACGCCACAGCGCGCAATATCGGCCCTGTGCCACCAACGTCTCTGCCAGGCACCACCAAATTGTTCTAGGGCCAGCGCTTCGCCGCATCTTCCCAGCCCGCCACTCGTGCCGGCGCCGGTGCCGCTGCCTGCGCTGCAACCACTGGAGGAATCCGAACCGGCTGCGGCGGTGCGCTGGCGGCGATGCTCGGCTTGGGCGCTTCCGCCTGCGGCTCTTTTTCTTCCGATAGCAACGGGGCGGCAACGCGCAAGGCCTCTACTTCTTTCTCCAGCCTGGTCAGTTCAAGTTCTTTCTGCCGCAAAACTTCGTACACATTTTTCATGCTTGGGCACCTTTATGTTGTTACAAGGGATTAAGCGCAGACTATGGGTTCCATCGGCGATTTGTCAAGGAAAACGGCGCCCGCCGGTGCAAGGGTAGTTATCGAAACACCACCACCGCCACCACAATGCCCAAAATCAAAATCACGATCGCCAGAAGATTAACGTGGTTCGCCATCCACGATTCTTTGACGGGCACTGCATTGGCAAGAAATGCGGGCACAAATTCCTCCTGCGCCGGTGCCGGAGCGCCGGTTGCTGTCCCCTGATCCTCATCGCCCGTCTTTGGTTGATCGATTGGTTGATCGATCCCGCCCTTTTCCTTCTCGCGCTGCCTCTTTTCCAGATCCTTCTTCTCGATATCCTTCTTCTCGCAATCCAGACAGAGCGTTCTGCCCTCGGAAACGGGAAATCCGCAGGAACCACATTTCTGCACCCGGCTCATTGCCTCAGGGATGGAAGCCGGCGCCATCGGCGAAGGTAGCGACAAGATTGCCGGCAGCTCGCCGGGCAGCACCTCGGTCTCAACAAACTCTGGGTTACGGGGAAGGTTCGCGGGAATGTTAAGAGCAACGTCCTGAGGCACGCTGAACGCTATCGCGGCAACCGGCGCGCTTTTTGCCGTGGGAGACCCGGCCGGCTTTTCCGCTTCCCGCCCCGCACCCGCGGCGTTCGGGCCGTCCTCCGCCAGGTCCAGGGCCGTCAATGTGAGATCGGCCATGCGCTCCAGCGCGATCAGATCGCGTTCTTCGAAAGCGTAGGCGTGATCGGAAAACAGTTCGAACAAGCCCCGAACTCCGCCATCGCTCCGCAGCAGCGGCAAAACGACTATGGATGCAACCCCCAGCGCCCGGCACGTTTCCAGATTCACCCGCGGATCGGTCTCCGCGTTGTCACAGCGCAGCAACTGGCGGCGGGAAATACTCTCACCCGTCAATCCCGAACGAACCTGCAGACGCGCCCCAACTGCCGGCGCCGATGAACCCGCGCTGGCGCGGCAAACCATCTCTTCACCCTGGGGCAAAGCAAGAGCGGTTCCCGTCGCCCCGGTGATGTACTGCGCCCGTTCCACCAGCAACTGCAGCGCCGTGTCCAGTTCCGTTTCTCCCAGCCCGCGGTTCCCAACCGCAGGTTCGCCGGTTGCGCCGGAGGAAGGGGCCCGCTTCGCTCCCGCGCTCGCATCCCCGGCGCTCGCCGATGGGACTCCATCTTCGGGATGGGTGGATTCCTGCATAGGAAATCAACTCAACCGAGTCTCGGCCTTGGCGACTCCGGCTGTCAAGGGCTGGAAGCTACTGGGCTGGAAGATGCTGGAAGCAACTGCGAGCTGGCGCAACCTATCGCGAATTTTCTTCTTTGTGCCGCAGCCATTCGATAAACATCTGCTCTTTTGGTTTGTCGTAAGCCATGAGCAGGTGGCGGATGCTGTGTCCGCTCACAAAGTGGCATACCTCTTCCGCCAGGTTCTTGGCATGATCCCCGGCGCGCTCCAGTGATTGCGTCATGAAGATCACCTGCAGGCTGGCGTGGTGCTGCACGTTCTCCGGATTCTCGATATGCCGCAGAAAAATAAGATTGCGCAGCCGGTCCATCTCCGCATCCGCCCGCAGCACGTCGATCGCTTTCTTGACGTCGCGCTCGGAAAAGGAAAGCCCCACATCGGCCAGCATCTTTTCCAGAATCGTGGCCATTTGCGTCAAGTCCCGGACATCCTGCGAGTCCAGTCGCCCTCCCGCTGCCTGCGCGCTCGTGGCAAAGCTCAACAGCAGGTCCCCGATGCGCTCCAGTCCGATCATCACCTTCATGCACGCCAGCAGTTGCCGGGTCTCCGCTTCCGGAACGCGGGTGATCGTCGTGGTCACACCCGTGTCTACTTCCACATCAATGGCGTCAAGCTCTTTCTCGCACTGCCGGATTGCGTTCAGACGCGACATCGACCCGGTGGCAATTCCCTCGGCCGCAATCGCCGCTGCCTCGCGCGCCAGTTCGCACGCCTCCACCGTTCGCTGCACCAGCACTGTGTGCGAGGGCTCCGGCAAAGGTGTTTTCACGCTGGCTGTGCTCATAACCAAAACCGCCCTGCTTCTGTAGGATCGGATCCGCTCTGCTGGACCAGCGGTGTCAACTCAGAGTGTGACACACAACCCCAGCAAAAGCATAATTCCCGGCTCCCCGGGGCAGGTTACAACCGGGTGAATTTCTGGCTGAACGCTTACCACGACGCTGCCAGAACAACCAGCTCATTCCCCGGTCCAGGTTCATCAGGATGCCGGCAAGGGCGTTGGTGCCGGTTGCGATTCCGGCTTTCTCCGCAGCACCGCCGCCGAAACCAGCGTGATGACCAGCCCAATCGGGAAGGGCTCGAGGAACGTCATCGCCGCGTTCAGCAGCGGGTTGTCGTACATGTCCTTGTATTTCTTCACTTGCTGAAGTTGTGCCTGAATAGCCGCACTGCTTGCGCCCTTGGCCTTGAGCTTCTCCACCATATAGGCGCTGTACTTGTCCATGAAACCGGGCATGAAGTGGAAGTAGAGAACTTCCCATGTCGCCACGTAGAAGAGACACGAAATCAGGGTTATGCAAATCCCGACCGCAAAACCCTTGCTGAACGTGATCTGCCCGTTGCCGGCGTTGTCGCGATACGAGCGGATGCCGAAGAACACCAGCAAAAACGACAGCACAATGGTCGTGTAGCCGACATACTCGCCCTTGTCAAAACCAATCCTGTCCGCGAACGGCAATGCCGCCACCATCATCAGCGAGGAAACCGCCCCGGAAATCAGCCCGAAAGTTACTACCGTCCTTTTCATATGTGCCTCCTGTGGAGTGTGAACCTGAATCCGGACGCAACATACCGTCCCGCACGGTCTCTGTCGTCATTCTTTCGGGTGATTTTGCCTGCCGGAGTGAAAAATCACTCCTTCGCGTGAGTGGATCAGGGAAGCAAGCCGGATTCCTTGCCAAACTGCACCGCCTGCGTCCGTCGCTTCGCCCCTAATTTGTCGAAAACTCGGCTGGAATGAGTCTTGACCGTGTTCTCGCTCACATAAAGCTTCCCGGCGATCTCGCGATTGCTCATGCCTTGGGCTATCAGTTCGAGAACCTCAAGCTCCCGCCGCGTGATGCCGAAGTCCTCGCGTCTTTTCTCGTCCGGGACAAATGGTACCCCGCTCGGGACCGGGACTTCCTTCACCGCGATCCCCTGCCCCTTCCCCGTCAGCTTGAGGCCGAGCCAGATACCAAGTGCGGCAAAGGTCGCCGCCGTCAGTCCACCGTAGATTTCGATCGAATGCTCAATTACCAGGAACCGATACTCTGCCCACTTCAGCGCGGTAATCAGGACCCCACCGATTAACCCATAAATCAGCACGTGCCGCTTCATAAGTTCCACGAGAAAGAGGATTCACGCCCGCATCATCTCCCCAAGTCCTGCCGATTATACCGTTGCCGGGGAGCCTCAAACCCTTGACCGGTTTTGCCCGAGCCACGGTCTACGCGTGTTGCCCGAGTGACCGGCACTGGCGCCTTCCAAGGTTAAACAGAATCGGGCGCGCAAGCCGTCAGCGTGAACAAAAAGCTCGAGCCGTGGTGAAGTTCGCTCTCGGCGCGAATCGTTCCCTCATGCGCCAGGACAATGTGTTTGGCAATGGCAAGTCCCAGCCCGGTGCCTCCCGATTCCCGCGACCGCGCTTTATCCACGCGATAGAAACGCTCGAAAAGCCGCGGCAGATGCTCGGAAGATATGCCGGGTCCAAAGTCTCTCACGTAAAATTCGACCCCGCTCCCGGCCGAGCGCGCTCCCAGAATAATTTTCTTCCCCGAAGCCGCGTACTTTAACCCGTTCTCGATCAGGTTCGAAAAAATCTGGTGGATGGCCTCGCGGTCCGCATTCACACGCGCGGCGGGAACCGAGTTCTCAATCTCCAGTTCCACTCCATACGACCGCGCCACTTCACGGAAGCTCTCCCGGGCATCCTGCAGCAGTTCTTCCGTGCTCACCCGCTGGATGTCGAACCGCTGCTCGCCCGATTCCACCCGCGCCAGTGTAAGCAGGTCTTCCGTAAGACGCGACATGCGCGCCGAATTCTTGCGGATGATTTCCAGAAACTCGCGCACATGATTGTCCGCCAGCGGACTATCCAGCAGCGTCTCCGTGTATCCCTGGATCGAGGTGAGCGGCGTCCGCAGCTCGTGCGAAACGTTGGCGATGAAATCCCGGCGGCTCTTTTCCATCCGTTCGGTCTCGGTGAGATCGCGCAGCACCGCCACCGCGCCCCCTCCGGGCATGGGCGCCGCCGTCACATCGAAAGTGCGTCCGGTAACGATCGTGTTCGAGTGCGCGGAAGTAACCGCCTGATCGCGAGCAGCTTTTTGAATGGCGGCGAGAAAGTCCGGATCACGCACGCTGTCGATCAACGGCGCATTCAGCCGCGGAGCGCGCAGCAGCAGCCGGTCCATGCTCCGATTCGCCCACTGGATCCGCCCGTCCACGTCCACCGCTACCACCGCGTCCTGCATGCTGTTGAGCAGAGTTTCCAGCTCTCGCTGGCTGGTTTGCACCCGGGCGTAACTTTCCTCCACCCGCCGCGTCGTCTTATCGAGAGCTGCCGCCACTTTCCCGATCTCGTCCGTCGCGGTCGATGCGATTCTCGCGGTCAGATCCCCGGCCGCCACCCGCTCCGCAAAATTCACGATCCGCTGCAACCGCCGCCCAACATAATGGGATGCCACCGCCGCCACCAGCACCGCGAAAACGAATGCGCTCAGCGATCCCCAGAACAGCGCCACCGCCAGCGGCCGATCCGTGATTTCCATCTCCGGCAGCGGATACGCCAGCCGCACCGCTCCTCCCGAAACCGGCGCCGCCACGTACAGGAAAGGAACCCCTAGCGTTTGACTCTTCCGTTCATCCACTCCCAGTTGCCCGGAGAGCGCGGAAATAAACTCCTTCCGATGCCCATGATTCTCCATCGTGCTCGCGTCGCTTTCCGAGTCGGCCAGCACCTTCCCCGTCGGATCGATGACCGTGGCGCGCGCTCCCGCCGCCTGACCCTCCTGCGCCGTAATGTCGGCCAGCGTGTGTTGCCGGTCCGCCTCCACCCGATAGGCGAACATCACCGCTTTCTGTTTTAGATTGCGCTCGATCTGCTCGTGCAGGGTCCGTTCCCACACCCTATGCACAGTCAACTGCAAGGTGATCGCCGTGGCCCCAATCACCAGCAGAAACACAAACATCAATTTGACGAAAATGCGACTTCTCAACGCGCAACCTCAAAGCGGTAACCCGCCCCCCGCACCGTCTTCAGGTAGCGCGGGTTTTCCGGATCGGGCTCGATCTTTTCCCGGATGCGTCGCACATAAACATCCACCGACCGCGGGGTCACGTAGGCCGTGTCCCGCCACACCGAGTCCAGCAACTGGTCGCGCGTGAACACCCGCCCCGCGTGCCTCATGAAGTAATCCAGCAGCCGGAATTCAGTCGCCGTCGTCGGCACCTGCTTCCCGCGAACCGTCAACGTCATCGCGCTCGGGTCAATGTGGATTTCGTCAATCTTGGTTGGCAGCGGCGGCAGTGGCCGCTCAAAACGCCGCAGCACCGCCTTCACCCGCGCCACCAGTTCCCGCGGACTGAACGGCTTGGGAATGTAATCGTCGGCGCCCAACTCCAGCCCCAGCACGCGATCCGCCTCGCCGCTCTTGGCCGTCAGAAATATCACCGGAACCGACGCCAGCGTCACCGATTGCCGTATCTGCCGGCAAAGTTCCAGCCCGTCTTTTCCCGGCACCATAATGTCCAGCAGAAACAGCGCCGGACGCTGCCGCTCCGCATCCGTCACCACCAGATTCCCGGTCGAGTACAGGCGCACGTTGAAACTCGCCCCCTCCAGATGATGCCGAACCAGGCGCGAAATATCCGGATCGTCTTCCACTACAAAAATTGTCGGTTTCACGCGACCATTGTAGCTGGGAAATGTGACGATTTCGAGAAATGCCCCGCGCATTCAGGGTTTCCCCCTGTGTTCTGTTCCCTGTGCCCCTCTTTGCTTGCCGGGTTTCGGCGCCCGCCACCTGCTATCCGACAAGCGGGACTGCACTGGAGTCAAAACCGTTCCAGGGACCCAGAGAGTATGTTCCGTCGGCCCGCTCAACGCAAAGCCATTCCCGCTTCCGCCGAAAAATCCATCGCCACAAATTCCCCGCGCAGAAATTTCGGGAAAGCCGCCGCTGCGATCATCGCCGCATTGTCGGTCGAAAGCGCGCGCGCAGGAAAGAAAACCGGAAGCCCTTGCCTCCCCGCTGCCCGCTCAAAAGTCGCCCGCAATTCCCGATTCGCCGCCACGCCCCCACTCACGAAAAGAG